>JBKPSJ010000037.1:0-24588 GCA_046765875.1 Actinomycetota bacterium
TGTGTATAAGAGACAGGTGCAGTGCAGATCGTCGCCGGACCGGGTGAAGAACTCGTGCGGCTCCACCTCAAGCTCGACGAACAGGTCGCCGGGCGGGCCGCCGCCGGGGCCGACCTCGCCCTGACCGGACAGCTGGACCCGGATTCCGGTGTCCATCCCGGACGGGATCTTCACCGTCACCGTTCGGCGGGACCGGACCCTGCCGTCTCCGGAGCACTCGATGCACGGGTTCGGGATGGTGGTGCCGTAGCCCCGGCAGTTCGGGCACGGCCGCATCGTGCGTACCTCACCGAGGAACGACCGCTGCGTGTGCGTCACCTCGCCGCGGCCGTGGCAGATCTCGCAGGTCACCGGCTTCGAGCCGGCGGCCGCACCCGACCCGTGACAGGTCAGGCAGACGATCGCGGTGTCGACCTTGATCTCCCGGGTGGTGCCGAACGCGGCCTCGGCCAGCGAGATCCGCAGCGGGATCAACGCGTCCTGACCGCGCCGGACCCGCGGCCGCGGCCCGCGCGTGGTGGCGCCGGTCTGGCCGAAGAACGCGTCCATGATGTCGGTGAAGGTGAAGGCCTGCCCGAACCCGGCACCCCCCGGACCGGCGCCGCCGCCGGTTGCCAGCGGGTCTCCGCCGAGGTCGTAGATCTGCCGCTTCTGCGGGTCACTCAGCACCTGGAAGGCACGGCCGATCTCCTTGAACCGCTCGTGCGCGTCGTCGGAGTCGTTCACATCCGGGTGGTACTGCCGGGCCAGCTTGCGGTAGGCCTTCTTGATCTCCTCGGCGGAGGCGTCACGGCTCACGCCGAGGATCTCGTAGTAGTCGCTCATACTCCCTCTATGACTCAGCCATGATCTGGCTGACGTAACGGGCGACCGCGCGCACGGCGCCCATCGTGCTCGGGTAGTCCATATGGGTCGGCCCGACGATGCCGAGCGTGGCCAGCGACTCGGTCATCGAGCCGTAGCCGCTGGACACCACCGATGTCGTGGCCAGTTCCTCGTACGGGTTCTCGTGTCCGATCCGGACGGTCAACCTCTGCGGGTGCGTGGCCTCGCCCAGCAGCCGCAGCAGGATGACGTGCTCCTCCAGCGCCTCCAGCACCGGCTTGACGTCGCGCTCGAAGTCGTCGCCGTACCGGGTCAGGTTCGCCGCGCCGCCGACCGCGATCCGCTGCTCGCCTTCCTCGGCGAACGTCTCCAGCAGTGCCGAGACGACACCCGCGACCAGCGGCCGGTCGAACGGCTCGAAGACGTCCGGCAGGCTGGCCAAAGCGGTGGCCGCGTCGGTGAGCCGCTGACCTGCCAACGCGCCGTTCAGCCGTGCCCGCAGGTCCGCGACCAGGTGGTCGGCGACGTCGTCGCCGGACTCGACGATCCGCTGCTCGATCCGGCCGGTGCTCGTGATCAGCACCAGCAGCATCCGCCGCGGCGACATCGTCACGACCTCGATATGCCGGACCGTCGACCGGGTCAGCGACGGGTACTGCACGATCGCCACCTGCCGGGTGATCTGCGCGAGCAGCCGGACGGTGCGGCGTACCACGTCGTCGAGGTCGACCGCGCCGGCCAGGAAGGTGGAGATCGCCCGCCGCTCGGCCTGGCTGAGCGCCTTGACCGTGCTCAGCTTGTCGACGAACAGCCGGTAGCCGGCGTCGGTCGGGATCCGGCCGGCGCTGGTGTGCGGCTGGGTGATGTACCCCTCCTCCTCCAGCGCGGCCATGTCGTTTCGCACCGTGGCCGGCGAGACTCCGAGGTTGTGCCGGTCCACCAATGCCTTCGAACCGACCGGCTCATGCGTGGCCACGTAGTCCTCGACGATGGCGCGCAGCACGTCGAGCTTGCGGTCGTCGAGCATTCGCCACCCTCTCTCCGCTACGGCGCAGATACAGCGCTGTGCCGCCCTGGCACTCTTTCGGACCGAGTGCCAGTCTACCCAGGCGGGCCGACTCGACTCGCCCACAGCAGGCCACCCTCGATGATCGTGCGCACCTGCGGCAGGTCCAGATCGGCGAGGCTGTGCCCGGCCGTGCAGACTAAGGCGCCCTAGCCCCGCTGCCGTGTCCACACCGCGCGGGCGTCGTGTCCAGGCGCTCGCGCTGCTCGCGGGTGATCTCGCCCATCGCCCGCATGCATCGACCCTATCCTCGGAGCCATGGGCTGGACCGAGATCGGCGATCGGTGCTGGGTGGGCCGCTACCCCGAGTGGGACGTCAACGTCGGCGTCGTCGCGGGTACCGACGGCGTACTGGTCATCGACACCCGCGGCACCTTCCGGCAGGGCTCGGAGCTGCTCGACGACGTACGCCGGCTCGACCCGCGGCCGGTCACCGTGGTGGTCAACACGCACCTGCACTTCGACCACACCTTCGGCAACAAGGCGTTCGCCGACACCGGTAGCAGGATCCACGCGCACGAGAACGCGGTGGCCGGGATGCTCGAGGACGCGGAGCGGATCAAGCAACTGTGCCGCGAGGGTGGCCCTGACGGCGTGCTCACCTCGGACGTGCTGCGCGACGTCGTCGACACCCCGGTGGTGCCTGCCACCGAAACGTTCGCGGTGGCCCGGGTGATGGACCTCGGCGACCGCCGGGTGGAAATGTTGCACCTCGGCGACGGCCACACCGACGGCGACATCGTGGCGGTCGTCCCCGACACCGACGTCGTGTACGCCGGGGACATGATCGAGGAGTCGGCCCACCCCTCGTACGGCAACGACTCCTTCCCGCTGGCCTGGCCGGACACCGCCGACCGGTTGTTCGGCCTGCTCGGAGACAGAACCCGGGTAGTGCCGGGGCACGGCACTGTCGTGGACAGGGCATTCGTCGACGCCCAGAAGGCCGAACTCGGTACGGTCGCCAACACGATCTCGGGGCTGCACCACAACGGCGTACCGCTCGACGATGCGCTCAAGCACGCCGAGGACTGGCCCTACCCGGTCGAGGATCTCGGCCACGCCATCCGCCGCGGCTACGCCCAACTCGGACCTCGTTCACTTCCGATCGTCTGATCTCGGTCATCCGTTGACGTGGTGTCGTCAATCCCCGACGCCGTATGGGTGGTGTGTCATGACCCAGCTCTACCTCGGACTGGCCGCTGCGTCTCCGGCTCGTCGCCCCGAACCAGCGGCGAGCCCTGCGGGCTGAACCGTCCAACACGCGTACGGGATGCCGGACCCGGTCGGCTGCGCTCGTTAACGTTGACCGGTGAGCGATCGCTACGGGTCCGACGTTCTGGCCGGTGACTGGAGGCGGCCGAAGAACGGCCGCACAGTCGACATGGAGGTCTCGTACGGCCTGGTGGTCGAGGAGCCCACGTCCGGCTTCGTCGGCGCCGTGGTGCGCTGGGAACACGGCGTCGTCGATCTCGAGGACCGGCTCGGGAAGATCCGCAGCTATCCGCTCGGGCCCGGGTTCTGGTACAAGGGCAAGCCGGTGGCACTCAGGGCACCGGCTCGTTCCGCTCCGGCCAAGCCCACCCGCACGGCGTCGGGCTCCGTGGCAGTCGATGCCGTCAAGGCACGCGTTGCCCGAGCGGGCCGGATCTACGTCGAGGGTCGTCACGACGCGGAACTGGTCGAGAAGGTCTGGGGTGACGACCTTCGGATCGAGGGCGTCGTGGTCGAGTACCTCGAAGGGGTCGACGACCTGCCGTCGATCGTGGACACGTTCGACCCGGATCCCGGGCGACGGCTCGGTGTTCTGGTCGATCATCTGGTGCCGGGGTCGAAGGAGTCGAAGATCGCGGCATCGGTCACCGGCGACCATGTGCTCGTCGTCGGGCATCCGTTCATCGACATCTGGGAGGCGGTCAAGCCCTCTTCGGTCGGTATCGCTGCCTGGCCGCGGATCCCGCACGGCAGGCCGTGGAAGGAGGGCGTCCTCGACACCTTCGGCTGGCCGTCTTCCTCGCAGGCCGATGTCGCCGCGGCCTGGCGGCACATCCTTTCAAAGGTCCGCTCATACGCCGATCTGGAGCCGGCCCTACTCGGCCGGGTCGAGGAACTGATCGACTTCGTGACCGCGGACTCAGGCATGCTCTAGGCGGACTCGCGGATCACCAGTTCGGTCGGGAACACCTCGGGCTCGAAGTGGGTCTCGCCGGCGATCTTGGCGAGCACGATCTCGGCCAGCCGGCGGCCGAGTTGCTCGACCGGCTGCCGGACCGTTGTCAGCCGCGGCACCGTCATCGTCGCGAGCACCGAGTCGTCGTACCCGACCACCGCGACGTCGTCCGGCACCCGGCGGCCGGACTGGCCGAGCACCCGCAGCACCTCGGTCGCCATCAGGTCGGAGGCGACGAAGATCCCGTCCAGGTCGGGGTGCCGCTCCAGTAGTTCGCGGGCGGCCCGCTCGCCACCGTCGGCTGTGAAGGCCCCATCCGCCACCGCGTCAGCCGGCAGCCCCGCCGCCTCCAGCGTGAGCTTGAATCCGGTGAGCCGGTCGACCGCGGCGGTCATGTCCTGCGGACCGGTCACGGTGCCGAGCCGGCGTCGCCCGGTGCTCAGCATGTACTCCACCGCCGTGCGTGCACCGGCCACGTTGTCCACGTCGACGGTCGCCACCGGTACGTCGACACCGAGCGGCCGGGCGCTGAACACGATCGGCAGCGGCAACTGGACCAGTTCCTGCAACACGTTGTCGCGGCCGTGGTGGCTGATCACGATCGCGCCGTCGACGTGACCGCCGCGCAGGTACCGCAGCAGCCGCTGGTCGTCGCCCTCTGCGGGTTCGATCAGCAGCACCAATTGCGAGGGCGTCGGCGCCAGCGTCTTGCTGACCCCGTGCAGCATCCGGGCGAAGAAGGGGTCGGAGAACACCCGGTTGTCCGGCTCCGGCACCACCAGCGCGACCGAGTCGGTCCGGCGGGTTACCAGCGCCCGGGCGGCACGGTTCGGGACGTACCCGAGCTCAGCGATCGCCGCGTTTACTGCGGCAACGGTCTCTGGCAGCACCTTCGGCGATCCGTTGACCACCCGCGATACCGTCGCGCGGGATACCCCGGCCACGGCCGCCACCTCTTCCAGGGTGGGCGAGCCGGAATTGTTCCCAGTCACCACCGTGCCTCCCGGACGGTCATGAACGTCGCTCGCTCCTTGAATATCACCTCGCCCGCCCTCCGCGCCCACTCCAGCCTCGCCCGAGGTTCCGAAAGGCCTCAGGACCGCACACCCCGACTGTCCGGCAGCTCGTAGACCTCACCGCCTTCGCCGCGCATGACTGCGACGAGTGCCGGATCGGCGGTGGCCAGCGGCAGCTTCTCGCTCAGTGCAGTCGCCGCGGCCACGCAGTCCGCCATACTCACCTCGCGCTTGTTCCGGTTGTAGTACCGCGCCCGCAGGTGACCCGCGTGGAGCCCGAGGTCGTCGGTGAGCGGAACGATCCGTAGTCCACCGCGCTCCATGACGATCAGGGCAGTCTCCACGTCCTCGGCGGTGCGACCGGCGACCCGCACCATGCGGTCGACGATCTCCGCCACGTTCAGAGCCGTGATCACGCTCGGGCCGGTAACCAACGGCTCGATCGCGTCGGCCGCCGGCTCGTCCTTCAGATATGCGATCACGGCAGAGGCATCGAGAACCGTCACTTTCGGTCCTCCTCTGGGTCTTCGGTCGGCCATCCCATCGCCCGCCACTGTCGTTCTTCAGCCTCGGTCTCCTCCCGGCGGAACGCCGCGCGCATCTCATCGGTCGTCGGGCCCGGCCCGGCGTATTTCCCGCGAAGCGAGCGGATCGGGTCTTCGGGCATCGGCACGATCACGGCGTGGTCGCCCTTGTCGATGAACAGCACCGACTTCGCATCCCAGCGCCGGCGCAGCTCGGCCGGCAAGGACACCTGTCCGTTCTTGGTCACCTTCGACTCTGTTGACAACACATCTAGCATCATATGATCACGCCATTCGTTGTATGAAGTCCGAACACATACAACGTATGGCGATTCCGCAGCAGATCGCCGTCATCCACAGAGGAATCAGGGCAGAAGGTCGCGGACGACAGCGTCGGCCAGCAGGCGGCCGGTACGGGTCAGCACCAGCCGGCCGGACGCGGACACCGCCAGGCCTCGATCCACTGCATCCTTTGCCGCCACCAGCCCGCCCTCGTCCAGAACATCAAGAGGCAGACCGGAGCCCAGTCGGATCTCCAGCAACACCCGCTCCACGCGCCGGGTCTCGTCGTCGAGCACCTCCCGCGCATGCGCCGGGCTGACGCCTTCGGCGAGCCGCCCCGCGTACGCGGCAGGGTGCTTGACGTTCCACCACCGGACCCCGCCGACGTGGCTGTGCGCGCCCGGCCCGAGTCCCCACCAGGTGTCGCCGCGCCAGTAGATCTCGTTGTGCCGGCACCGCGCCGCCTCCGATGCCGCCCAGTTCGACACCTCGTACCACTCCAGCCCGGCCGAACCCAGCAGTTCGTCGGCCAGCACGTACTTGTCGGCCAGATCGTCGTCGTCCGGCATCGGCAGTTCGCCACGGCGGATCCGGCGCGCCAATTGCGTACCGTCCTCCACGATCAACGCGTAGGCACTGATGTGGTCGGGCTCGGCGGACAATGCCTGCTCGATCGACATCCGCCAGTCGTCGAGGGACTCCCCCGGCGTGCCGTAGATCAGGTCCAGATTGACGTGCTCGAATCCCGCCGCACGAGCCTCGGCGACAGCCTCGAGTGCCCGCCCCGGCGTGTGCTGCCTGTCCAGTACTGCCAACACATGAGGCGCGGCACTCTGCATCCCGAACGAGATCCGGGTGAAGCCGGCCGACCGCAGCGCCGCCAGCGAGCCCGGATCGACCGACTCGGGGTTCGCCTCGGTCGTCACCTCCGCATCCGCCGCCAGCCCGAATCGATCCCGTACGCCGGCCAGCATCGCGGCCAGATCCGCGGCCGGCAGCAGCGTCGGCGTACCACCGCCGAAGAACACGGTGTCGACCGGACGGTCCAGACCGGCGAGCACCCGGCGGGCCAGATCGATCTCGCCGAGCGCGGTCCGCGCGTATGTCGCCTGTGAGGCACCGCCGCCCAACTCGACGGCCGTGTACGTGTTGAAGTCGCAATACCCGCATCGCGTCGCGCAGTACGGCACGTGCAGGTAGAACCCGAATGGCCGGCCCACCGCCTCCTCGACCGCGCGAGCCGGCAACGACCCGTCGGCAGGCGGGGTTTGTCCGTCCGGAAGGGTGGATGGCACCCTTCGAGGCTACTTGTACATCGCGTCGAGGATGTTGCGGTACGACTCCTCGACCGCCTTGCGCTTGAGCTTGAGACTGGGCGTCATCTCGCCGTCCTCGACGGTCAGGTCACGATCGAGGATGGTGAACTTCTTGATCGTCTCCCAGCGGTTCAGGTCCTTGTTCAGCTCGTCGATGTAGTGCTGGACCATCGCGCGAGCGGCGTCGGAGCCGACCACCTCGGCGTACGACCTGCCGGCCATTCCGTTCTGCTCGGCCCAGCCCTTCATCGCGTCCGGATCGAGCGCGACGAGCGCGGTGACGAAGTTCCGTTCGTTGCCGTGGACAACGAACTGGCTCGCGTACGGGCAGATCGTCTTGAACTTGCCCTCGATCACCTGTGGCGCGACGTACTTGCCGCCGGAGGTCTTGAACAGGTCCTTTTTGCGATCGGTGATGACGAGCATTCCCTCGTCGAAGTGACCGATGTCGCCGGTGTGGAAGTACCCGTCGGAGTCGATCACCTCGGAGGTCTGCTCGGGCTGGTTGTGATAACCGCTCATCACGCCCGGGCCCTTGATCAGGATCTCGCCGTCCTCGGCGATCTTGATCTCGGTCGCCGGGAACGCCGGTCCGACCGTACCGAGCTTGTACCGGTCCAGCCGGTTGAGCGAGGAGCCGGCGGCGGTCTCGGTCAGCCCGTACCCCTCGAGGATCAGTAGCCCGGCGGCGTGGAACCACTCGGCCAGCGTTCGGTCGAGCGCGGCCGCACCGGACACGAAGAACCGGATCCGGCCGCCGAACCGCTCCCTGATCTTGGCCAGCACCAGCCGGTCGGCGACGCTGAACCGGGCGGCGAGCATGCCGCCGGGCTCCTTGCCCTGCTGTCGCAGCTTCGACACGTCGGTGCCGACCTTGAACGCCCAGTCGAACATCTTGGCTTTGGCACCGCCCTCGGCGGCCATCATCGTCTTGATCCGGGCGTGCGCCTTCTCGAAGATCCGCGGCGCGGCAGCCATGAACGTCGGCTTCACCACGGCCAGGTTCTCCACGATCTTGTCCACCCGGCCGTCGATCGCGGTCGGGAACCCGATCTGGAGCTGGACCGCGATCAGCGTCTGCCCGAACACGTGCGACAGCGGCAGCCACAGGTACTGCAGATCGTCCGGGCCGAGCGTGCGCATCCCCTCGACGGCCGCGCCCTCGTACGTCCACGCCGAATGCGGAAGTCGTACGCCCTTCGGCCGGCCGGTCGTACCCGAGGTGTAGATCAGCGTGCAGAGCTGGTCTGGCTTGATCTGCTCGATCCGGTTGTCGACAGCGCGTGGCTCGTCCGCGAGCAGCTTGTCGCCGAGCTTGTCCAGGTCCGCAAGCGTGATCACCCAGTCGCCGTCACGCTCGTCCGGGTCGCCGTCGATCAGCACCACCTTGCGCAGCGATGGCAGCTCGGTGCGGTGGATGCGCAGCTTGTCGACCTGGCCGGCGTCCTCGGCGAACACCACCTGTACGTCGGCGTCGGCCACGATGAACGCCACGTCGGCCGAGATGGTCGTCGGGTAGATCGTCGTCGTCGCCGCTCCGGCCAATCCGATCGCCAGGTTGCACTCGACCCAGGCCAGCCGGGTGTTCGACGCGATCGCCACCCGCTGCTCCGGCTCCACACCGACCGCGATGAGCCCGGCCGCGCGCCGGCGTACCAGTTCGTCGAGTTGCTTCCAGGTAACGGCTTGCCACGTCTCGCCGACGGGGTGCCGGAACGCCTCACGGCCGGGGCTCGCCGCCACCCGGTCGGCGAACATCTGCGCCAGATGCTCCTTGCGAGCGCTCAACACGGCGAGT
The DNA here is from genome assembly GCA_046765875.1 of Actinomycetota bacterium. Taxonomy (GTDB): domain Bacteria; phylum Actinomycetota; class Actinomycetes; order Propionibacteriales; family Kribbellaceae; genus DASRHY01. The sequence continues at coordinate 8,995 of JBKPSJ010000037.1, forward strand.
TGACCACCATCGACTACCATCGACGCCTCCCTCGGCTACGTAACCGAACGGTAGCCAGAACCCCGCACTCCTGGCCACGACGGGTTCTGCAGGGTCGATTACGGTTCCGCATCAGGTCACCCGCGACGGCGCTGCAACTCCTCGGCGATCTGTACCGCGTTCAGCGCCGCACCCTTGCGAAGGTTGTCATTCGCAACAAAAAGCACCACTCCACGTCCGCCCGGAACCGACTGGTCGGCGCGGATCCGCCCGACGTACGCCGGGTCCTTACCCGCGGCCAGCAACGGCGTCGGTACGTCGGCCAGCGCAACCCCCGGCGCGGACGCGAGCAACTCGGTGGCACGCTCCGGCGACAGCGGCTCGGCGAACTCGGCGTGGATCGACAGCGAGTGTCCGGTGAACACCGGTACCCGCACGCAAGTGCCCGCGACGAGCAGATCAGGGATGTGCAGGATCTTGCGGCTCTCGTTGCGAAGCTTCTGCTCCTCGTCGGTCTCACCGGTGCCGTCGGCAACGATCGAGCCGGCCACCGGCAACACGTTGAACGCGATCGGTGCGGCGTACACGCCCGGTTCGGGCAGTGTGGTGCCGTCCGTGCCGTGTGTCAGCGAGCTCGCGGTGTCGACGAGTCCGCGTACCTGACTGTCCAGTTCGGACACGCCGGCACCGCCCGAACCCGACACGGCCTGGTACGTCGCCACCACCAGCCGGGTCAGTCCGGCCTCGGCGTGCAGCGGTGCGAGCACCGGCATCCCGGCCATCGTGGTGCAGTTCGGGTTCGCGACGATGCCCTTCGGGGTGTGGTCCAGGTCGTCCGGGTTGACCTCGGACACCACCAGCGGGACCTCGGGATCCATCCGCCACGCCGAGGAGTTGTCGACCACGACGGCGCCAGCGGCCGCGACCTTCGGGGCGAGCTCGCGCGAGGCCGTCTTGCCGTTGGAGAACAACGCCAGGTCGAGACCGGTGAAGTCGGCCGTGGCCGAGTTCTCCACCGTGACCTTGTCGTCGCCCCACGGCAACTCGGTTCCCGCGGACCGGGCCGAGGCGAAGAACCGCACGTCGTCGACCGGGAACCGTCGCTCCGCCAGCAGCCGGCGCATCACGCCGCCGACCTGGCCCGTCGCTCCGAAAACGCCTACACGCATGCCCACGAGGCTATCCGACCCGCTCGAGGACCGGACGGCCTGCGACCGCCCATTGGACGGCAGACTCAGCGCCGGCTGGCAACACGTTCGGCGTACCGGTGCATCTCGGGGTCGAGTTCGATACCCGCGTCGAGTATCGCCGCCATCCGGGCCGGCTCCGGGTCGTACAGCGAATGAGCGACCGTGACGTCGTGGTCCGGCCTGAACAGGATCGTCACCGGATCGCCCGAGCCGACGGTGCCGGTACGCAGCACCTTGAGGTATGCGCCCGGCCGCCGCTCACGGGTGAACCGCCTGATCCAGCGCGGGATGCCCATCCGGTGCTCGAAGGTGACGCAAGGAACCCGTGGCGACCGGACCTCGACCTCGATCTCGCCGAGCCGCCACCTTTCGCCGATCAGGGCGTTGCTGACGTCGAGCCCGACCGTGTCCAGGTTCTCGCCGAACAACCCGTTCGGGATCTGGCGGTCGAGCTCAGCCTCCCACCAGTCGATGTCCTCGCGGGCGTACAGGTACAGCGCCTGGTCGGGACCACCGTGGTGCTTGGTGTCGCACTGGGTGTCGCCGGCAAGCCCGAGCTCGTGCACCGCGACCCGTCCCGGCTGCGGCCGCTTGTCGATCGCGGTCTTGCCGACGTCCTTCGGGCCGGGCAGCAGCGCATGCACCACGTTCACTGCGATCAACTCGGCCATGCGCGCTATCGTCACCCGGCCGCCGCGTCCGGCGCGAACGGTTATTCGCAGCCGATCCGCTCCGCCTGGTGCCGCAGGTCGCCGGACAGATCGGTGCCCGAGTCGAGCAGCGAGCGCATCGCGGCGGGTGTTCCACGCGGGAAGACGTCGGCGATCGTCACGCCGTGGTTCGGGCGATGGATGACGCGGATCGGGTCGCCGGCGGCCACCGAGCCCGTGCGGACGACCTTCAGGTACGCACCGGGACAGCCATGGTCGGTGAATCTCTTGATCCAGCGCGGCTCCCTCATCCGGTACGAGAAGTTGCCGCACGGGATTCGCGGCTCCCGGACTTCGACGACGACCTGCGGACCGATCCGCCAGCGTTCGCCGATCAGTGCGCCGGTGACGTCGGTCCCGGCCGTGGTCAGGTTCTCGCCGAACAGCCCGGGCGGTATCTCGCGCTCCAGCTCGGCCGCCCACCAGTCCTCGTCCTCGCTCGCGTACGCGTACAGGGCCTTGTCGGATCCGCCATGCGACGGCAGCGTCTGTACGTCGCCGTCCAGCCCGAGCGTTGACACGGCGACCGGCCCGTCGACCGGGCGCTTGTCGATGCCGGTCATGCGACGCGGTCCCTTGACGAGCTCGTGGACCACGTTCACGGCGAGCAGGCGTCCGCTCATATCTTCATGATCGGACTGTCGCGGCGTGCCCGACTTGATCGATTTTGCTGTCAGTCCTCTACCGCCCCGGCGTTCATCGGTCGCTTCTGGTCAGCTGCGCGAGCGGGCGGAGTGACCGCCGACGTGCAGGGCTGACCAGAAGCGGCCGATGAACGCAAGACGGGTCAGTCCTGTACGGCCTTGGCGATGGTGAGGCTGGTCGTGATCCAGTCGCGGGACTCAGTGTCGACGGGGCCGCCGGCCAAGTCCTCGATCGCCCAGCTGACGTTGAACATCTCCCGTACGATCACCCAGTCGCGAGCCCGGTCCTCGTCCAGCCCGGCTACGTCGACGACGGTGTGGAACCGGCGCCGGATCGCGGCCCGAACGTCACCGGAGCGCGTGATCTGGTCCCAGATGTTCCACAGCAGCGGGGCGACCTCGTAGTGCGGATCACCGGACAGCCCCTTCGGGTCGATCACCAGCCAGGGCTCGCGGTCGGCGCCGAGCACGTTCAACTGGTGCAGGTCGCCGTGGATCAGCGTGCCGTCACAGTCCGGGTCGTCAAGAAAGTCGCGCGCTAGCGAGCCGGCATGCTCGACGTATCGGCGTGGAACCGGCGCGTCGACCGGCAGTGCGAGCAGGTCGTCGGCCCACCTGCGCACGTACGACGAAAGCGTGCGGAACTGCGGTCCGGCCGGGACGTGCAGCCGGTGATAGAAGCCCGCCACGATCTCGCAGCCCTCGAGCACAGGGACGGTCCTCAGGTCCTCCGGGTGCAGCCGCTCGAGCAGCAGCGCGAACCGGCGCGGATCGGCCCGGAGCAGCCGGACAGCCCCGTCGCCGTTCCAGGTCCGCAGCACCAGGTGCTCGTGCTCGCTCTCCTCGTCAGGGAGGTGGACCTTGAGGGCGGCCGGCGTACCGTCCGTCGTCAGCACGGGAACAATCAGCGCACCCTCACCGTGCGTCGACGGCCCGTCGACCACGAGCTCCCACTCTGCGAGCAGGTCGCGAACCATGCGCTGCAGGCCGTCCAGCCAGGCCGCCCAGCGCTCGCCGCGGTCGGCGAAGCGGCGGAACCGGTCCGGGATCTCGACGGCCGGTACGGCATGGCTCATCCGGCGCGCTACTTCTTCGCCTTGTCCGGGCTGTCGCTGGTACGGAGAGCGGCGATGAAGGCTTCCTGCGGCACCTCGACCCGGCCCACCATCTTCATCCGCTTCTTGCCCTCCTTCTGCTTCTCCAGCAGCTTGCGCTTGCGGGTGATGTCACCGCCGTAGCACTTGGCGAGTACGTCCTTGCGCATCGCGCGGATCGTCTCCCGGGCGATCACACGGGACCCGATCGCGGCCTGGATCGGTACCTCGAACTGCTGCCGCGGGATCAGCTCCTTGAGCTTGCCGGCCAGCGCGACGCCGTAGTTGTACGCGTTGTCGCGGTGCACGATCGCTGAGAACGCGTCGACGGCGTCGCCGTGCAGCAGGATGTCGACCTTGACCAGCTGCGCCTCCTGCTCGCCGCTCGGCTCGTAGTCCAGCGACGCGTAGCCCTTGGTCTTCGACTTGAGCTGGTCGAAGAAGTCGAACACGATCTCGGCCAGCGGCAGCATGTACCGCAGCTCGACGCGGTCCTCGGACAGGTAGTCGATCCCCTGCAGCTGGCCGCGCTTGTTCTGGCAGAGCTCCATGATCGGCCCGATGTAGTCGGCCGGGCTCAGGATGGTCGCCTTCACCACCGGCTCGTACACCGTCTCGACCTTGCCGTCGGGGAACTCGCTGGGGTTGGTGACGGTGTGCTCGGAGCCGTCCTCCATCACCACCCGGTAGACGACGTTGGGTGCGGTCGAGATCAGGTCCAGGTCGAACTCGCGCTCGAGCCGCTCGCGCACGATCTCCATGTGCAGTAGGCCGAGGAAGCCGCAGCGGAAGCCGAACCCGAGCGCGCCGGACGTCTCCGGCTCGTACTGCAACGCGGCGTCGTTGAGCTGCAGCTTGTCGAGCGCGTCGCGCAGGTCGGGGTAGTCGTCGCCGTCGATCGGGTACAGCCCCGCGTACACCATCGGTTTGGGTTGCTGGTACCCGCTGAGCGGCTCCGTGGCGCCGCGCTGCGCCGAGGTGACAGTGTCGCCTACCCGGGATTGGCGAACCTCCTTCACGCCGGTGATCAGGTAGCCGACCTCGCCGACGCCGAGGTCGCTGGCCTTCATCGGCTCCGGCGAGATCACGCCGACCTCGAGCATCTCGTGTACCGCACCGGTCGACATCATCTTGATCCGGTCCCGGTGGGTGAGCTTGCCGTCGACCACCCGTACGTAGGTGACCACGCCGCGATAGGTGTCGTACACCGAGTCGAAGATCAGCGCCCGCGGCGGGGCGTCCGCGTTACCCTTCGGCGGGTCGACCTGGCTGACGATCTCGTCGAGAAGCTCCCGTACGCCCTCGCCGGTCTTCGCCGACACCTGGAGTACGTCGGACGGGTCGCAGCCGATGATGTGCGCCAGTTCGGCCGCGTACTTCTCCGGCTGCGCGCTCGGCAGGTCGATCTTGTTGAGCACCGGGATGATGTGCAGGTCCGCGTTCAGAGCGAGGTACAGGTTCGCCAGTGTCTGCGCTTCGATCCCCTGCGCGGCGTCGACCAGCAGCACCGCGCCCTCGCACGCCTCCAGCGACCGCGACACCTCGTAGGTGAAGTCGACGTGGCCGGGCGTGTCGATCATGTTCAGCACGTAAGCCGTACCGTCCTCGGCGGTGAACGGGAGCCGTACCGCCTGCGACTTGATCGTGATGCCACGCTCGCGCTCGATGTCCATCCGGTCCAGGTACTGCGCACGCATCGCCCGCTCGTCGACGACACCGGTGATCTGCAGCATCCGGTCGGCCAGCGTCGACTTGCCGTGGTCGATGTGGGCGATGATGCAGAAGTTCCGGATCAGCGACGGGTCGGTATGACCTGGCGGCGGTGCGGCTCGGCCTGCGGGCACGGATGACGTCCAGTCGAATTCAAGGGGATGGATGGCAACCTCGCCATCATCCCACGCGCACATCGTGACCGGCCTCCTGCGCCCGGGGTGGAGCCGATCCACGGCCTCAGGATCGTCGAACGGTTGTTCGTCACCCCAGGCGCATCGGTCTCGCTGATCGTGATCGGGCCGGGCGACGACCCCTGCGTACGGGTGGCACCACAAGGCCTGACCACCGAGCGGCAGTCTGAAAATAGGCCGACAGCGGTGCGGGCCGGCGGCTAATGTCTTGACGCATGGTGATCGCCCGGGGACCGCGGATGGCGTACGAGGATGCGCCGGCCGTGGTGCGGGCGTGGGTGGAGCACGAACTCGGCTCACAGGTCGTTGCCTCGAGCACCCAGTACGGCGGGTTCTCGCCGGGCGTCGCGGCTCGGCTGGTGACCGCGTCCGGCCGGCGCGCGTTCGTCAAGGCCGTCGGTCCTGAGCTGAACCCGGATACTCCGGGCCTGTTCCGCCAGGAGAGCGTCGCGATGCAGGCGCTCGATCCGCTGCGGCTGACGCAGGCGCCGCGACTGTACGGCGCGTACGACGACGGCGCTTGGGTGGCGCTGTTGCTGGAGGATATCGAGGGCCGGACTGCTCCGCACCCCTGGCCGCGCGAGGACGCCGTACGAGTGATCGACGCGATCGATGAACTGAGCCGTGCTCTGACCCCGTCGCCTTGGCCGGACGCGCCGGTCGCCGCCGAACGCAGCGTCAAGTTTCTCAGTGGGTGGGACCGGGTCGTTGCCGATGGCATCGACCTGCCCGAGTCGATGCGCGGCCGCTCGGCGGAACTCGTTGAGCTCGCGCGGCTCGGCCGGGACGCGGTCGCCCAGGGCGACGGACTCGCGCACTGGGACATCCGCAGCGACAATCTGCTGCTCACCGAGGACCGAGTGGTCTTCGTCGACTGGGCCTGGGCGGGACGAGCCGCCTCGTGGGCGGACCAGGTGTTCATCCGGGTCGACATCCGTACGGGTGACAGCGTGCCGGACATCCCGGACCTGCCCGCCGACAATGGCATCACCGGGTTCCTGGCCGCATTCGCCGGAGGCCTGTGGTGGGCGGCACACCAGCCGCCACCACCAGGCCTCCCCACAATTCGTAGCTTCCAGCGCGACTCCGCCGAGGCCGCGCTGGGCTGGCTTCGTACCCGCTTGGCCTGAGACCTGTTACGAAGGTGGCTGATCCGGCAGCAGGCCCGGGTCGGATGTCCATAGCATTGGGCTGTCGGTCACGTCCCGTGCCGGCGGGATCGAAGGTTCCCGCACACTGGTGTGGGTTGGGACGCTGCATAGTGCCGCAGGAAGTCACAACAAGACCAGCGAACCCACAACCGGGCACGCGCGACTCGGCTCGCGGGCATGGCCAGCCGTCCACACCGGCCACCTTCGTAACAGGCGCTAGTCGCTCGAGGCCTTGCGGGCCCTCGGCTTGCGACCAGTGGGATGCGAGCCGTTGCCGTTGCCGTTGGTCTCGGGTTCGGCGGCGAACGGGACGAACGGCATGGTCAGTGGCAGGGCCGCGAGGCGCATCAACAACAGGACGTTGTCGTCGCCGGCGGTCTTGTTGAGACGGAGCCGGCCGCAGTTGGTACACCGGTGGACCAGGACCCAGCGGCCCTCGCCGCGGACGGTGACCGCGATCGGCTCCATACCCCCTGTGCAGTCGGCCTTGCGATCACCGGGGACGTTGCGGTCGAGGTGGCGCGACCACAGGCAACTCGGGCAGTGGTTGCGATGGGTGGTTCCGGGGGCGTCGAGGGAGACCTCTACGCCGCAGTGCTCACAGCTGAACGAACGTGCGAATGCCAAACCGAAGGACCTTTCGGAGCGAAGCTGCAGGACAGGACTGACATGGACTTCCCTCCTTCCGGTCGGCGCCGGCTCGTCCGGCACACCGTCATCAGCAGATCAGCGCGCGCCCGGCGGCGTCAATCGAATTACGGCTACGCTCCTGCACGGCGGTCATCGCTGGACGTGGTCGGGCTCCGGCGCCCGTTTTGGTGGCGGCGGGTGGTCGCTGGTAGTCTGTCTCTTCGCGCCTGGGCGCGCGCGTGCTTTTGCGTGCGCTGGTCGCGCTCCTGTACTGACCGCACACTTTCGATCGAGGCACTGCTCCGTGGCGAACATCAAGTCCCAGATCAAGCGCAACCGCCAGAACGAGGCTGCGCGGCTCCGCAACAAGTCGGTGAAGTCGGCGCTCAAGACCGCCGTCCGCCGGTTCCGCGAGGCCGCCGACTCCGGCGACGCCAACAAGGCTCAGGAACTGGCGCGCAACGCGGGCAAGATGCTCGACAAGGCCGCCAGCAAGGGCGTCATCCACGCCAGCCAGGCCGCGAACCGCAAGTCGGCGATCTTCAAGAAGGCCGCCTCCCTCTGACCTCCCGTCACGCCCCTCAACCGGCGTGACCTCTCGCCACGATCAGCACTGCCCGCGTCCGAAGAACCCTTTCTTCGGACGCGTTGCTATGCCCGCTAACGCTCCTTCGTCCAGCGCCGATCGGGATTAGCGGCGGCCGTGAGCGCGGCAGATCGTGATGACCATCCGCTCCAGCGCGTAGCCCGCATCGCCGGATGCGCCCTTCACGTCGGCGTCGGCCTGCGCGACCGCCTGAATCGCCGCCGCCAGCCCACCGGCCGTCCACCCCTTCGCCTGCTGCCGCAGCGACTTCAGCTTCCACGGCGGTACGCCGACCTCGCGCGCCAGATCCGCATCACGCAACCCGGTCGGCGCCGACGTGTACTTCGCCAGTCCGCGCAACCCGCCGGCCATCGCACTCGTCACCAGCACCGGCGCGACCCCGCTGTCCAGCGCCCAGCGCAACTGCTCCAGAGCCGGCTCGGTCCGCCCGGTGAGGGCCGCATCCGCCACGGCGAAGCTCGTGACCTCGGCCCGGCCGCCGAAGTACCGCGCAACAAGATCAGCAGTCACTGTCTGCCCGGCGGAATCGGCCACAAGCTGCGAACAAGCAGCGGCCAGGGCCCGTAGATCGTGCCCAACGGCGTCGACCAACGCGCTCGACGCACGCTCGTCGACGCTCCCTCCGAGCGAGCGGATCTCGTTCGCCACGAACTTCGGCAGCTCCCACGCCTTCGGCGCGCTCGCCACCACCTCGTTCACCTTGGCTTTGCGCAACTGGTCGAGCAGCGGCTTGCCTTTCTGCCCACCCGAGTGCACCAGCACGACCGCCACATCGTCGGCCGGACTTCCGGCGTACTCGACGAGGCGGGGCCCAACGTCCGACGACAGGTCCTCGAGATTCCGCAAAACCAGCATCCGCTGCGCGGCGAACAACGACGGCCCAGTCAGTTCGGCCAGCATCCCGGCATCGAGCTCGGAGGCAAGCATCTCGGTCACCTCGACCTCGGCCGCCCCCTTCGTCACAGCGGCGACGGCCGACCGCACAGCCCGATCCGCAAGGAATGCCTCGGACCCGGTCACCATCAAGACATCCCCGAGCGCGGGCGCAGAACTCCGTCGACCAGCCATAACGCCCCAAAGCATCCCACGCCGCCCCGACAGTTCCACCCCAACCAAGCCGCCACAGCCGCGCGCCGGCCACGGGGCCACCGCAGACCACGCGGCCAGCAGATTAGGCCGCGCGACAAGTCAGGCGACGCAAGTACGCCAGGCGACGCAGCAGGCCATGTGACGCACCAGGGCAGGCGGTGCGGCGGGACAGCGCGCGGCAAGAGCGGCGCGGCAGGTCGCGCGCGACCGGACACGTGATGAGGGGGTCAGGCGGTCAGGAGATCAGGCCGCGCGGCAGGTTGGGCATGGCGGTGGACCTGAGGTGGCGAGGGCCAGGCCGGTGGGAGTGCGGATGACCGCGATCGAGCCGCCGGTGTCGGTGCGGGCAACAGTCATGCCGAGATGACGGAGGAGGTCGAGAGTTTTCGGCGCCGGGTGACCGTAGTCGTTGTCGATGCCGGCGGACACGACCGCCAGCCTGGCGCCGGTCGACCGCAGGAACGTCTCGTCCTGATTGGCCGATCCGTGGTGCGGCACTTTCAGTACGTCGGCGCGGATGTCGGACCCGGCCGCCAGGACCGCACGCTGGGACTCCGGCTCCAGGTCACCGGTCATCAGGATGCGTACGCCGGACGACACGACCAGCATCGCGATGCTGGAGTTGTTCTCCGGTGATCCCTCGCTGTCGGCCGATGGTCCCGGACCAGGCAGCGCAGGCACGCGAGCAGGCCAGAACACAGTCCAACTCACCGGCCCGACCATCCGACGCTCTCCGTACGACACAGTGCGGACTGGCACTCGCCGCTCCGCAGCCAACGCCAGTACCCGGCGCTGCTCGGCGGGTGGCGACGGGTACGCCGTCACCTCGATCTCGCCCACCGACCGACCATGCAATGCGCCCGCCAGCCCACCCGCATGGTCGGCGTGGAAGTGCGTGATCACGATTACGGGAATCGTCGTGATGCCGAGCTCGCGCAGACAACGGTCCATCGGACCCGGATCCGGCCCGGTGTCGACCACGACCGCTGACCCTGGGCCGACACGGATCGCCAACCCGTCTCCCTGTCCGACATCACAAGCCACGAGCAGCCAATCCGATGGCGGCCAGCCGAACCGACCGATCGGCCGAACGATGACGACCACCGACAACACGACGACAAGCAGCCCGGCGACCGGCCGAGCAAGCAAGCGGTTCATGCCGAGCACGAGCCCGACGCAGAGAGCCGTCAAGGCAGCAATGCCCAGTGCGGTCGCCGGCCAGCCCACGACAGCACCGGGCAGACCGGCGCCGTGTTCGGCGACCGCAACGATCCATCGTGCGGGCCAGGCGGCGAACCATCCGACGACACCGGCCAATGTGTCGCTCAGCAACGCGATCCCCGCCGCGACGAATCCGAGTACGGTCGCCGGCCCGACCGCCGGACCCGCCAGCAGGTTGGCCGCGACCGCCACCAGCGAGACCTGACCCGACAGCCAGGCCACGACCGGCGTGCAGGTCAGCTGTGCGGCGAGCGGACAGGCGACAGCATCCGCGAGCCACCCCGGCATCCGGCGGGCGAGCGTCTCCCGCCAGCCCGGAGCGAGGATGACGATCCCGGCCGTCGCAAGCACCGACAGGGCAAACCCCGCCGAACGAGCCAGCGAGACGTCCAAAAGCAGCAAGACGAGCACGGCCGCGGACAGGCTCCGCACACCTCGCCGACGACCGCCGGACGTCATCGCGACCAGCGCAACTACGCCCATCGCCGCCGCCCGCAGCACACTCGGCTGCGGCCGAGCCAGCACGACAAACACGACGATCATTACGAGCCCGACCAGTATCAGACCTCGCGCCCGGACACCAACGATCCGAGCCAGCGGTACGACGAACGCCAACAACAGCGTCAGGTTCGTGCCCGAAACGGCGGCCAAATGCGTAAGCCCAGTGACCTTGAAGTCCTCGTCGAGTTCAGCCGGCAGCCCGGCATCGTCACCCATGACCAATGCCGGGACCAGTCCACGTACCGCCTCCGGCTGGCCCCGGACCGATCGGCGGAGACCGGCGCGAACATGGTCGGCCGCTCGGAGCCACCACGCAGGCCGCGCCACCTCGCGCGGCGGGGATCGGGTGGACAGCACGGCCGCGACGTCCGAACCCGGCTCCGAACTCTTGAGCCGTCCCTTCGCCTCCAGGCGTGCCCCGAACCGTACGTCGGCCCAAACCTTGGAGCCCACGATCAGCACCGGGGTACGGACCCGTGTCGTATGGCCGCGTCCGGTCACTTGCTCGACCCGCCCGCGCAGCACAACGTACGGCGGCTTCCTCGACCCGGGAGTCTCCCGCAACATGGGATCGCTGGTGACGACGAGCTCCACCGTTACCGCCGCACCGGTGGCAGCGAGGCTCGGCACTGGTCCAGCAGCTACCGATCGCACATGTAGGCCACAGACCAAGCCCATCGCCGCAACGACCACCGCAACACCCAACGCCGTCGTACGCCGAACACCACCTCCGATCCGTCGCCGTATCCGCCACCACAGACCGCTGGCGATCCCGGCCGCGGCAGCTCCGGTCACGATCCCGAACCACCACGGCAGTACCAACAGCAGGATCGCGGCCACCCAACCGGCTGCAGCCGGTAGTAGGAGCCGGACATCCATCCGCTGGCTCCGACCGCCGAATTCTGAGTCGTCGTCCGGCGGGTTCTCAGACGCGGACATGGGGCTTGATGTCCGCGAACTTCTTGTCACCCACGCCGTCGACCTCTTGGAGTTCGTCGACCGACGTGAACCGTCCATGTTCCGTCCGCCAGGCGATGATCCGCTGGGCGAGGACCGGTCCCACGCCCGGCAGTCCATCCAGTTGCTCGGCAGTCGCTGTATTGAGATCGACCTGGCCACCACCGCCACCCGAGCCTGGGGCTGCGGGTGTCGCCGCCGGTGGACCGCCCGGCCCCACAACGCCGACCAGGATCTGCTCGCCGTCCGTCACCGGCCGTGCGAGGTTGACGGTCGAGAGGTCGACACCGGGCAGCGCCCCACCTGCTGCCGCGATGACGTCGGCGACCCGGGCGCCGGCCTTCGTCCGGACCAGCCCCGGCCTACGGACTTTTCCAGCGACGTCGACGACCACGTCCTTCGATGGAAGCGGTGTCCCGTCCGCGACCGGACTGCCCGCGACGGGGCTGCCGGCGACCGGGCTGCCAGGCATGATTCCGGCCGGCTGCTCGACCGGCACAGGGCGAGAACGCAACAAGGACCAGCCCGCCCAGCCCAGCCCGACCACCAGGACCAGGGCGATGACGATCACATGTTTCACCGATAGCGCCCACCAGGCGCCGCGCAGCCGATCCGGTACCAGGCCCATCGCTGGCCGGTCGTCATCCGGTTCGGTTGCCTCAGGCACCCATCCGCCGGTCATCTGAACTGCCTCCTCTTCCTCGTCGGATCCGCCGTGTACGCCGGCAACGAGACCTAGCGGGGCGGATGAAGACCCGGATCGTGGCGTCGAGGCCGGTTGCCGGCCGACTGCAAGGCGGGCCAGGGCGCGCTGCCGCGCGGCCGGATCCGGCTCGGGCTCGGGTCGCTTTCGAAAGGGCTTCACGCCGTGGAAAGGTAGGGCTGTTCAGCAGGCCGCAGACCGCGAAGTCCTCTGTTGTGGAAACTCTTCAGGGGCACCGAGCGGGTCGCAGCAGCCCGGCGCCGCTCCCCTGTACGCAGCGGGCGGGACAGTTCGTCAGCGCGGGGAGACGACGACCCCGAGGAGCCCGGGGCCGACGTGGGCGCCGATCACCGCTCCCACGTCGCGGACCAGTACGTCGCCGGCGCCGGGTACTCGCTCGGCGAGACCGGTCGCCAACGCCTCGGCCTTCGAAAGGTTGTCGAGATGGTGGACGGCCAGGTCGACCGGACGGTCGCCGGCTTTATCCACAGCGATGTCGGCCAACCGGGCGATCGCCCGGGCAGAAGTCCGTACCTTCTCCAGCGGGACGATTCGCCCATCGGCAATCGTCAGCAGCGGCTTCACCGACAAGGCCGTTCCGAGCAACGCCTGCGCAGCACCGATCCGGCCACCACGACGGAGGTACTCCAATGTGTCCACATAGAAGAACGACGACATCCGTGCGATCCGCGTCTTCGCGACCTCTTCGACCGCGTCCGCGTCGGCGCCGCCTTGCGCGGCCGACGCCGCGGCCAGCACCGGGAAGCCCAGTCCCATACCAATCGACCGCGCGTCGATATGCCGGACCGGCACCGCTGACTCCTTCGCGCCGATCATCGCCGACTCGAAGGTGCCGGACATGTCTCCGGACAGGTGGATCGACACGATCTCGTCCGCGCCGGCCGCCGCGCACTCGGCGTACGCCTCGGAGAACGCGTGCGGGGCCGGCCGGCTCGTCGACACCGGTGTCCAGGCTTTGAGGGCTTCGGCGACGGTCTCGGACGTGGCCGCACCCTCGTCGTACGATACCCCGCCGATGATGACCTGGAGGGGTACGACGATGATGCCCAAGCGCTCCACCTCGTCGGCCGACAGCCCGGCTGTCGAATCCGTGACGACGTGTACTCGCGCTGACATGGCCCGAGGTTACCCGAGAGTCGCATCCGCAGCGGTCCGTCCGCGCGTGGTGCCAGACTGACCGGCATGCAAGAGACACCCGAGGAGATCGAGGCACTGCAGCAGTTAATGGACGCGTCGCATGCGCGGGCTACCGAGCACCTCCGCAACATCATCTACGGCAACCGCCAACTGACAGCGGACGACCTGCACAAGCTCCTGACCGGCATGCGTGTGCTCAACGCCGCCACGGTGACGGCGACGGGTGAGCCGCGGATCAGTGCGGTCGACGGTCACTTCCTGCACGGCCGATGGGTGTTCACGACCTCGGGGTCGGCGGCCAAGGCGCGGCACCTGCGGGCACGACCGGCGATCAGCGTCGCGTACGTCGACGGAGAGCGGCTGGGCGTGTTCACCCACGGCGAGGTCGAGTTCCTCGATGAGGGGCACCCCGAGCGGAAGCGGATCGACGAGTACCTCACGCGCCACTACGGCAGTTCGCCGACCAGCTGGGCCGACGACATCGTGTTCTGCCGGGTACAACCCGGCTGGATGGTCGGCTACGCGTTCGATCGCGCCGCCGTCCTCACCCAGATCTAGCGCCGGCCTCGGCTCCGACCGCGGCAGAAGGACGGTCGGCACAGAACAGAAAAGAAGGCCCCGACACTCTTCCCAGTGCCGGGGCCCCCCCGATGTAGCGAGCCGGCGCCGACCCCTCCTCGACGCCACCCGCTCGGCGTTGACGCTCCGTGGGCGTCAACGCTCCCCGTTCGTTCCCCCGTGATCCCCCCAGTCCCCCGTGATCCCGCCGGTCCCCGGTTATCTCCCAGTCCCCCGCGTTCTCCTCGAGCCCCGGCCCGGTCCGACCTTCCCTCTGCCGGATCGACCCGTCCCCGCAGCCGTCCCCTGTCAGCCGGTTGCGAAGTGCCCGAGGCTGCCCCGACGCCGGGGCGGTGACACACCGGCGGCACGGAGGTACCGCCGGTGGCCACCACCCGGCGCGGTGCCAGGTAGTGCGGTTCGGCAACGGTCCAGCACGCGGATCTCGCAGCTCCCGATCGGCGCCCCCACCAGTCGGAAGCCGGAGCCGTTCCGTGTCGCCAGGTGCCGGGCCGGTGCGGAAGCGCGCAGCCCGGCAAGGGTGGTGGTTCCCGTCGCCACCGTCGCCGTCCCCGTCTGCCGCTGACCGCTCGTGCCGGACATCTGGATCTCTTTCCCGTAGACCGATCCGTCCTACAGGCATTGATCCTCCCGGTACGGCGACCCGGCGGCGAGGCAGATCAACCGGCAGTTGCCCGGCAGCTCCTGTCGGACGGCGTCACGAAACGCGCACCGACCCGTCTGAGTCGCTCAGGACAGCGCGCTGAGGGCCTGGTCGGCCAGCCGGCGGACCGCTTCCGCCGGTTCCGGCTGAGGCCAGTCCGAAGCCGCAGCGACATCACCGGCAGATCGACGCAGAACAGCGAGAGCGGTCGGCAGCATGCCGGGATCCATCGTCTCCTGCCAGCCGAGCAGCGCCGCCGTCAAAGTATCGGCCTCCGAGGAACGACCCACGGACCGCAGCACCGCGACAGCCTCGGGCAACACGTCGAGCAGATATACGACCCGCCCCTCGACCAGCAGCCGAGCGATCGCCTCCCGGACCGCCGCCACCGCCACCTCGGTCTGACCCGACCCCCGCGCCAGCCGGCTGCGATACGTCATCACCAGGTAGTCGAAGTACCCGCGGTGGCCCTTGATGTCCGCGTCCGCCTCGTCGATCAACGCCTGTGCGGCTGCGTGATCACCGGCGGCGTACTCGATCATCGCCAGGCAACTCAGGAGCCGGGTTCGCTCGGGATCGTCCGACGCCTGGGTCTTGCGCGCCAGTTCGGCCCACTCCCGCGCCGACGTAAGGTTCCCGAGCTCGACCTCGATCCGGCTCAAGGCGATGAAGCCGACCTCATCGGCGTACACACCGGGGTTGGACAGCGATCCGTGCCAGGCGAGCAGCAGCTTCTTGGCCTCCTCCAGCCTGCCCCAGCGAGCGAGCGCGAGCCCGCAGGCTGTCTCTTATACACATCTCCGAGCCCACGAGACGGCACTAAGGATCTCGTAT
>JBKPSJ010000038.1:0-12541 GCA_046765875.1 Actinomycetota bacterium
GCTCGGAGATGTGTATAAGAGACAGGTCGAATACGACCCAATTGGTGCCGTCCGCCACGAGCGTGAGCTTGAGGTTGGCCAAGCCGCCCCTGTACGTGGTGGGCCGCGCGCCGACCTTCTCGATCGCCGCGTGCCTGCCTCGGCGTACATCGACGTCGACCACGACCGAACGCGCACCGGTAGCGCGGACCGCGCGCACCTCGACGTCCTTCCAGAGATAGTCGCCCGTCAGGCGCCTGTTGCGGCCGTTCGTCTCGACGAACATGGGAATCTCACCAAGGCACGGCTGGCAGACCGGCGAACTCACCGCACGTACAGCCGAGCCGTCGCCGGTCAGCTTGAGGTAGTTCTCCGCCTGTTCGAAGTAGAACCGCACCAACGCCTCCGCAGAGGCGACGGTTAGTCCAAGCGTGGCGTCCGGTCGACGTGGCGCTCCGCCGGACGCGTCCACCGATGGCGTCGCATTGGTCGACGCGTTAGTGGTGGGCGTTACGTCAGCAATAAAGGTCGAGGGGACATCGGGCGGAGTGGTGGCGGCGGGCGGGTCGTGGTCGAGGAGCATCGAGCCGGCGAGGATCGCAGCGACGACCGCGAGGACTGCGCACGCGGCCCAGCGCAGGCGGGTGCCGGTCATGCCGCAGCCTCCTTCGGTCACCATCACGGTGGATACCGTGTGTCGTGCTGGCCTTCACCAGCCGTGACATTGTGCCCGAAGCGGAGGCCACGCCGTTCGAGTTATCCACAGGCTCAGGCGCGGCCGACGCGATCCGTCCGTCCTTCACCCGCAGGTCGTCGACAGTCAGGATGAGGTCGCGATCGGCTGGCGGCCAAGGGTCGGGCTCGGCCTGTACGACGAGGCTGTTCCGTCAACCCCAGCTCCTGCGTCTCGTGCGGCACTCCATCGCACCGGTTCTCGAGGCGGAGTCCGTGCACGTGCACGGTGGTGGCGAGATCGCCATCGCTGCATACGTGGACGATGACCTCGGAGCCCTGTCGTACCTTCAGAGTCGGGCCTGGCATGGAACCGTTGCAGCCGGCAAGCGGCGCCACGTTCAGGTCGAGACTGTCGAGGTCCGCCAGGTCCAGCAGGCGGGGACGTACGGCGAGCGCTCACCGGGTAGCCTCGTCGCACCATGTCCGTCGCGCCCGGGGCGATACCGAGCCCCAACATCTGGCACAGCCCGGCCGTCTACGAGATCGAGAACAAGGCGGTCGACCCGGATGGCCTGATCGAGACCGCGATGCGCGACGTCCGGGACTGGGCCGGCGCCGACGTGCTGGACATCGGGTGCGGCACCGGGTTTCACCTGTCGCGGTTTGCAGCTACGGCACGGACCGTGGTCGGGGTTGAGCCGCACGCCGATCTGGCTCGCCTCGCTCAGCGACGTACCGTTGCCTATAGCAACGTTCAGGTCAGGACCGGTACGGCGCAACAACTTCCGCTGGCGGACTCGTCGGTCGATATCGCGCATGCGCGGTGGGCGTACTTCTTCGGCCCCGGCTGCGAACCCGGACTGGCCGAACTGGAGCGGGTAATGCGGCGCGGTGGTGTTGCGTTCGTGATCGACAACGACGCAGCCCGGTCGACGTTCGGCGGATGGTTCCGGCGATACCTCCCGTCGTACGACGCCCGGCAGGTGGAGCGATTCTGGTCGTCGCGCGGCTGGCAGCGGACGCCGCTGGACATCCGCTGGAGCTTCGCCAGCCGGGCCGATTTCGAGTCGGTCGTGCGGATCGAGTTCAACCGGGAGATCGCCGAGCAGGTGATCGCCGAGCACGCCGGGGTCGAGGTCGACCACGCGGTGAACCTCTGGTCGCGCCGGTACTGAGGATTGTCGGTCCGGCGTTCTAGGTTGCTGGACATGACGAAAGCAGCGACGAGGACCGGACGGTCGCCGTTCCAGTGCACCGAGTGCGGCTGGACCACCGCGCGGTGGATCGGCCGCTGCGGCGAGTGCCAGACCTGGGGCACGGTGGTCGAGGTCGGCGCGCCCAAGGCCGCGCGGGTGACGGCGGGACCGGTCACGACGCCGGCCACACCGATCGCCGAGGTCAGCGCGGTCGAGGCGTCGGCGCGACCGACCGGGCTGGCCGAGCTCGACCGGGTGCTGGGCGGCGGGATGGTGCCGGGCGCGGTCGTCCTGCTCGCGGGCGAGCCCGGGGTCGGCAAGTCCACGCTGCTGCTCGAGGTCGCCGCGCGCTCGGCTCGGTCCGGCCAGCGCACGCTGTACGTCTCCGGCGAGGAGTCTGCCGCTCAGGTGCGGCTGCGCGCGGGCCGGACCGACGCGCTGGTCGACGACTTGTTCCTCGCCTCTGAGACCGACCTGTCGGCCGTGCTCGGGCAGGTCGACGCGGTCAAGCCCGGGCTGCTTGTAGTCGACTCGGTGCAGACGTTCGCCCATCCGGAGGTCGACGGCGCACCCGGCGGCGTCACCCAGGTCCGCGAGGTCACGGGTGCGTTGGTGCGGCTGGCCAAGGAGCGCAACATCGCCGTGGTCCTTGTCGGCCACGTCACCAAGGACGGCGCGATCGCCGGGCCGCGGATGCTCGAGCACCTGGTCGACGTGGTGCTGGCGTTCGACGGCGACCGGCACTCGGGGTTCCGGATGGTGCGCGCGACCAAGAACAGGTTCGGGCCGGCCGACGAGGTCGGCTGCTTCGATTTGGTCGACACCGGCATCGTCGAGGTCACCGACCCGACCGGGCTGTTCGTGTCACGGCATACCGAGCCGGTGCCAGGGACCTGCGTGACCGTGATGATGGAGGGCCGCCGGCCGCTGCTGGCCGAGGTGCAGGCGCTGGTCGCACCGTCTGCGGCGCCGCAACCGCGACGCACCACCTCCGGGCTGGAGTCCAGCCGTGTCGCGATGGTGCTCGCCGTTCTCGGCAGCCGGGTCGGCGTAAGGCTCGGCGATCAGGAGGTGTACGTCGCGACCGTCGGCGGTGTGCGGATCAACGAGCCGGTGGTGGACCTGGCGGTGGCGATCGCGGTCGCGTCCTCGGCATACGGGACGGCGGCACACCCCGGCTTGGTCGCGATCGGCGAGGTCGGGCTGGCCGGTGAGGTCCGCCGGGTCGGCGGGCTGGAGAAGCGGCTGGCAGAGGCGGCCCGGCTGGGATTCACCAAAGCCATCGTCCCTGCCGAGACGCCGAACTGGTCGAAAGAGCTCAAGCCGATCGACATCCATCGCAAGTACGGGTTGAAGGTCTACCCGGCAGCGGACATCCGTAACGCGCTGCTCGCCGCCGGAATCAACGACTGACGTTGCCGATCTCACAGTCGCCGACATGAGACGGCGGCCGTCTCGCCGGGGCCCGGCCGTACCGTTTGAGGCATCCGCCCGAGGAGGCCCTGCCATGTCCGGTTCCCGTGTCGTTGCTCTCGGCCACTATCAACCGGCCCGCGTACTCACCAACGACGAGCTCGCCGCAATCGTCGACACGACCGACGAGTGGATCACCAGCCGGGTCGGGATCAAGACCAGGCACATCGCCGCACCCGACGAGCAGGTCGACGAGATGGCCGCACTGGCCGGCGAGAAGGCACTCGCCAATTCTGGGCTGACCGCGGCCGAGATCGACATGGTGGTCGTTGCCACCTGTACGGCGCTCGACCGGTCGCCGAACATGGCCGCACAGGTCGCGCGGCGGCTCGGCGTACCGTCACCCGCGGCGCTCGACATCGGCGTGGCCTGCTCCGGCTTCAGCCATGCGATCGCGACCGCCGACCACGCGATCCGGGCCGGCGCGGCGTCCAACGCGCTGGTGATCGGCGCGGAGAAGTTGACCGACTTCGCCGACTGGACAGACCGGTCGACGTGCGTATTGATAGGCGACGGCGCCGGTGCGGCCGTGCTCACAGCTTCGGACGAGCCCGGCGTCGGGCCGGTGCTATGGGGCTCGGTGCCGGAGATGAGCGAGGCCGTACGGATCAAGGGCCGCGACGGTACCTTCGGCCAGGAAGGCCAGGCGGTGTTCCGCTGGGCCACGACCGAACTGCCGCGGATCGCGATCGAGGTCTGCGAGCGTGGCGGCGTACGACCGGAGGACCTCGGCGGCGTCGTCCTGCACCAGGCGAACCTGCGGATCATCGAGCCACTGGCCAAGCGGATCGGCGCGGTCAACGCGGTCGTCGCGCGCGATGTCGTCGACTCCGGCAACACCTCGGCGGCCAGCATCCCGCTCGCGCTGTCCAAGTTGGTCGAGCGCCGCGAGATTCCTGCCGGCGCACCGGTTCTGCTGTTCGGCTTCGGCGGCGGGACTCGCCTATGCCGGCCAGATAATCCGCTGCCCCTGAAGCGATAGCCGGACCTTGAACCACCCGCATCAGGTGTAGCCACCGCTGGTCGGGGGCGGGCGGTCCGGGATTCGGCGCGGGGCTGTCCCCGCCCGGTACCGTGCGGCATAGACTCGGGCCTCGTGGTGAACGTCGACAGAAACAGCACCGACGCTCGGATGCGCGCGACCCTGGCCGCGGTCGCGCCCGGAACCGAGCTGCGCGAGGGTCTGGAGCGCATTCTGCGCGGCCGTACCGGTGCCCTGCTCGTGCTCGGCCACGACCGTACCGTCGATGCGATCTCCACCGGCGGGTTCGAGATCGACGTCGAGTTCACCGCCACCGGGCTACGTGAGCTGAGCAAGATGGACGGCGCACTGGTGCTCGACCGCGACCTCGGCCGGATCGTCCGCGCCGCGGTGCACCTGATGCCGGACCCGTCGATCCCGACCCAGGAGACCGGCACCCGGCACCGCACGGCCGACCGGGTCGCGCGCCAGACCGGATTTCCGGTGATCTCGGTGTCGCAGTCAATGCACATCATCGCGGTGTACGTCGACGACCAGCGCTACGTCCTCGAGGACTCCGGCGCCATCCTGTCCCGCGCGAACCAGGCGCTGGCCACCCTCGAGCGGTACAAGCTCCGCCTCGACGAGGTGTCCGGCACGCTGTCGGCGCTGGAGATCGAGGACCTGGTCACCGTTCGCGACGTCGCCGCGGTCGCCCAGCGGCTCGAGATGGTCCGCCGGATCGCCGCCGAGATCGACGGGTACGTCGTGGAGCTCGGCACCGACGGCCGGCTTCTGACCCTCCAGCTCAACGAGCTGGTCGCGGGTGTCGCGGGCGAGCGCGAGCTGGTGGTACGTGACTACATCCCGGGCGGCTCCGGCCGCAGGTCCAAGTCCGCCGCCGAGGTGCTGTCCGAGCTCGACGCGGTCAGCGCGGCCGAACTGCTCGACATCGGCCAGGTGGCCCGGGCCCTGCAGCTGGGTGGGGCCGAGCAACTCGACGCGGCGGTGACGCCGCGCGGCTACCGCCTGCTGGCGAAGGTGCCTCGTCTTCCGGGCGCCGTGATCGATCGCCTCATCGACCACTTCGGTCACCTGCAGAAGCTGCTGGCCGCCTCGATCGACGACCTGCAGACCGTCGACGGCGTCGGCGAGAACCGCGCCCGCACCGTCCGCGAGGGTCTGTCCCGCCTGGCCGAGTCCAGCATCCTCGAACGCTACGTCTGACCCGAGTCAGTCCAGCCGTTCGAGATCCACCGTGACCTCAAACGGCACCGAGCTGACGAAGCGCCCCGCGACCACCCCGCTGTCCCGGTAACCGAACTCGTCGGTCAGATGGCAGGCCAGCACGGTCACGGGGTCGTCGAGATCGACGATCCAGTAGTGCACGTCCACGTCCGGAACAACTTCCAGATGCGCCGGTAACTGAGCGGCGAGCGCCATCGCGAGAGCCAGGCCGGCCACGTTGTGGTCCGGCGTCGGGCTCGGCGACATCACCAGGCTGCCTTCCTGCAACTCGACGCGGCCGTGGTCGGCCTCACCGAGCGCCGCGTAGTCGTCGATCGTGAGCGGATGCTCGAAGTCGGATGACGACGGCGTCGGTGGCAGCGGCTGGGCCGTCATGCGCTCTCCTCCATCCGGGGTCGCCATGCTGTCACGGTACGACACGGCGCTGCTGCGCTTCGGCCTGCGCGCTGTGGACAACTTGACCAGCCGCCAGGAGAAGGCTAATACTCCATGTGGGATAATCGGTATGGACTGATCGGGGTGGAGTACAGATCGTGGTGGAGCTGACGCCGCTGGGGATCTCGGTGCTGGCGCTGCTGGACGAGGCGCCGATGCATCCGTACGAGATGTACCAGTTGCTGCGCAGGCGCCGGAACGACCGGATCGTCAAGGTACGGCCTGGCTCGCTGTACCACACCGTCGAACGCCTCGCCCGGCAAGGACTCGTCGAGGCCACCGGTACCGAACGGGCCGGCAACCGACCGGAGCGTACGACGTACGCCGTCACTCCCGAAGGGCGGCGGACCTTGCAGAGGCGCGTCGCCGAGCTGATCGAGACCGCGGCGTACGAGTACCCCATCTTCCCGGTGGCGCTGAGCGAGGCGCACAACCTCAGCAGAACCGACGCGATGGCTCTGCTGAGCAGGCGCGCCGACGACCTGGACGCGCAGATCGCGGAGACCTCGCAGGAGTTCGAGGCGGCCCGGTCCCGGAACGTCGACGAGGCGTTCCTGATCGCCGCCGACTATCTGCGCGTGATGCTGGCCGCCGAGCGCGACTGGCTACGGACGACGATCGACCGACTCGAGACCAAGGATCTTCCATGGCCACGCAGGACCAAGAGTTGAACCAGGGGCACACCCAGGACATCCGGCCGTGGCCGGCCCTGTGGGCGCTGGTGATCGGGTTCTTCATGATCCTGGTCGACTCGACCATCGTGTCGATCGCGACGCCCGCGATCATGGCCGACCTGGACACCGATGTGACCAGCGTCGTGTGGGTGACCAGTGCCTATCTGCTCGCGTACGCCGTCCCGCTGCTGATCTCGGGCCGGCTGGGTGACCGGATCGGGCCACGGACGTTGTACCTGGTCGGCCTGGTGGTGTTCACGCTGGCGTCGGTGTGGTGCGGGTTCACCACCTCGATCGGCATGCTGATCACCGCGCGGGTGTTCCAGGGTCTCGGCGCGGCGATGATGACTCCCCAGACGATGGCCGTGATCACCCGGATCTTCCCGGCCAACCAGCGCGGCCAGGCGATGAGCCTGTGGGGCGCGGTCGCCGGTGTGGCCACACTGGTGGGGCCGATCCTCGGCGGCGTGCTGGTCGACACGCTCGGCTGGCAGTGGATCTTCTTCATCAACGCGCCGGTCGGGGTGATCGCGTTCGTGCTCGCGCTGCGGCTGGTGCCGCGGCTGGAGACGCACCAGCACAGTTTCGACTGGCTCGGCGTCGTGCTCAGCGGCATCGGCATGTTCCTGCTGGTGTTCGGCATCCAGGAGGGCCAGCGGTACGACTGGGGCACGATCAAGGGCCCGATCACGGTCTGGTCGCTGATCATCTCCGGCATGGTCGTTCTCGGCCTGTTCGTGTTGTGGCAGGCGCGCAACACCGCCGAACCGCTGGTGCCGCTCGGGTTGTTCAAGGACCGCAACTTCTCGCTCGCGAACGTGGCCATCGCGGTCGTCGGGTTCGGCATCACCGCGATGGTGTTCCCGATCATGCTGTACGCCCAGGAGGTCCGCGGGCTCAGTCCGACGAAGTCGGCGCTGCTGCTGGTCCCGATGGCTGTGATCAACGGCGGCCTGGCGGCGTACGTGGGCCGGCTTTCCGACCGGGTGCACCCGCGGTACGTCGCCGGTGTGGGTATGGCGTGCTTCCCGGCCTCGCTGGTCTGGCTGAGTGCGGTGCTCGAGCCGGACGCGGCGATCTGGCACCTGCTGCCGCCGATCGCGTTGCTGGGGGTGGCGAACGCGTTCATGTGGGCGCCGATCGGCTCGACCGCGACCCGGAACCTGCCGATGAACGCGGCCGGTGCCGGCGCCGGTGTCTACAACACCGCCCGGCAGGTGGGTGCGGTGCTCGGCAGCGCGGCGATCGCCGTACTGATGGAGAACCGGATCGCCGCCGAACTGCCAGGGGCAGGGAAGATGGTCGAGGGCACCGGTACGACGCAACTGCCGCCGCAGGCCCACCAGGGCTTCGCCGACGCGATGGCGCAGTCGCTTCTGCTGCCCGCCGCCGTGCTGCTGATCGGCCTGGTGGCCGTGCTCTGCTTCGAGAGGCCGAAGTACCTGTCTACACCCGCCGAGGCCCCGGCCGAGGCGATCGCCCCGCAGTAGAGCCGACGTAAAGGTCAGACCACCCGGAAGGCTTGTTGCGAGGAGAGCTGGCCGGAGTACACGGCCTGGACGACGTACGTGCCCGGCTTGGCGGCCGCCTGGTTCGCCGGGCAGGAGGCAACCGAGCGGCGCCCGTCCCAGGTGACGGTGGTCGTCGACGGCTTGCCCGCCGCGAGTGCCAGCGTCGCTTCCGGAATCGCCTTCATGCAGTGGCTGCTGGTCCAGATCCGGTCATTGCCGGACTTCACGGTGACGACCAACTGCTCCGCATCGACGGTCGCCGCGCAGCCGTCAGCGCGAGCGGTGGACAGGCTGATGTGCAGGTTGAGCGGGCGGCCGACGGACACGGTTCGCACCACCGGTACCACCGAAACCCGGACCGCCCCGGCCGCACACCGGCCGTCGTCGCGCTGCGGAGTGGTGCTCGTCGTGTTGGCAGGAGTTTCCGAACCGCTGGTTCCCACCGTGGCAGGCGGTCCGGTGCTGGCGTCGGATACCGGCAGAGTGCTCGTTGGACTCGTCGTCGGCGACTGAATCGGTCCGGTGGATGCCGCTGGCGAGGGATCGCCACCACCCAGCACGCGGAACGCCACTACCGCGACGACGATCGCCGCCAGCGCGAGCAGGACACGACGTACCCAGTAGACGCTCGGCGGCAGGTCCCCGATCGGCCTGAGCAGGCTGCTCATGGCCGAAACGATAGATGGCAGGATCGTGACCACGATGTATGACGCGCCGCGCACCGCCGTATCCCGGTCACCGACCGTCGCCGACGCAACCCCGTACGAGGCTCTGCACGAGGCGGTGCTCGATTGGTACGCCGCGTCGGCGCGGCAACTGCCCTGGCGCGAGCCGGACGCGGGCGCCTGGGCCGTGCTGGTCAGCGAGTTCATGCTGCAGCAGACGCCGGTCTCGCGGGTGCTCCCGGCGTACGCCGAATGGCTGGAACGCTGGCCGACGCCGGCGGCGCTGGCGGCTGAGCCGGCGGGTGAGGCGGTACGCGCATGGGGCCGGCTCGGCTACCCGCGGCGGGCCCTGCGACTGCACGCCGCGGCGACGGCGATCGTCGAGCGGCACGGCGGCGTGGTTCCCGACGACCACGCGGCCTTGCTAGCCCTGCCGGGGGTCGGGGTCTACACAGCTGCCGCGGTGGCCTCATTCGCGTACGGGCAGCGGCACGCCGTCGTCGACACCAACGTGCGCCGGGTGTTCGCCCGGGCGGTCGACGGTGTTGCCCATCCGTCCCCGACGCCGACGCGCAGGGACCTGGAGCTTGCCGAGTCACTGTTGCCCGACGACCCGGCGACAGCCGCTCGATGGGCGGTCGCGTCGATGGAGCTCGGCGCGTTGGTCTGCACCTCGAAGACGCCGAAATGCGGGCAGTGCCCGATCAGCGGCCGATGTGCGTGGGTGCTGGCCGGCCGCCCGGCGTACGTCGGACCACCGCGGCGCGGCCAGACGTACGACGGCACCGACAGGCAGGCGCGTGGCCGGCTGCTGGCCGTACTGCGGAACGCGACCGGACCGGTGCCCAGGCATGGCTTGGACCAGGCCTGGCCGGACGCCGTCCAGCGCGAGCGCGCGCTGGACGGGCTGGTGTCCGACGGCCTGGTCGAGCCCCTGGCCCGGGACAGGTTCGCCCTGCCCGGGTCCTGACCGGCACTTCTGGACTACTAGGACTACTTGCTGCCCTTGCCCTTGTCGGCCGGGGCGTCGGTGGACTTGGGCTCGTCCTCGCTGAGCAGGTCCAGCGGCATCGCCGGGGTGCCGGACAGCGTTGCCAGCATCTGCCGGACGTTGGTCAGCTGGGCGTTGATGCTGTCGCGCCGCTGGGTCGCCGCGGCGAGCTCGCGCTCGGACTCCGAACGGATCCGCTCGGCCTTGTCCTTGGCGGCCGCGATGATCTCCTGCGCCTGCCGGTTCGCGTCGGCCATCTGCTGCTGCGCCAGCCGCTCGGCCTCGGCGCGGGACCGGTCGGCCTCGCGTTGGACCTGCGCGGCCCGGTCGGTGACGGCGGCCAGCTGCTGCTCGGCGAGCGCGGTCCGGGCGGCGAACTCCTGCTCGACCTTGCCGCGCCGCTCGGCCAGCGTGGTCTCGAACGCGGCCGCGGCCTGCGCCGCCTTGGCCCGCTCCTGCTCGTACAGGGCCTGCGCCTCGCTGCGCCGCGCGGTCGCGTCCCGCTCGGCCTCGTCGCGCATGTCGTCGGCCTGGGAGCGTGCCTCTTCGAGGATCCGGGCCGCCTCCGCGTCGACCTCGCTCTTCCAGTCCACGGAGTACTGCTCGGCCTCCTCACGAACCTTCTTCGCGTGCTGCTCGGCGTCGTTCAGCAGGGACTGCGCGTCGGTCTGCGCCCGCAGCACCAGGTCGCGTGCCTCCTCGTCGGCCAGCGACAGGATCTTGGCGACCCGCTCACCGAAGTCGGTGAACGTCGGTTGCTTCGGCTCGTGGTCCTGAGCCGCGACGACCGCGGCCTCGGCCGAGTCCAGCCGCGACTGCAGGTCCTGCACGTGCCGCTGCAGTTGCTCGGACTGCTCCTGCAGCGCGGTCAACGAGGTGTTGAGCTCGCGCACGTGCTGGTCGACCTGCGCGGGCTCATAGCCACGCAGAACCGTCCGGAACGGAAGGGAGGAGGTTTCACTGCTCATCTTCGGGGCTCACTTCACTTCATGTGGTGTGGATGTGGGTCGGTCATGGTTCATTGGTTCGTCCCCGTGGTTCCTTCAGCGCTGGACATACTGCCGGTTGTATGGGTCCACGGAATAGATAGGGCATCTATCACACCCGACAGCTGACTGAGCTCTCGGGTGATCTCATCACGACGCTGGGCAAGGGTGGCGACCCGGGTCTCCGCTTCGGCCACGGCCTTGCGTGCCTGCGCCCGCAGTTCGTCGGCGTGCTTGCGGGCCCGTGCCTCGATCTCCATCGCCTCGGCACGGGAACGACGCAGCAGATCGTGCGCGTCGCGCTGGGCCTGCGCGAGATCCTCGGCGGCCCGTTGGCGAAGTACCTGGACACTGGACTCGGCCTCGGTCTCACGCCGGCGGGCCCGCGACAGGGCGTCGTCGGCCTCCGCCGCGGCCTGCGTCCGGATCCGATCGGCTTCGGCTGCCACCAGCGCCCGGATCTCGGCCGCCTCATCGCGTGCCGCCCGGAGCAGTTCGTCTGCCTCCGCGCGCAGGTCCGCCGCTTCGGTGGCGGCGACGGCCTGCGAGTCCTTGAGTTTCGCCGTGGCGCGGCTGATCAGCCGGCCGAGTTCGCCGCGGCGGGCGCGAAGCAGCTCGTCGGCGTCGGCATGCGCCTGACTTCGCACCGCGGCGGCCTCGTTCTCGGCGGCGTCGATCAGACCGGTCGCGGTGTCCTTGATCGCGGCGACCTCCTCGGCGGCCCGGTCGCGCATCGCCTTCGCGGCGGCCTCGGCCTCGGCCCGGATCCGCTGCGCGTCGGTGCCGGCGGTCCGCCGCTCGGTCTCGGCCGCGTCGACGATCATCCGCGCCTGCTCCTGCGCCTTCGCCAGCCGCTGGGCGCGGTCCTGTTCGGCGGCCGACTTCTGCCGCTGCTGGTCGGTGAGGGCATCCGACCGCTGCCGCTCGACCTCGACATGGATGGCGGCCAGCCGCGACCGCTCGGTCTCGTCCAGCTCGGCCGTCCGCCGTTCGAGCTCGACCCGGGACTCGGCCCGGATCCGCTCCACCTCGGCGCGGACGTCGGCAACCTCGGCGTTCGCTGAATCGCGGGTCGACTGCGCCTCGCGCTCAGCCGCGGCACGGATCCCGGCGGCGTCGCTCTCAGCCTGCTGGGCGAGCTGGTCCGAGATCCGGCCGGACTCCTGCACCACCAGCGCGGCCTGCTCGCCGGCGTCGGCGACCAGCTGGCGTGCCTCTTCGGCGGCGGCCTCGACCTGCAGCTTGGCCTGCTCGCGGATCCGCTCGGCCTCGGCGCGGATCGCCTCGGCCTCATGCTGGATCTGACGTGCCTGCTCCCGGATCGCCTCTGCGTCGGCAAGCGCCTTGTCGTTCTCCACCTCGGCCTGCTCGCGGAGTGTGTCCGCGATCCGCTGTGCCCGCGCGAGCACGCCCCCGGCCTGACGCACGCCAAAGGAACCGGTGTCGTTGACCGGTTCCTCGTACGGCTGGGTCAGACGCGAGGCGTCCATGCAGGGAGATGATTCCATCTAACCCGGCAGGAAGACAGTCCGGGTCCGGACACCAGTACGTGACTGGGCGACGACACTGCGCATGAACACAGCTGATCGTCACTCACAGTCATACTATCCGGGCCTGTTCACCCTGCGGAGTGAGCTATTCCCCTCTGCGGGCCGAAGTATGCAAGGCTGCCGGCGCACACCGGGTGCACGGTGGACCCAGCCGGAGGTCGCCCGCCGATGGCGGGCTCTGGGCGACCATCGTGGCC
>JBKPSJ010000039.1:0-5718 GCA_046765875.1 Actinomycetota bacterium
CGCGACTCGGGATTGCTGTAGATCAGGATCACGTACTTCACGCCGCCGACCCTACTGCGCGCCCGTCGGATGGACCGGCTATTGCTGGGCGGAGCGGATGACGTCCTGGGCCGCGTCGACGTCCTTGGGCCACACGTACACAGTCCAGCCGTCGGTGGTACGGGCCGCGGTTGCCCTGATCCGCGCACCGGTGAGCTTCTCGATCAGCTTGCGCGCATCGGCGTACGACTTGGTCGTGTGGACAGCGGTCAGCAGCCCGAACGTCTTCGGATCGGCCGGACGGGTGTCGACCCGGCGTACCAGCGAATCGCCGCGCGAGAAGCCCCACCGCAACACCAGCACCAGCAGCCCCAGCGGGATGATCACGGCGAACGGGCCGATGAAGTAGTCGATCGGGTACATCAGGGCGAGCACACTTCCAGTCTGCGCCTTCCGGAGCCCGACACGCCGAGGGGACCGGTGCACCTGACAGCGGGTGCGTCTAGGTTGGTCGGACTTCCCCGCTGTAGTCCCACCGTCACCGAGTGAATGCTGACAAGGAATTGATGGTCTCTTCACGGCAACCTGATGGGCAGTTCGGGAGTCTTTACGAACGAGCGTCCCGCGTGGATGCTTCCGCCCCGTCGCGGACCGAACCAGGGGGCAGCGCGTTGGATGTAGTGCAGCAGGAGAACGTCGTCCGGCTGGCCGGATACCTGGACGTCCGCAGCGTGGGCGACGTCCGGCGGGAGCTGAACGACCTGATCGATACCACCGATGGCGACGTGATCGTCGACCTCGAGGCGGTCGATGCGGTCGATGCGACGGGGCTCGGCCTGCTGGTCGCGTCGCACCGCCGGGTGGAGCGGCTCGGCCGCAACCTGGTCCTGCGGCACCCGGTGCCGTCGGTGGCCCGCATCCTCGCGGTCACCCGCCTGTCCCGCGTCCTGCACGTCGAGCGGACCGCCGCGCTCCCTGCCTGACCAGACAAGTCGTCCCGCCCCGGGACGGACCGGTGCCCGGCTCTCATCCTCATCCGGGCACCGGTCACCCGGCGTGTGATCTAAGCCTCCGGTGACGCCTGTCACGAGCGGAGGACTCACAAGCGCACACGGTCCTACCCTCGGGTTATGCCTGCGTCCTCAGCCCCCGATCCCGCGCGCCCCTGGGTGATGCGGACGTACGCCGGCCACTCGTCCGCGGCGGAGTCGAACGCACTGTTCCGGCGCAACCTCGGCAAGGGCCAGACCGGCCTGTCGGTGGCGTTCGACCTGCCGACCCAGACCGGGTACGACCCCGACCACCCGCTGGCGCGCGGCGAGGTCGGCAAGGTCGGCGTGCCGGTCGCGCACCTCGGTGACATGCGGGACCTCTTCGACCAGATCCCGCTGGCCGAGATGAACACCTCGATGACGATCAACGCCACCGCCATGTGGTTGCTGGCGCTGTACCAGGTGGTGGCCGAGGAGCAGGGCGCGTCGCCGCACGACCTGACCGGGACGACGCAGAACGACATCGTCAAGGAGTACCTGTCCCGCGGGACCTACGCGTTCCCGCCGGAGCACTCGTTGCGGCTGACGACGGACCTGATCGCGTACACGGTGGCCGAGGTGCCGCAGTGGAACCCGATCAACATCTGCAGCTATCACCTGCAGGAGGCGGGCGCGACGCCCGTACAGGAATTGGCCTTCGCGCTGTCGACCGCGATCGCCGTTCTCGACCGGGTACGCGATTCCGGGCAGGTGCGGATGGAGCGATTCGGCGACGTCGTGCAGCGGATCTCGTTCTTCGTGAACGCCGGCGTGCGCTTCATCGAGGAGACCTGCAAGATGCGCGCGTTCGTGCGCTTGTGGGACGAGATCACGCTCAACCGGTACGGCGTACAGGACCCCAAGCACCGGCGGCTCCGGTACGGCGTCCAGGTGAACTCACTCGGCCTGACCGAGGCCCAACCGGAGAACAACGTCCAGCGGATCGTGCTGGAGATGCTAGGCGTCACGCTGTCGAAGAACGCGCGCGCCCGGGCGGTCCAGTTGCCGGCCTGGAACGAAGCACTCGGGCTACCGCGGCCGTGGGACCAGCAGTGGTCCCTGCGAATGCAGCAGGTGCTCGCGTACGAGTCCGACCTGCTCGAGTACGACGACATCTTCGACGGCTCGCACGTCATCGAGGCCAAGGTGGCCGAACTGACTGCAGCAGCACAGGAGGAGATCGACCGGGTGCAGGCGATGGGCGGCGCGGTCGCTGCGGTCGAGTCCGGCTACCTCAAGCAGGCGCTGGTCGCGTCGCACGCCGAGCGCCGCCGCCGGATCGAGTCCGGCGAGCAGATCGTCGTCGGCGTCAACGAGTTCACCAACACCGAGCCGTCGCCGCTGATCGCCGACCTCGAGACCGCGATCCACCGGGTCGATCCCGCCGCCGAGGCCGCCGCGGTTGATTCGGTCCGCCACTGGCGCTCGCAGCGGTCTGCCGAAGAGGTCAGCACGGCGCTTGACGAACTCCGCGGGGTTGCCAAGGGCAACGAAAACCTGATGCCCGCGACGCTGGCCTGCGTACGTGCGGGCGTGACGACGGGGGAGTGGGCCGGGGTGCTGCGCGAGGTGTTCGGCGAGTACCGCGCACCGACCGGCGTGACCGGTTCGGTCGGCGTCACCGACGGCGGCGAGGAGATCGCCGCGGCACGGGCGAAGGTGTCGGCGACCGCCGAGGCGTTGGGCGGGCGGCTGCGGCTGCTGGTCGGCAAGCCCGGGCTCGACGGTCATTCGAACGGGGCCGAGCAGGTGGCGGTGCGCGCCCGTGACGTCGGCTTCGAGGTCGTGTACCAGGGCATCCGGCTGACCCCGGAGCAGATCGTGGCGGCCTCCGTCGCCGAGGACGTGCACTGCGTCGGGCTGTCGATCCTGTCCGGCTCGCACATGGAACTGGTCCCGCAGGTGGTGGCGGGGCTGCGCGAGGCCGGGCTGGACGACGTACCGGTGGTGGTCGGCGGGATCGTCCCGGACGCCGACGCCCGGGCGCTGCGCGAAGCGGGGGTGGCGGCGGTGTACACCCCGAAGGACTACGACCTGACCGGGATGATGTCCGACGTCGTCGACGTGATCCGGCGGGCGAACGACCTACCCTGACCGTGTGCTGACCCGCCGGACCGTGCTCGCCGCGCTCGGCCTGAGCGTGGCCGGGTGCTCTCTGGTCAAGCACAAGGAACCCGGTCCGACTGTGACCCGGGTGACGTACGGGGACGACCCGTCACAGGTGGCCGACCTGCATCTGCCGCCGGGCACCGGCAAGCTCCCTGTGGCGGTGGTGATTCACGGCGGGTTCTGGCTGAAGGAGTACGGGATCGAACTGGCGACGCCACTCGCGGTCGATCTTGTCCGGCACGGCCTGGCGGCGTACGCGCTGGAGTACCGGCGGCTCGGAAACGGCGGCGGCTGGCCGATGACGATGGACGACGTTGCCCGGGGTATCGATGCGCTCGCCGACCACGCCGATCGGCTCGACCTGGGCCGGGTGATCACCATCGGTCATTCGGCCGGCGGTCAGCTGGCCGCGTGGGCAGCCGCCCGGCCCGGGCTGCCAGCGGATGCGCCGGGCGCCGGGCCGAGGGTGAAGGTCGCGGGAGTGATCTCACAGGCCGGTCTCGTCGACCTGGTCGGGGCCGGTGGTGACGCGATCGGCAAACCGGTGGCCGACTTCCTCGGGGCGACGCCCGGTGAGAACCCGGCTCGTTACAAGCTCGCCTCACCGTACGAACGGCTGCCGCTGCGGGTACCGGTGACGCTGCTGCACGGCACCGCGGACCACGTCATGCCGATCGGGCAGAGCAGCCGGTTCGTGACGGCGGCCCGGGATGCCGGTGACCGTGCCGAGCTGGTCCGACTGCCGCGGGTCGGCCATTTCGAGCTGATCGACCCCGGGGACGAGTCGTGGCAGATCTGCCTGCAGAAACTCCATGCCCTGATCAGCTCTTGACCAGCGCCAGTACCTCGTCGGCGCAGCCCCACGACACGGTCACACCCGCGCCGCCGTGGCCGTAGCAGTGCACCACCCGGCGGTCGTTCAGCTCGGTCGCCTCGCAGCGGATCGCCGGCCGGGCAGGCCGTAGCCCGACCCGATGGCCGATGACCTCGGCGTCCGCCAGCCGGGGGATCAGCCTGACCGCGCGGGTCATCATCCGCTCTGCCGTGACCGGGTCGGCGCTCAGGTTCCAGTCGCCGGGCTGCGAGGTACCTCCGACGACGACGTCGTGCTCGCGCGGTACGACATAGATGAGCTCGCCGTCGGCGTCCTCCGCGATCAGCCATTCGGTCAGGCCGGGCTGGGTGACGTACATGATCTGGCCGCGTACCGGCGAGAGGCTGTCGTCGCCGGCCATCCG
The DNA here is from genome assembly GCA_046765875.1 of Actinomycetota bacterium. Lineage (GTDB taxonomy): Bacteria > Actinomycetota > Actinomycetes > Propionibacteriales > Kribbellaceae > DASRHY01. Next base: position 4,358 of record JBKPSJ010000039.1, read on the forward strand.
CCGCGCGCCGAGTCCGGCGCAGTTGACCACCACCTGCGCCGTGTTCGGCAATGCCGACAGGGCCGCCCGGGTGAGCGTGCCGCCGGCGGCCTCGAGCCGCCCGACCAGGTACGGCAGGTAGCCCGGCATCTCGACCACCGGTGCGGTGAACGACCAGCCGTCGGGGTACCCGGCCGGCAGGTCGGTGACACGGTGAAGGTCCGGTACGGCGCCCGCCCACCAAGGGTCGGGCGCCGTGACCCGCAGCAGTTCGCTGCCAACCTGCAGCCGGATCGACTCCTCATGCTCGGCCAGCCCGGCAAGCTCGTCGTACGTCGACTTCGACCACGCGGCGACCTTGTCCCGCGGCGCGGCCAGGTATGGGTACCAGACCGCGGCCGCCACCGCCGAGGTGGTCTCCAGCGGCAGATCGCGGGCGAACACCGCCACCTCGTAGCCGGACTCGGCCAGCCGCACCGCGCAGGACAGTCCGATGACGCCCGCGCCGACGACGATCACCCGCATCCGGCCATTCTTACGGCAATCAGGGCGTAGCGGGTGCCTTCGCGCGCAGGATCTGGATGAACTCGCGCATCCAGGCCGGGTGGTCCGGCCAGGCCCGGCCGGAGACCATCAGCCCGTCGACGACGGCCTCGGAGTCGACGAACTCCGCACCTGCGGCGCGGACGTCCGGCGCCAGCGCCGGGTACGCCGCGGACCGGCGGCCCTCGAGCAACCCGGCCGCGGTGAGCGTCAGCGCGCCGTGGCACAGGTGCGCGAGCGGCTTCTGCTCGTCCATGAAGTGCTTCAGGATGCGGGCGCAGTCCGGGTCGTTGCGGATGTACTCCGGCGCCCGGCCGCCCGGGATCACCACGGCGACGTAGTCGGCCGGGTCGACGTCGGCGAACGCGATGTCGGCGTCCCAGGTGTGGCCCAGCTTCTCGGTGTAGGTGTCGAAGCCGTCGATGAAGTCGTGCACCACGAACTGCAACTTCTTCTTCGTGGGAGCGGCGACGACGACCTCGTACCCTTCCTCGGTCAGCCGCTGGTAGGGGTAGAAGAATTCGAGGTCTTCGGCGGCATCTCCGGTGAGTAACAGCACCTTGGTCATTCTGAACCGGTCCCTCCTCGGTGGGTGGCGCGCTCCGCAACCCAGTCTGCTCCGCGTCCCCAGCCCGACGCCATGCCTGCTGGTTAACTACAGGCGTGAGCGAGATCGTGCTGATGGTCGACCCGCAGGTGGTGGCCATGCCGGTCGAGGAGTGTGGCGAGCCGCTCGTCGCGGTACGGGGCCTCGCGATATCGGAACTCAAGGCCGCGCTCGGTCCCGATCGGCTCTACTTGCGATCGGGCGTGGCCGAGCGGCTCGTGCAGGCCGCCCG
>JBKPSJ010000040.1:0-2979 GCA_046765875.1 Actinomycetota bacterium
GTCCCCCACCCGTCTAGCGCGCTGGTGGCCTGGCCGCGGTCGTTCCAGTCGACCCAACGCACACGCAGCGGCACCGACTCCGGCAGACCCCGAGTCCCACGCAGCTCGCCGGCCGCCGCCTGTAGCTGGGCCTCGAACGCCTGCCGGTAGGCCGCGTAGTCGCGGTCCCTCAGCTCGTTGATCAGTTCCCCGGCCCGCACGAGGCGCTCACACGCGGCATCGGCCAATTCGGCATTGTCGCTGTCACAGGTGTCGGCTGCGGCCTGGTCGATGAGGTTGTACGAGTCGTCGTACAGCCAGCCGATGTCCAGCTCACCCAGCGATGCGTCGAGGCACTCCACGACCTCGATCGGCGCGGTGCGGTACTGCAACAACCACTCGCCGTCCGCGCCGACCGTGGACGCCAGGAACCGGTCCACGTAGTCGGCCTCCCACGACCCCGTCCGGGTCGCAGTGAGCGTGTGCATCCCGCCCAGGTTCGCCGCCGCGGTCGCGAGCACGTGGCTGATCGTCTCCGCGCCATCGGTCACACCGGCGCGGATCGCCGCGACCAGCGCATCCGCCGCGGTCTGGAGCTGTCTCTCGTACGCCTCGCGTGCCGCGGTCAGCGCCGCCCGGTCCTGCTCGATCGGCCGGTTCACCGCACACCACCCGCCCGCAAACCGCCGGCCAGCGCACCGGTCGGCTGCACGTCGGCACAGTCAGAGGAGCGCGCATCCGGCGCGTGCCAGGCGGCCAGGTGCTCACCGGCCCGCGCCGCACACGTGACGACCACCGGCCCGAACCGCACCTCGGCCACGTAGTGCTCGCCGTTGGCACGGAGACCCGCGGTCACACCCAGCTCGGCGGCGACCTCGTCGACCACCGCACACTCATCGGCGGCCACGCCGTGGACCGGAACCATCCGAGCCCGCACCCGCGGCAACGGCAGCCCCGGGTGATCGGCCACCCACGCCGCCAACGCGAACAAGCCCCGAATCAACGCCGCACGATCCGCCGGCAACTCCTCAAGGAGCCCCAACCGGGGCACCCACTCCCCCGCATCCGTTCGTGCATCGGTCATGCTGGTGTCCTCCTGCGCTGCCTGCTGGGTAGTCGGAGAACCGGCCCCGGTCTGGTTGGCGCCTGGGCGGGGCCGGTCCATCAGCTGTCGTCTGGCCGCGATCTCGCGGTCTGGTCGAATCGCCATCACTCGCACCTCCGTCGTTTGTCGTCCGCAGCCCCCGCAGTGATCGCTGGTGGCCGTTTGGCGGGGCAGGCCGTGCCTGCCCCTCCTGCCACCCGCCGTGCCGCCGGAGGCTCGCTGTCCAGGCCGGAACACGCGCTGCCGCCGGAGGCGAATTTCGCGGTTTGACATTCGTCGGAGCGCGCGGCCGACCGCAGCGCAGCGCAGGGAGAGACGCGCGATAGGCCGCGTGGGCCGGCCTTGACAGTGAGTGGCGGCACGGTAGGCCGGCCACCAGTGCACCGACCACGGACCGCGTCTGCGCCGACCGCAGGTCGGCCCTCCACGATCGCCGGGTGAGCCCGACGTCGGCGAGCAGGTTCGACGGTGGCGCGCGCGCTCATGAGGCCGGTCCGGCTGAGAGCCACTCGCTAACGTCCACAACCCGCCCTGAAGCGACAGCCGCCTCGACGATGGCGTCGATCGCCTTCGCTGGCACGAACAAGCGTCCACAAATGCGTACCGCCGGAAACCTGTCAGCACGTATCGCTCGGTAGAGCGACACGCTCGACAGACCAATCAACCCTGCTGCTTCGGTGACGCTGTAGAACTTCACTGACCCCTGGTGTCTGCTCATGCATCCAGGGGACGTCCGCTTCGCCACCACGACCCGGACAAACTGTCCGGGTGTGCCGACGCTCTCGCCTATCGTTGGAGCCATGCGCGGCGCGGGCGACCATCTCAGCATCGGCGAACGCGTCGCGTTCTACCGACTACGCCGGGGCCTGACGCAGGCGGTTCTCGCCAACCTCGTTAACCGCAGTGAGGACTGGCTGAGCAAGATCGAACGGGGCGAGCGGCAGATCCGCCGCCTGGATGTTCTCCGGGAGCTTGCGACTGCGCTGCGTGTCTCTCTCAGCGACCTACTCGGCCAGCCGGTTCTCCTCGAGGACGACCACCAGGACGACGATGTACCCGCCGTCCGCGACGCGTTGATGGCCCCGCGGCGGCTCTCGAGAATCTTGTTCGCGGGCGACGCTGCCACCTGGCAGCCTGACGTCGAGCAGACCGCTAGCCGAGCGGAAGGTGCATGGGAGCACTACCAGCATGGCCGTATCGGCCGGACCGTTGACCTCCTACCCGATCTCATCGGCGCCGCGCAGGCGCTGGAGTACGGCGCGAGCACTGGGACCGACAGCTGGGCGGTCTCGGCGCGGGTGCACCATCTGGCTGCAACGACGTTGAGCAAACTCGGGGAGTCAGACCTCGCCTGGATTGCGGCCGAACGAGCAATGAATGCCGCGGACAATGCGGATGACCCGCTCGTTCTTGCCTCAGCTGCGGGGGCGGGAACACATGCGCTCCTCGCGGTGGGCCGATACGACGACGCGATTCAGCTTGGACAGACTGCCCGGACCTGGCTCGGCGCGCACGTGCGTGACCGAGATCCGGCCGCGCTCAGCCTGCTCGGCATGCTCGACCTTCGCATGGCAATCGCAGCAGCCAGGCGAAACGATCGAGCAACAGCGTCGGAGCTTCTCGATGATGCCGAAGCAGCGGCGCAGCAACTCGGCAGGGATGCGAACTACTGGCAGACCGCATTCGGCCCAACCAATGTCATGCTCCACCGAGTGTCAGCCGCCCTCGATCTCGGCGACATCGCCTACGTCACCGAGTACGGACCGCTGATCGACCCGACGCCCTTGCCGACAGAACGCCAGGTCACTCACCACATCGACGTTGCACGTGCACATAGCTACTCCGCTCAGGACGACAAGGCGATCGCCATTCTTCTTGCGGCCGAGCAGCAGGCG
>JBKPSJ010000041.1:0-19157 GCA_046765875.1 Actinomycetota bacterium
CTCCCAGGCTTCGCACCCCGCACGCAGGCACGCGAACCCCCGCCCAGGGTGCGAACCCTGGCATGGGGTGCGAACCCTGGTACGGGGTGCGGTGCAGGCCGGGCAGGGGCGAACTGCCGGCGGAATGCGAGCACCGAGACCGCCCGCCCGCATGTCACGGCTTCGGTTGTCGCGGCCTAGCACCCCCTCCCAGGGTTCGCACCCGGCATACGGGGGTGCGAAGCCGTGCCGGGGGTGCGAAGCCGTGCCGGGGGTGCGAAGCCGTGCCGGGGGTGCGAACCCCGTGCCGGGGGTGCGAAGCCCGTGCCGGGGGTGCGAACCCCGTACCGGGGGTGCGAAGCCCGTGCCGGGGATGCAAACCGGGTGCGAACCCGCGACCAGGGGTGTGAACGGCTGGTGGGCTACCTGGTGTAGAGGGCCTCGATGTCGGCTTCGTGCTTCTTGGTCACGATGTGCCGGCGCAGGCTGAGCTTGAGGCTGAGTTCGCCGTTCTCCTGGGTCCAGTCCGTCGGGAGGATGGTGAACTTGCGAATCGACTCGGCCTTCGACACCAGCGAGTTCGCGTCGTCAATCGCCTTCTGGATCTCGGCGATCAGGTCCGGATCGTCGACCACATCCGCCACCTCGGAGGACTTGCCGCGATCCGAGGCCCACGGCCCGATGGTCTCGCCGTCGATCGTCACCAGCGCTGCGATGAACGGCCGGCCGTCGCCGACCACCATGGCCTGGCTGACCAGCGGGTGCAGCCGGATCTGGTCCTCCAGCACGGCCGGCGCCACGTTCTTGCCGCCCGCGGTGACCAGGATCTCCTTCTTCCGGCCGGTGATCTTGATGAAGCCGTCGTCGTCGACCTCGCCCAGGTCGCCGGTGTGGAACCAGCCGTCCTCGATCGCCGCCGCGGTCGCCTCGTCGTTCTTCCAGTAGCCGACCATCACTTGGCCGCCCTGGAACAACAGTTCGCCGTCCTCGGCGACCCGGACCGAGACGCCCGGGAGCGGCCGGCCCACCGTGCCGATGCGGATGTCGTCAGGCAGGTTGACTGACAGCGCAGCGGTGGTCTCGGTCAGGCCGTACCCCTCGAGCACCGGTACGCCGATCCCGCGGAAGAAATGCGCCAGTCGGTCGCCCAGCGGAGCGCCACCGGAGACCGCGTAGTCGACCTGGCCGCCGAGCACGGCGCGGAGCTTGCGGTACACGAGACGGTCGTACAGCGCGTGCTGGATGCGCATGTTGATCCCGGGCTTGCCATTTGCCCTGGAGTACGCGATGGCCGCCTCTGCCGCGGCGTCGAAGATCTTGCCCCGGCCGGACGAGTGGGCGGTCTGGCTCGCGGTGTTGAACACCTTCTCGAACACGCGCGGCACGCTGAGGATGAACGTCGGCTTGAACTCGCCGAGATCGGCGACCAGGTTCTTCACGTCCGCGGTGTGGCCGAGCTTGACCCGCATCATCACGCAGCCGACCTGGATGATCCGGGCGAACACATGCGCCAGCGGCAGGAACAGCAACGTCGACGCCCCGTCCAGCACGAACAGCTTGTCCAGCACCTTGACCGCGGTCTCGAGCTCGGACATGAAGTTGGCGTGGGTGATCTTGCAACCCTTCGGCCGGCCCGTCGTACCGGAGGTGTAGATCAGCGTGGCCAGGTCGCCCGGGATGACCTCCGCGCGGCGCTTTTCGAGATCGGCGTCGCTGATGTCGTCGCCGAGAGCGGTGAGCTGGTCGACGGCGCCGCCCTCGATCTGCCAGACCTCCTGCAGCGACGGCGCCTCCGGCCGGGCCGCCTCGACCACGGTGGCGTGTGCAGGGCGCTCGACGACCGCGGCGACGGCCTCGGAGTCGGTCAGGATCCACTGGATCTGCGCCGCCGACGAGGTCTCGTAGATGGGCACGGTGACCGCACCGATCGACCAGATCGCGTAGTCGACCAGGGTCCATTCGTACCGGGTAGGGCTGAGCAGCGCGACCCGGTCGCCGTGCTGTACGCCGGCCGCCATCAGGCCCTTCGCGACGGCGGCCACCTGGTCCTTGAACTGGGCGGCGGTGACGTCGATCCAGCCCGCCTCGGTACGACGCGCGAACACCGCGGAGGCCGGGTGCGAGGAGGCGTTGTTCCAGACCGGGTCGCTGAGGCTGCCGGTCGTCGGGGGCGGAACGATCGCGGGGGTGGTGTACTCGCGCATCCGTGCTCCTCCTGGTTGGCGTTCCCCCGCACGTTACAGTCACGTACTCGGAGGTAGTAGGACCAAGTTCGAGAGGACCGATGCCGTCCATCGACATCGCCTGTGACGATTTCGTCGTTGCGGAACCAGCCTACGTGGCCGCCCGGCTCGGCGACCGCGCGTTGTGGCACGAATGGTGGCCCGGGCTCGAGCTCACCCCGTACGAGGAACGCGGCCTGGAGGGCGTGCGCTGGACCGTCGCCGGCGACGTGACCGGCACCGCCGAGCTGTGGCTGGAGCGGGTACGCGACGGCGTCGTCGTGCACTGGTACCTGCGTGCCGACCCCGCCGGACGGCGCAACCCGCGCCGGATCCGCGACGCGTACGTGGCGGCGTACCGGGCCAAGCTCTGGTCGTTCAAGGACGAGATCGAGGGCGACCGCTCGCCGGGAGAACACCGCCCGGGATGGGATCCCGCGATAGTGTCCGGTGGGACGCATGATGCTGCGCCGGACGAGTCGCCCAACCAGGCGCCGAACGAGTTGGAAGGGGTAACGATGGCCGAGCAGACGACCTCATCCATCACCGTGAACGCGAGCCCGGCGGAGATCATGGACGTGATCGCGGACTTCGAGGCGTACCCCGAGTGGGCGGACTCGGTACGCGAGACCGAGGTGCTGTCGATCGGTGCGGACGGCCGTGCCAAGCAGGTCCGGTTCAACGTCGACGCCGGCGCGATCAAGGACGAATACACGCTGGACTACACCTGGTCCCCGACCGATGTCCGCTGGACCCTCGTCGAGGCGAAGATGCTCAAGGGCCTGGACGGCGCGTACGTGCTCCAGGACCTCGGCGACGGCAGCACCGAGGTGACCTATCGGCTCACCGTCGACATCAGCATCCCGATGATCGGCCTGCTCAAGCGCAAGGCGGAGAAGGTCATCATCGACACCGCCCTGAAGGGCCTGAAGAAGCGCGTGGAGTCCTGAGCCGCAGATGACCAGGGAACAGGTCGGCGGCGTCGCCGAGGAGGCGGCCAAGCTCTTCGCCGCGCTCCGCAGGGATGACCGTCCCGAACACGAGGGGCAGGGGCACCGGCTCGGGCCCGAGTGCCAGTGGTGCCCGCTGTGCCAGCTGATGTATCTGGTCCGGCACTCCGGACCGGACACCGTCGAGCAGCTCGCCTCGGCGGCCTCCGGCGTGCTCGGATCGCTGCGCGGTCTCCTCGACGCCGCGGCGGAATCCGCGCGGGCCAAGGCGGCCGAGGACCGCCGGCGCGACTCCAGGGCCGCGGACACCGAGGCAGAGGCCGACGAAGCCGAGGTGGAAGCCGCGGAGAAGCCGGAGCGGATCGACGTGAGCGAGGACCCGGACCGATGGGACTGACGATCGGCATCGACGTCGGCGGTACGAAGATCGCCGCCGGCGTCGTGGACACCAACGGCGACATCGTCGCCAGGACGCGACGTGACACACCGGCCGAGTCGGTGGACGCGACCGCCGAGGCGATCTGCGCCGCGGCAATCGAACTGGTAGAAGGGCACGATGTCGAAGCCGTGGGGATCGGCGCGGCCGGCTACGTGTCGTCGGACCGGTCGACGGTGTTGTTCGCGCCCAACCTCGCGTGGCGCGACGAGCCCCTGGGCAAACGGGTCGCCGACGAGGTCGGCCTGCCGGTCGTGGTGGAGAACGACGCGAACGCGGCCGCCTGGGCGGAGTTCGAGTACGGCGCTGCCAGGCATGTTCGCCACATGGTGTGCGTGACCGTCGGCACCGGCATCGGCGGCGGTGTGGTGATCGAAGGCGAACTGCTCCGAGGAGCCCACGGCGTCGGCGCCGAGCTGGGTCACATGCGCGTGGTGCCGGGCGGGCACCGGTGCGGCTGTGGCGCCCGCGGCTGCCTGGAGCAGTACGCGTCGGGCCAGGCACTTGTCCGCGAGGCACGGGAGCTCGCCGAGTCCGGCTCGCTGGCCGCCGCGGAGATGATGGCGGCCTGCGGCATCACCGACCCGGCCGACCTGACCGGCCCGATGATCACACGCGCGGCACAGGATGGCGACGGGTGCGCCCGCGAGCTGCTCGAGGACGTCGGCCACTGGCTCGGCGAGGGCGTGGCGTCGATCGTGACCATGTTCGACCCGAGTCTGGTGGTCCTGGGCGGCGGCGTCAGCGCCGCGGCCGAGCTGGTGCTCGAGCCGGCACAACGGGCGTTCGACCGGACCCTGCCGGCCAGGGCGAATCGGCCGCACCCGAGTTTCGGCATAGCCCAGCTCGGCAACGACGCCGGCATCATCGGCGCGGCGGACCTCGCTCGTCACCGTTAGGAGCAGACGATGGCGCTGACCCAGCAGCTGACGATCGGGATCGACGTCGGGGGTACGAAGGTCGCCGCCGGAGTGGTCGACCCGGAGGGTCACGTCCTCGAACGGATGCGGATGGACACCCCGACCAAGCATCCGAAGGACACCGAGGACGCGATCGCCAATGTCGTGGAGACGCTTGAGGCGCGCCACGACGTGATTGCGGTCGGGATCGGCGCGGCCGGGTTCGTCGACGTGACGCGCTCGTCTGTGCTGTTCGCCCCGCACCTGGCCTGGCGGCACGAGCCGCTCCGGGACGCCGTCGAGCGCCGGCTCGGGCTACCGGTGGTGGTCGAGAACGACGCGAACGCGGCGGCCTGGTCGGAGTGGCGGTTCGGCGCCGCCCAGGGCGAGAGCCACCTGGTCGTGGTCAACCTCGGCACCGGGATCGGCGGCGGCATCCTCCTCGACGGTGCCCTGCAGCGCGGTAAGTACGGCATCGCCGGCGAGTTCGGTCACATGCAGGTGGTGCCCGGCGGACACCGTTGCGAGTGCGGCAACCGCGGCTGCTGGGAGCAGTACGCGTCCGGCAACGCGCTCGGCCGCGAAGCGCGCGAGATGGCCCGGTCCGACTCGCCGGTGGCCCAGAACCTGCTGCGCCGGGTCAACGACGACGTCGACAAGATCACCGGGCTGGTGGTGACCGACGCGGCCAAGGACGGCGACCCGGTGGCCGTCGAATTGCTCGAGGACGTCGGCCGCTGGCTCGGAATCGGACTGGCCAACCTGGCGGCCGCGCTCGACCCGGGCACCTTTGTGATCGGCGGCGGGGTCTGCGACGCCGGCGAACTACTGCTCGGACCGGCCCGCGAGGCGTTCCGGCGTACGCTGACCGGCCGCGGCTTCCGGCCCGAGGCCCGGGTGGTACGTGCGGTGCTCGGCCCGGATGCGGGCCTGGTTGGCGCGGCGGACCTCGCCCGCGAGGAGGCCACCTGGCTGCGCCGGGTCCGGGTCAAGACCACAGCCGTGACCGCGTCGGCCCGAACTGCGCGGACGGCGAAGAAGGCGGCCAGCCGCCGTACCGGGATGCGCGCCAGCCAGCGGCCCGACACCTGAGACCATGCGGGTCCTGTCGTACAACATCCACCGCTGGGGCGACGACCGCGCCGCGCTGACCCGGGTGTTCGCGGCCTGCAAGCCCGACGTGGCGCTGGTGCAGGAGGGGCCGACGTGGTTCGGCACCGGTCGCCGCCGGCGCGCGATGGCCGCCTCGGTCGGGATGCGGTACGTCGCCGGCGCCGCGCGCAACGTCATCCTCGTCGCCGACGGCATCGAGCTGTCCGACCCGCACGGCTGGCGGGTCTGGCGCCCGTTCGTCCGGCGCCGGCTCCGGCTGATCGCGACCCAACTGCCCGGTGGTGCCGTCGGCGCTCTGGTCAAGCTGGACGAGTCAGCGGTCGCGCTGGTCGTGTGCCACCTCGGTCTGCACACGCGCGGCCGGCAGCGCGAGGTGGACCAGGTGCTGCGCGGATGTAGGTCGTTCGGTACGCCGTATCTGCTGGTCGGCGATCTCAACGAGGAGCCGGACGGGCCGGTGTGGAAAAAGCTCGCCGATGCGGCGCTGACCGATCTGGGCGCCGACGCCGGACCGACGTTTCCGTCCAGCGGCGCCTACAAGCGGATCGACGGCGCGCACGCCTCGGCCGGTCTGACGGCCCGGCTGCTGCCGCGCACCGGAGTGTCTGCCGATGACCTGGCCGCCGCCTCCGACCACCTGCCGATGCTTGTCGAGGTCGGCATGCAGCCGTGATGGTTGCGTTCAGCGCTTCTTCCGGTTGAGGAAGGCGAGCATCGCCTCGCGGGCCGCGTCGGAGCCGAACAGGCTCGCCGACAACTCGGCCAGTTCGTTGCCGCGGGCATCGATGTTGGCGAGCAGCGGCCCGGTGAGCAGCTTCTTGGTCTCCCGCAACCCCTGCGGCAGGCCCTTCAGCAGCGAGCCGACCACCGTGTCGACCGTGTCGTCGAGCTCGTCGTCCGGCACCGTCCGGCTGACCAGCCCGATCCGCTCCGCCTCGGCGCCGTCGAACCCGTCGCCGGTCAGGAAGGAGTAGGAGGCCGCACGGTCCGTCAGTCTGGGCAGCACGGTCAGGGAGATCGTGGCGGCCGCGAGCCCGAGCCGGACCTCGGTGAGCGCGAACGTCGACGACGTACCGGCGACGCTGATGTCGGCGGCGGCGACGATCCCGATCCCGCCGGCCCGGACCGGCCCGGCGACCCGGGCGACGACAGGCTTCGGGCAGGCCACGATCGCACGCTGGACGTCGACCATCCGCTTCGCGCCGACCGCCATGCCGACCGTGGTCGCCTCGGACAGGTCGGCGCCGGCGCAGAACACGTCGATCGCCGACCGGATCACCACCACCCGGACGGCGTCGTCGGCTCCGGCGCTCTCGATGTGCGCCAGCAGCTCACCGGTGAGCTGCTGGGACAGTGCGTTCTTGTTGTGCGGCGAGTCGAGGGTGACGGTCGCGACGCCGTCGGCGACAGCAAGGCGCACCAGCTCGGTCACTTCGGCGCCAGCTCCTTGGCGAGCTGCTCGATGAACAGGCCGACATCGGTGACGATGCCGCGTGCCTGGGCGGAGCCGCGGTCGGCGAGCTTGGTGACGGTCGCGGGGTTGATGTCCACACACGTCAGCGGAACGGAGGCGGGAAGGATGTTGCCGGTAGCGACCGAATGAAGCATGGTCGCGACCATCAGGCAGTAGCCCACACCGTCGAGAGCGGCCCGCATCGCGCGCTGGCCTTCGAGGACGTCGGTGTACACGTCGGGTAGCGGGCCGTCGTCGCGCACCGAACCGACGAGGATGAACTGCTTGTTGTTCCGCACCAGGGCATGCATCACGCCTGAGGTCAGTACGCCCTGCTCGACCGCTGCCGTGATCGAGCCGGCCCGGCGGATGGTGTTGATCGCACGGATGTGGTGCTCGTGGCCGTGTATCACCCCGCGGCCCTCGGACAGGTCTACGCCGAGCGACGTGCCGTAGATCGACGCCTCGATGTCGTGGGTCGCGAGCGCGTTGCCGGCGAACAGGATGTCGACGTACCCGTTGTCGATCAGCGAGACCATCGACGGCGCCGCGCCGGTATGTACGACGGCAGGCCCGCCGACCCACAGGACCTTGAGCCCGGCCGCCTTCGCCTGGCGCATCCCGTCGGCGACCTGACGCACCAGAACGGCTTGCGGCTTCTCGCTGGAGACATCGGACTCCATGAAGCCGAACGAGCGGTCACCGTCCATCACCACGGCGGGTGGCATGACCCGGACACCCTGCGCGCTGGTCACGATTCGCATCCCGGCCTTCACGTCCGACATCGGGACGGTTCGCACGGTGTCGCCCTCGACGACCAGGCCACAGTCCATCTCCGGATTGCGCACCGGAGCCCAGCGACCGCCGAGCCGCACGCTGGTCGCCAGGTTGGTGGTCGAGTAGAAACCCTCGGGGAATACCCCGTCGAGCTCTGCCTCGGTGATCTCCGGCTCGCCGGGGTCGACCAGGTTCGCGCCCCACGTCTGCAACCGCATGAGCAGTCGCTGCAGCGTGTCGTCGTCATCGGCTCCGATCGTCATCCGCGCCGTCGACGTGTCCTGCTTGTCGTGGCCGACGTCGAAGCGGTCGATGCTGTAGTCGCCGTCGTAGTCGCGGATCTCGTCCAGCACCCGCGACAGCAGGCCGGTATCCATCAGGTGGCCGGTGATCTCGACCGTCTCAGTGACCTTCACGCCGATGTCATACCACGGCGCCGTCGTCGGGCGGTCCGTCGATCGGGGGCCGGTCCTTCATCCGGAACACCAGCGTGAGGAAGCCGCCGACGAACGCGAGCAGCGCGAATGCGATCACCCGGCCGCCGTGACCGCCGAGCAGCGCGGCCAGCAGCAGCACCGCGGGGCCGCCGATCAGCCCGGTCCAGGCCAGCTTCGAGATCCAGTCCAGTTTCGGCGCCGGCGCCGGCTCCGGCGGGACGTAGTGGTCCTGCTCGTCGTCGCGCTGGTCGTCACGCTGGGCCTCGCCGATCCGCTTCTCCTCGGCCGCGTCGGCATCGGCCACTGCGGCGGAGGGGCGGACGGCGGTGGTCTCCTTCTCGTCGTCGAGACGGACCGGGTCGACATCCTCGGCGGCCGGCCAGGGGTGCCCGCCACCTCCGTCGTCGTCTTGTAGATGCGCGATGAGCTCCGTGAAGATCGCGTCGTCGGTGGTGCGCTGGATGATCCCGCGGGCCCGGCCGGTCTCGGTGGCGTCCACGTAGAGGTAATCGCGGCCGACCGAGGGCTTGGTGTACGCCGCGATGCCGGCGTCGGCCAGAGACTGCAACACGGTCTCGGCCAGCCGCGGATCCACCTCGCCGGCGGCCTCGTACGACCCGGCGCTCAACCCGTTGTCACGCATCCCGGCTCACACGGGTGACGAAGGCGGCGGTGTCGGCGAAGATCCGCGGCGCATCGTTGTCCACGGTGGCCACGTGGTAACTGTTCTCCAGCAACGTCTCGGTCACGTCCCGTGACGAGATCCCCTGGAGCACCCGGCGCGACGAGCTGGGCTCGACCACGTGGTCGTTCACGGAGCGGAACAGCAGCAGCGGCTGGGTGACCTTGGCCAGGTCGTCGCGGGTGAGCTTCCACAACTGGGTCAGCGAGTGCAGCGCCTTGAGCGGCATCCGGTCGTAGCCGTGCTCGGTCGCGCCCGGCTTCTTGATGTCGTCGACGATTCCGGGAAAGGAGGGGACCAGCACCTTGAGCACCGGGAGTGCGGCCAGCCGCCGGTCCTCGGTGGAGACCGACGGGTTGACCACCACCACACCGTCGATGTCCGAGCCGTGCTCCTCGGCCAGCCGCAGCACCAGGCAGCCGCCCACCGACAGCCCGGCGACGACCACGTTGCTGTGCTCCTTGCGGAGCCGCTCCAGCTCGTTGTCGAGTACGGCGTACCAGTCCTGCCACCGGGTTGCGTTCAGCTCCTGCCAGCGGGTCCCGTGCCCGGGCAGCCGCGGCAAGGCGACTCCGAAGCCCTGATCGGCCAGGTACTCCGCGAACGGCCGCATCGAGTACGGCGATCCGGTGAATCCGTGGCTGAGCAGCACGCCGGTCTTGGCGTTGTCGCCCACGCCGTGGTGGCGGAATTCCTCCGCATGGGCTTGGACGGGCACCCTCGACTCCTCCTGGACCAGCAGCCTGCTGTGCAACAGGTCTGACCGCCATGGTCGCACGTGACCCGAACCGGCGACACCGGGTCTCGGATTGCCGGGTGTTGTTCTGTCCACATAGGGTTTGCCGTGAGGCGGAGGTGGCTGTCGTGCTCTTCTACGTGTTCTTGCGCCGGATCTTGTTGGGGCCGCTGATCAATTTCATCTTCCGCCCGTGGGTCAAGGGCCTGGAGAACGTACCGACCGTTGGCCCAGCGCTGCTGGTCAGCAACCATCTGGCCTTCTGCGACTCGGTGTTCCTGCCGCTCGCGGTACCGCGCCAGGTGCACTTCCCGGCCAAGTCGGAGTACTTCACCGGTCAGGGGTTCAGGGGCCGGCTGGTGGCGGCGTTCTTCCGCGCCATCGGACAGGTGCCGATCGACCGGTCCGGTGGCCGGGCGTCGATGGCCGCTCTGGACACCGGTATCCAGATCCTGAACGAGGGCAAGCTGTTCGGGATCTACCCCGAGGGCACCCGCTCGCCGGACGGCCGGCTGTACAAGGGGCGTACCGGCGTCGCCCGGATCGCGATCGTCGCCGGCGTCCCGGTGATCCCGTGCGCGATGATCGACACCGAGAAGATCCAGCCGCCCGGCCGGGTACTGCCGCACTGGCTGGAGCGGGTCCCGGGCAAGCGGCTGCCGCGGATCATCCGGCCCGGCGTGGTGATCGGCAAGCCGCTGTACTTCACCCGGTACTCGGGGATGGAGCGCGACCGGCTCGCCCTGCGCTCGGTCACCGACGAGATCATGTACGCGCTGATGGACCTGTCCGGCCAGGAGTACGTCGACATGTACGCGACCAAGGCCAAGGAACTCATCCGCGCCGGGGTGAAGCCGGAGAACACCGTCGTACCGCGCGATGGAGCGCCCGATACCAAGGCCTCCTAGAACGTGCTGATGGCCGACAACAGCTTGGTCATGATCGGGTCGGTGCTCTTCAGGCTGCCCGCCATCAGCAGCGCCACCGAGACCCGCCGTTGCGGCACCACGGCCAGCAACGACGTGTAGCCGGGCAGCTGGCCGTGATGCCCGTACGCATCGCCGAGGCCGAGCGACTGCGAGAACCGCTCGGTGCCGAGCCCGTAGTCGCCGTCGCCGGCGGTCATCGCGTCGACGATCGTGGCCGGCACGACCCGGCCTCCGTACAACTGGTAGCCCCAGCGGGCCACGCTCGCGGCGTCTGCGGCCATCCCGCCGGCTGCCGTCGCCGCGCTCGCGACCGCACGGCATGGCAGATACCCGTCCGGACGACCCGGGCACGCCGGGACGCGGGCGGTCGCGACCGGGGCCGGCGGCCTTTCGACGTCCTGGACCGCGACCCGGGACAGCCCGGCCGGGCGGAGCAGGTCGCGGCGCAGCACGGTGGCCAGCGACCGGCCGGTGACCTTCTCGATCAGCATGCCGAGCAGCAGGTACCCGGGGTTGCTGTACGCGTAGAGCCCGTAGTCCGGGCCGACCTTGGCCGAGTAGTGCGACAACGCCTCGGCCGGCGTCCAGTGCCGGGTCGGCGCCGCCCGGAAGATCTTGTCCGCCGCCGCGTAGTCGGCCGGCAGGTAGTCCGGTACGCCGGACCGCATGGCGAGGAACCGCCGCACGCTGGACTTGTTCGCGGTCAGCGGGTGCTTGACGTATGCCGACAGCGGTTTGTCCAGGTCGATCCTGTGCTGTGCCGCCAGCCGGAGCACCTCAGCCGCTACGAAGGTCTTGGTGATGCTGGCGATGGCAAACGTGGTATGAGGCACCACCCGCCGCTCGGCGTCGTCCGTACCGGCTGCGCCGGTCCAGGCCCAGTCGTCGGTCTGGACCGCGGCGGTGACGCCGCGTGCCGCGGTCTCGGCGTCCGGGGCCAGCTTGTAGCGGCTCACAACTTCGTCCAGCACAGCCTGCAACCTAGCCGCCCGGGCTGGTTCAAGCGCCCGCGATCCGGGCGGTGGGAACTGAGCCGTCGGCGCTGACGGCGAGGTGGTGGGGACCGCCGGGTTCTCGCTGACCGATGCGAACGTGCCGGTGTTCGGCGCCGCGGTCGGCTCGGTCGAGTCGCGGGCCTCCGAGGTGCATCCGCCGGCCACTAGGGCAACCGCCGCCATACCGGCCGTCAACGTCGAGCGCACCCCGTCATCGTGCCCACGCACTCCTGCCATGTCGAGCACGGTCCGGCGACGGTCTGGGGAGCCCTTGTGAGCGCAGAACCCCCCAGACACGCCGGGCACCAGGGGCACTGGTTGCTGGCCGGTTCCATCGATATGGACGTCCCGGGTGCCAAGTGAGACACCCGCCCACCGTGATGACCGGGTGCCCCTGTGGTGGAGACGGAGCAGGGCTGGTTTCATGACGCGGTTCTCGCGGCCCACAACTGGCGGCGGGGCTGGTGGGGGACTGGCCTAGGCTTGGGCGCATGTCAGCCGTGACCGTTCCCGCGCCGCCGCTGCCCGGCGTACCCACCCTCGACGACCTGTGGGCGCTCGGTCCGAAGCAACAGCCGCAGTGGCCGGACCAGGCCGCGCTGGCCGGCGTTGTGGACGGTCTGCGGAAGTTGCCGCCGCTGGTGTTCGCCGGCGAGTGCGACGAGTTGCGCGCCAAGATCGCGGCGGTCTCGCGCGGCGAGGCGTTCATCCTCCAGGGCGGCGACTGTGCCGAGACGTTCAGCGGGGTGACCGCGGACAACATCCGCGCCAAGCTGCGGGTGCTGCTCCAGATGGCCGTCGTGCTGACGTACGCCGCCAGCGTGCCGGTGGTCAAGGTCGGCCGGATCGCCGGCCAGTACGCCAAGCCCCGCAGCAGCGGGATCGAGACCCGCGAGGGCCTGTCGCTGCCGGCGTACCGGGGTGACGCGGTCAACGGCCTGGAGTTCACCGAGCAGTCCCGTACGCCGGACGCGCAGCGGTTGCGCGAGGTGTACAACGCGGCTGCGGCGACGCTCAACCTGACCCGCGCGTTCACCACCGGCGGGTATGCGGACCTGCACCAGGTGCACGCCTGGAACACCGACTTCGTGAAGTCCTCGCCGGTCGGGCAGCGGTACGAGCGGCTGGCCGGCGAGATCGAGCGGGCCCTCGCCTTCATGCGCGCCTGCGGGGCGAACCCGGAGGAGTTCCACACCGTCGACTTCTACGCCAGCCACGAGGCGCTGATCCTGGAGTACGAGCACGCGCTGACCCGGATCGACTCGCGCACCGAGACGCCGTACGGAACGTCCGGGCACCTGCTGTGGATCGGTGAACGGACCCGGCAGGTCGACGGCGCGCATGTCGAACTGGCGGCCGCGCTGCGCAACCCGATCGGCGTCAAGGTCGGGCCGGCGACGACCGAGGACGACGTCCGGGCGCTGATCGACAAGCTGAACCCGAAGGGGGAGGAGGGCCGGCTCACGCTGATCACCCGGATGGGCGCCGGCCGGATCCGCGACGGGCTGCCGCCGCTGCTGGAGGCGGTGCGCGACCACGGCTCACCGGTCGCCTGGGTGTGCGACCCGATGCACGGCAACACGTACGAGACGCCGAACGGCTACAAGACCCGCAACTTCGACGACGTGCTCACCGAGGTGCAGGGCTTCTTCGACGCGCACGAGGAGATCGGTACGTGGCCGGGCGGGCTGCACGTCGAGCTGACTGGTGACGACGTGACCGAGTGTCTCGGCGGTGGCGAGCAACTGGCCCCGGCCGACCTGGTGAACCGGTACGAGACGGCCTGCGACCCACGGCTGAACCGCCACCAGTCGCTGGAGCTCGCCTTCCTCGTCGCCGAGCGGCTCCGCGGCGCCCAGGCATGATCGACCTCCGTAGCGACACCGTCACCAGGCCGTCCGCTGGGATGATCCAGGCGATGTCGTCGGCCGACGTCGGCGACGACGTGTACGGCGAAGACCCGACGGTCAACGAGCTCGAGACCGAGGTGGCCGGGCTGCTCGGCCAGGAGGCGGCGCTGTTCACCGTCACCGGCTCGCTGGCGAACGTGCTCGGCGTCCGGGCGCTCGTACCGGTCGGCGCGGAGGTGCTGTGCGAGGCGACCGCCCACATCGCTCGCGCCGAGCTCGGCGCGCACGGCGCGGTCGGCGGCGTGACGATGCGGACCTGGTCCGCGCCGCGCGGCCAGATCGACCTGGAGCAGATCCGCGCGCTGATCGCGCCCGACCTCGGGCCGTACTTCGTCAGCACCGCGGCGGTGTCGGTCGAGGACACGCACAACTTCGGTGGCGGCAGCGTCCAGCCGAAATCCCTGTACGACGCGCTGGCCGACGACCTCGACGCGGCCGGCGTGAAGTTGCACATGGATGGCGCCCGGCTGTGGAACGCAGCGGTCGCCACCGGCGTACCCGTCGCGGACTATGCGAGCCGGGCGACCACCGTCAGCGTGTGCCTGTCGAAGGGGCTCGGCGCTCCGGTCGGCTCGCTGGTGGCCGGACCCGCCGACCTGATCGCCGAGGCGCGGGTATGGCGCAAGCGGCTCGGTGCCGGCTGGCGGCAGGCCGGGGTGCTGGCCGCGGCCGGGTTGTACGCCGTACGCAACAACGTCGACCGGCTTGCCGACGACCACGCCAACGCCCGGGCGATCGCGGAGGTGCTGGCCGATGCCGTACCGGGGTCGGTCAAGCCTGATCAGGTGGAGTCAAACATTGTCGTGGTCGACCTGGCCGGGACGGGCAACCCGGTGCCCCAGGTGGTTGCCGAGGCCAAGTCCGCCGGCGTCCTGGTCGGTGGTGTCGGGCCGACGCTGCTGCGTCTGGTGACGCACCTGGACGTGTCAGCCGCCGACTGCCGCCGGGCCGCCGAGGTCATCGTGTCGATCGTCCGCTGAACGGTTAGCTGACGACATAGGGTCGAGCGCATGAGCAGGGATGCACGACTCGGGGCGATCGTCGCGGGCGCGTGTATCGTGATAGCGGTCGTTCTGACGCTCGCGGTGGACCCCCGTCTCGACCGACAGCTCCCGGTACGGCTGGCGATGCTGGTGCTGGCGCTGCTCTGCGCGGGGGTGATCGCGATCCGCAGTCGCCGGAGTACCAGGATCATCGGGATCACCGGCATCGTCGTGTGGGGCCTGGCCGCGCCGTTCACGCTGACCGCGACGGCCGCGCCGCCGGAGGCGAAGTTCGCGATGGCGGTGCACGACGATGCCAAGGCGGCGGCCGCCCGCAAGGCCGAGAGCACGATCTCGGTCGCCGATGTGACCGCGGCGGTGACCGCACGCGGTGGCGGGGTCGGCCTGCTGTCGCGGGGGCAGATCACCGGTGGTGCGACGGAGTTCCCGCTGGTGATCCGGCCGGACAGGAACCAGCCCCGGCCGCGGATCTGCCTGTCGATCGAGCACGGCACCGACGCCGAGATCCGCCGCTGTTGACCATTCGTGGAGGAGTTGCATTGAAGATCGACGACACGTTCCCGCAGCAGTACAGCCGGACCAAGCGGTTCAGCATCGGCCAGCCCAAGCAGCTGGAGGTTTCGCCGGACGGGCAGCACGTGCTGTTCCTGCGTTCGCCGGCGGACGCGCCGGGCCAGTCGCTGTGGCGGTACGACGTGGCCGACGGCTCCGAACACCTGCTGGTTGATTCGGACGAGTTGGTCGGTGGGGAGGAGGACGTACCGGCGGAGGAACGGGCCCGGCGCGAACGCAGCCGCGAGTCCGGCGCGGGAATCACAGCGTACACGACCGACAGGACCAAGCGCCGGGTCGCCTTCACGATCAGCGGGCGGCTGTTCGTCGTCGACGAGGACGGCACTCACGAGTTGCCCGCGACCGGTCCGGTCATCGACCCGCAGTTCGATGCCGGGGGCAACTCCATCGCGTACGTCGCCCAGCGCGCCCTGCGGGTGATCGATGCCGACGGCAACAATGATCGCGCGCTGGCCGAGCCCGAGGCGGACGGCGTGACCTACGGACTGGCCGAGTACGTCGCCGGTGAGGAGCTGGGCCGCTACCACGGCGCCTGGTGGTCACCCGACGGAGACCGGCTGCTGGTCGAGCGGGCCGACGACAGCGGACTGCGCACCTGGTACGTCTCCGACCCCACCGACCCGACCTCGCAGCCGGTGGCGATGCAGTACCCGGTGGCCGGTACGGCGAACGCCGATGTGACGCTGTGGCTGCTCGGGCTCGACGGCTCGCGGGTCGAGGTGGAGTGGATGCAGGGCGGATACGAGTACGTCGTATCGATGCACTGGGACCGGCACGGCCTGCTTGTGGTCGTACAGAACCGCACGCAGACGAGGATGACGGTGCTGTCCGTCGACCCGATGACCGGTGCCACAGAGGTGGTACGTACCGACGAGGACGCCGATTGGGTGCCAGTCGTGCACGGCGTACCGGACCGGCTCGACGATGGCCGGCTGATCTGGGCGGTGGAGACCGCCGACGCCCGCCGTTTGGTTGTCGACGGCAAGGAGGTCACACCGGCCGGGCTGCAACTGCGCGAGGTGCTAGGCACTGACGGCGGGACGGTGTTGTTCAACGCATCGACCGAGCCGACCGAGATCCACCTGTACACCTGGTCTGACGCGGACGGTGTCCGGCAGATCACCACCGAGCCGGGCGTGTACTTCGGGTCGTTGTCCGGCGGCACTTTGCTGATCGACGGCGCGACGATGAGTGGCACGTCGATCTCGGTGGGCGGCAGGCCGCTCCGGTCGCTTGTCGAGGATCCGGTGGTGACGCCGAAGGTGGAGTGGATGCGCGCGGGGGAGACCGAGTTGCGGACCGCGGTGTTGTTCCCGACCGGCTACGAGCCGGGCTCGGGGAGGTTGCCGGTGTTGCTGGATCCGTACGGCGGGCCGGCGATGCAGCGGGTGCTTGCCATGCGCAACGGGTTCCTGGTGTCGCAGTGGTTCGCGGATCTCGGGTTCGCAGTGGTCGTCGCGGACGGGCGCGGCACTCCCGGTCGTGGCCCGGCGTGGGACCGGCTGATCCGCTTCGAGAAGGCCGATCTGGCGCTCGAGGACCAAGTGACGGCGTTGCGCGCGGCGGGCGAACGGTACCCGGACCTCGATCTGGACCGGGTCGGCATCCGCGGCTGGTCGTACGGCGGATTCCTGGCCGCGATGGCGGTACTGCGCCGGCCGGACGTGTTCCACGCGGCGGTCGCGGGTGCTCCGGCGACGGACGCGCGACTTTACAACACGTACTACCAGGAGAAATACCTAGGCCACCCGGACGAGCATCCGGAGGCGTACGACCGGGCCACATTGATGGCTGATGCGCCGAACCTGACCCGGCCGCTGATGCTCATCCACGGTCTCGCGGACGACAACGTCCTCCCGGCGCACACCCTGCGCTTGTCAGCGGCCTTGTTGGCCGCAGCCAAGCCGCACACCGTCCTGCCGCTCCCAGGCACCACGCACATGGCGGCAAACGCGAACATGCTCGTCCTGCAAGCTCGGTTCCTGCTCGACGCCCTCGGCAACTAAATTTAATCGCCAAGGCGTTCAAGTTCATCGAGCTCGCCCGGATCCATTGACGTCAGCCGAGGTGGCAGCCGAGGGCGCGGAGTTCGGCTCGGCCCTTGTCGGTCAGGCGGAGGGCGCGGCCGTGGTTGGTTCTGTGGGTGAACCAGCCGAGGTGGATCATGCGCGTGGTCACAGCCGCGGCGAGGGCGCCGGCCAGGTGGCTGCGGCGCTCGGTCCAGTCCAGGCACGGCCGGGCGAACGACCGCCGGGCTGAGCGGACCCTCTCCAGGTCGATGCCTAGGGCAACGAGTTCGTGCTCGCCGGTCGAGGTCACGCCGTAACCGCCGTTGGCGTCGGTCAGCCAGCCCTCGGCCAGCAGCGCGTCCAGCAGCGCAACGCCGCAGGTGCCGGCGAGGTGGTCGTAGCAGGTTCGCGCGTACGCCAGTGCCCGTGCCGTGTTCGACTGGCGCAACGTTCGTACCGGCTTCGGCGGGCCGATGTGGGACAGCGCCTCCAGGGCCTCGGCGACCTGCGGCCCGGCCAGTCGGTAGTACCGATGCCGGCCCGCGGTCACCACGTCCACCAGACCGCCGTCGAGCATCCGGTGCAGATGCTCGCTCGCTGTCGGACGGCTCACCCCGGCCAGTTGAGCCAGTTCGCCGGCCGCGAGCGCCCGGCCCGACATGAGCGCGTCGAGCATCGCCGCCCGGGCGGGCTCGGCGATCAGCACCGCGGGCGCGCTCAGGTCGGCGTCCAGTGCCTGTGCCTGGGTGTTCGAGACAGCCATGCGGCCACCGTACGTCGGGGACATTTCGGCCGGGACCGAATTGTCTGGCACCTAGCGTCGGCACATGACCACGGACAATCCCGCGCTCGCCGTCGAGGCAGCGGTGGAGCACACTCTGACCCTCGCGCAGACCTGGCTCGGCTGGGACGGCCGGCCGCTGGTGAGCGAGGACGGCGATCGGATCTACACGCCACACAAGGCGATCCGGCGTACCACCGACCACATCGTCGACCATCTGGCCGAGATCGAGGCGCTGCTGGCCGGCGTACCGACCGAACCGGACCGATGGCACGGGAGCCTGGTCACGTTCGAATCCGACTGGGCGCGGTTCACCGAGGCGGATCTCGACGAGGCTCGCCAGCGACTGCGCCGGCTCGGCCGGACGTTCGTGCTCCGCTACGCCGCGGCCGGGCCGGACGAATGGGACAAACCGCGCGGCGAGAACAAGTCCCTCCGCGACACCGCGACCCACCTCGGCGAGACCTCCTGGTACGCCGACCAGGTAGGCGACCTCCGCAAGGCCTGATCAGGCCGGGACGGGGCGGCGGCGGTGCTCCTGTGGGCTGATGCCACGGACTCTTTTGAACGCGGCGCTGAGCGCGAACGCACTGCCGTAGCCGACCTGCCGGGCCACCGCGCCGATCGTGCTGTCCGGCTCGCGGAGCAGATCGGCGGCCAGGGTGAGCCGCCAGGTGGTCAGGTAGGCCATCGGCGGTTCGCCGACGAGTTCCTGGAACCGCCGCGCCAGCGCCGCCCGCGACACCCCGACCGCTGTCGCCAGCGACGCGACGGTCCATGGCCGGGCCGGGTCGTCGTACATCAGCCGGAGTGCCCTGCCGACGACGGGGTCGGACTGCGCGGCGTACCAGCCCGGGGCACCGGCGTCGGGCCGATCCAGCCAGGCCCGCAGCACCGCGATCAGCAGCAGGTCGAGCAGCCGGTCCAGCACCACCTCCTGCCCGGGCATGTCCCGGGCGATCTCGGAGCGCAGCACCGGCACCAGCCGGCTGTCCCAGTCGTCCTCGCCGAGCACCAGCATGGCGGGCAGTGCGGTCAGCAGCCGGCGGCTCACCTCACCGCTGAGCTGGTACGTGCCGATCAGCATCTCCGTCGGGCCCGCAGCGTCATTGCCCCAGGTACGTACGCCGAGATCGCCCATCGTGGCGACCTCCTGGCCGTCGGCCGTCATACAGCGCTGACCGGGAACGATGACCACCTGCGGCGCGGTGCCCGGGTCGTCGGCGACGGTGTAGTGGTCTGGGCCCTTCGCGACAAGGATGTCGCCGGGAC
>JBKPSJ010000042.1:0-12324 GCA_046765875.1 Actinomycetota bacterium
CACCATCACCGTGCGGGCGTAACTCTCCATGGCGCTGCTGCTGCGCAGGGACTTGCGGTGGAACCACACCTTGGCCAGCGAAGCCTGGACGAGGTCCTCGGCCGAATGCCAGTTGCCGGTCTGCAGGTAGCCGAATCGCTGCAGAGCGGTGAACCGCCCGTTCACGAAGTCGGCGAATTCCTGGTCCAGACCTGGATCCATCGCTCTTCCCCTCGCCAGTGGCCCCGCACCACTCAGTTGCTCAACTGTGTGGATGACGCGAGAGCCGCAAAGGTTGATCGACCAGAAAATTCGCGCCTTCCGCCTCGGTCGGGTTGAACCTGGCTGCGTGGCGGCGAGGGTCCGGCCGCCACAGCCCGAGGCAGTGCAGTTCGCGACCGCGCTAGATCACGCAGGGCCTCGCAGCGCTGCGGTGAGCAAGCCCGGTACTGGGGCTGCTGTACGGCCCACCCGCGGTCGTTCCCGCCGGCTCGGAATCGCTGCTGTACAAGGGTGGAGCTAAGGGGATTCGAACCCCTGACCTTCTCGTTGCGAACGAGACGCGCTACCAACTGCGCCATAGCCCCAGGTGTCGTTGCGACCGCGCAACTTTAGCATGCGGGTCGGACGGTGCTGACATCCGCCCGCAGCCCACGGTACGGGCGGTGGCCAAGGCTCAGTCGCCGACTGCGCGGGCGATCTGGGTGGGCTCGTCCAGCTCTTCCATGGACGGGCGCGGCGGGGCCGGCGGAGGCGCCGGTTCGGGCTGGGCGACGGGCTCGGGCGCCTCGACCGGGGACGCGAACTCGGTACCGGGGAGGCTGATCGTGCGGACCGTACGGGACGGCGCCTTCTCCTTGTAGACGTAGATCGGAAGGGTCACCGGGACCGGATCCCAGAGGCCCTCCTCCGATGCCGCGGGCTCGTCAGCCGAGGAGGCTGAGGAGGCCGAGGAGGCCGAGGCGCCCGAGGAGCCCGAGGAGGCTGAGGACGAGGAGGTCTTGACCTCGACAGTGGGCTCGGGCTCCGCGACCGAAGAGCCGTACGCGTAGGACACGTCAAGCCGCTGAGCCTTCCGAGCGGGACCCGGGGCCGGCTGCATCTTCCGGGCCCTGCGGACGGTACGGCGTACCAGAACCAGGAACGTGACGATCAACACAGCCGGTACGCCGGCAGCCCAGCGCGGCACCATCTCGAAGACCGCAAGAGCCCCGACCGACGCCCAAGTCAGCAGCAACAACGACAGCACCCGGCGACGACGCAGAGCGGCCGCCCGCCGAGCCCGGAACTGTGCGGCCGACCGCTTGGGCGAAGGAGCCAGCACCCGCGGAGGCTCGTCACGCCGACGGGCAACGTACCGGCCGCTGTCGGTCTCGCGGGACAGGACGCGCATCGCCGACGAGTACCGCTCGAGCGACTTCTGCCGCGAGTCCTCGTCGTGGCGGCGGAGCCAGAGGGGGACGAGGTACGCCGCCCACGCGGCCACGATCGCCGCATAGATGAGCCCAGTCGTCCCCATGCGATGACGCTAAGACCCGCGTGCGTTCGGATCGCGTATGTCACACGGTGTGTCGCGATAACACTGGTGTGACAGGTGTGACTACTGTGCGGAGTTTGTCAGGCCTAATCGGGCCATCAGCCCTTCAGGCACCTCTTCCGCGTTCAACGCGAAGACTCGGTGATCGCGCCAGTCGCCGTCGATGTGGAGATAGCGCGGCCGTTCGCCTTCGTACCGGAATCCGAGTTTCTCGACCACCCGCAGGCTGGCGCTGTTCTCCGGGCGGATCGCGATCTCGATTCGGTGCAGCCCGAGCGCGAACCAGCAGTGGTCGGCCGCCATCGCGACGGCGGTGGGGATGATGCCGCGGCCCGCGTACGCCTGGTCGATCCAGTAGCCCATGTTCGCCCAGCCGGCCGAGCCGTAGGTGATGCCTGAAACGGTGAGCTGGCCGACGATCGGGCGCTTGGACCGTTCGGCGTATGTGACCACGAACGGCAGCATCCGGCCCTGCTTGGCCTGCCGGTCCATCTCGCGGGCCATGCTGCGGAACGACTGCGGGCCTCGGCTCCCGCCGGGCGGCTGGGTCGCATCCCAGCGCCTTAGCCAGGACAGGTTGCGCTGTCGTACGGAGGTCCACTCGGAGGCGTCGCGGCCTCGGAGCGGCCGCAGCCCGATCGGGCCGTGCCGCAGCTCAACCGGCCAGCCGGCGCCACCACTCAGCGCACGAGCAATCATCCGGGCCCCCGAGGGTGGTCACCGCCACGGAGTTGATCGATCGCGTGCGGCAGGATCGGCGCCAGTACTGCCATCCCGTCCTTCACACCGCCGCGCGACCCGGGCAGGTTGACGATCAGCGTGCGACCCGCGACACCTGCACGGCCGCGCGACAGCGACGCGGTCAGCACGCCCTTGCCCACGCCGTACGCCCGGATCGCCTCGGCAACGCCCGGCAACTCGCGCTCGATCACATTGGCGGTCATCTCCGGGGTCAGGTCGGTGGGCGACACACCGGTTCCGCCGGTCGTCACCACCACGTCATACGCCGCTGCCACCGCGGCGCGCAGGGCGTCTCCGACCGGACCGCCGTCGGGTACGACTTCGGGGCCGTCGACATCGAATCCCAGCTCGTTGAGCCCGGCAACGATCACCGGCCCGCTGGTGTCGTCGTACACGCCTGCCGCGGCGCGATTCGACACCGTCACGACCAGCGCCTTCATCGCGGCCGCTCCCAGTGCCCTGTCTTGCCGCCCTCCTTGGTCTCCACCCGTACGTCGGTGATCACCGCGGCCGGGTCGATCGCCTTCACCATGTCGATGACGGCAAGTCCGGCCACGGACACGGCGGTGAGCGCCTCCATCTCCACACCGGTGCGATCGGTGGTCTTGACGGTCGCGGTGATGGCGACGGCATCGTCGTCGACGCGCAGGTCGACCTTGACGCCGCTGATCGCGATCGGGTGGCACAACGGAACCAGATCCGGCGTCCGCTTCGCTGCCTGGATCCCGGCGATCCGCGCCACAGCCAGCGCATCGCCCTTCGGTACGCCCTCCCCGCGCAGCGCCGACACCACCTCGGCAGAAACGAGAACCTTGCCCGAGGCAACGGCCGTGCGAGCCGAGACTTCCTTGCCCGAGACATCGACCATGCGGGCGGCGCCGGTGGCGTCGACGTGGGTCAGCCGTTCGGTCACGGGATGTCCTCGTCCAGCAGCCATACTTCGGCATGCTCGCCCTGCTGCATCGCCGTGACGTCCTCGGGGATCACGACCAGGGCATTGCTCCGGGCAAGACCGGCGAGCAGGTGCGAACCGTGCCCGCCGACCACTCGTACCTGCCAGCCGCCCGTCGTCGGCTCGGCGTACCCGCGAGCGAACTGGCGTTTGCCCGGCGCGGACGTGAACGCCTCGGCGACGGTCGCCTGCATCGGCGTACGGCTGTAAGGCTCACGGCCCATCATCTTGCGCAGCGCGGGCCGGACGAACACCTCGAACGACACGTACGCCGACACCGGATTGCCCGGCAGCGTGAAGATCGGCGTCCGGTCCTCGCCGATCACGCCGAGCCCCTGCGGCTTGCCGGGCTGCATCGCGACCTCGGTGAAGTCGACGGTGCCGAGCTTGCTCAGAACCGCCTTCACAGTGTCGTACGCGCCCTTGCTGACCCCGCCGGAGGTGATCACGATGTCGGCCCGGACCAACTGGTCCTGCAGTGTGTCGCTCACCGTCTTCGCGTCATCGGAGACCGAGCCGACCCGGTACGCGATGGCACCGACGCGCCGGACCGCCGCCGCGAGCATGTAGCTGTTCGAGTCGTAGATGTGCCCCTCGCCGAGCGGATTGCCGGGCTCGACCAGTTCGTCGCCGCTGGAGATCACGACAACCCGCGGCTGCGGCCGGACCAGCACCCGGGACCGGCCGATAGCGGCCAGCAGCCCGACCTGGCGCGGACCGAGCCGCGTCCCGGCGGACAGCACCTCGTCGCCGGTATGCAGGTCCTCGCCGGCCCGGCGGATCGAGTTGCCCACCTCGGGCCGTTGCGCGACCGCGACCTGCGCGACACCACCGTCGGTCCACTCCACCGGCACCACCGCGTCGGCGCCGTGCGGGATCGGGGCACCGGTCATGATCCGCACCGCCGTATCGGGCGCGAGCGCGATCGTCGCCGGCTGCCCGGCCGCGATTTCGCCGGTGACCGGCAGCGTCACCTGGTGCTCCGGGCTCGCTTCGGCCAGATCGGCCGCACGGACGGCGTACCCGTCCATCGCCGAGTTGTCGAAACCGGGCAGGTCGACCAGCGAGGTCACGTCCTCGCACAGCACCAGGTCGAGCACGTCGGCGGCCGGCTGCTCGAACGGGGGAAGCGGCCGCACCAGGTCCAGCACCGCCGTGAGGTGCTCGTCGACGCTTCTCATGCGCGTGACCTTAGTCCCTCGGGATGGTCCCCCACACCATGCGCACATCAGGGACCCGCTCCTCGTTGGCCTCGCCGGCTGTACGACGTACCTCCGCGAACCCGCGATCCCGGTAGAACCGCAGTGCGTCGACGTTGGACTGGAACACCCAGAGCGCCAGTCCATCGGGCCGCAGCGCCTTCGCCAGATCGACCAACATGGACCCGATCCCCTGGCCAGCGGCTTCCGGTACGACGTACAGCTGATCGAGATCGTCGCCGTCCAGCGCCAGTACGCCGACCAGTTCACCGTCACGCTCAGCTACCCAGGTCTGGCCGTCGGGCAGGAGTACGCCGGCGAACCAGCCGCGTACCTCGTCCTCGGTATGCACCGGCGCGGGCATTCCCGCGGCCTTGGCCCGCGACCGCCACCAGACATCCGCGGCCGCGTCGCAGTCCTCCGCCTCCAGCGGCCGCACCACAACGCCTTCCACTTCTGCGACTTCAGTGCGACTTCAGTGCGACTTCATGACTGCTTCAGGCAGCTGGGCGCCGTCGGGGATCTCGGCCGGGCCCTCGACGACGGCCTCGCCTGTGACGGTGACGTTCGCGCCGAAGGTGACATCGCCGCGCACCTCGAGCCGGTCGGCGCCCTTGAGGCTCGGTACACCACGCGGGAAGCGGCGCTCGAAGTCGGCCAGGACCTTGTAGTACGACGAGTCCAGTGCGACGAACGGCTCGTCGCCGGGCCGGGCCGGCACAAGTTCGCCGTCGTCGGCGAGGCTGTAGAAGTCGGACCGCAGCACCAGCAGGTCGTCGGTCGTCTTCACCGGCTTGAACCGCTTGCGATCCACCAGTACGGCCTGCGCACCTTCGAAAGTCTCGATCGCGGTCCCCATCGCCGTTTCCAGCTGGATCACCGGAGTCGACGACGAGTCCGACGGGTCGACGGTCTTGCGGTTGACGATGATCGGCAGACCGAGAATTCCGTCGCTGTCAGCCAGCCGCTCGGCCAGCCGGTCCAGGTCGATCCACAAGTTGTTCGTGCTGAACGTCGTGTGCAGTGACGTGTCCTGGAAGTAGCGGTCCTCCCCCTCGGCGACCTGGGCCGAGTCGCGCAGCACGAGCCGGCCGTCGGACCGGCGGATCGCGAGATGCCCGCCCTTGCGATCCGAGCGGGTCCGCCGGCACACCTCCATCCCGAACGGTACGTCGCGCTCGGCCAGCCAGGCCGCGATCCGGCCGTCCGCGATCGCGCCGAGGTTGTCGGCGTTCGAGATGAACGCGCGCCGGAACCCCCTGGCCCGCAACGCGTCCAGCGTTCCGGACGTCTCCAGCGCGACGTAGATGTCGCCGTGACCGGGAGGGGTCCACTCGAGCTCGGGATCGGCCGGCCACTCCACCGGTCGCAGGTCGTCGGCGCGCAGCCTGGGCTCGCGGTTCTGCAGGAAGTCCAGCGGTACGCCGTCGACCGGCAGATCGTCGTACTTGTCGAGCACGGCCAGTGATTCGTCCCGAGTACGGAACGAGTTCATGAGCACCAACGGCAGCGGAACGTCGTACCGTTGCCGCAGGGCAAGGATCTGCCGGGCGATGATGTCGAGGAAGGTCTGCCCGTCGAGAACGGGGAGCGCCGACTTCGGACCGGTGACGCCCATCGACGTACCGAGACCGCCGTTCAGCTTGATCACCACGGTCTCGCCGAGTGCGGCGCGGATCGCGTCGTCGCCGGTCTCCAGACCGTCCAGTCGCGGTATGTCGCGGAGCGGCTCGAGCTCCGCCTCGGGAATGGTGCCGCGTACGCCGGACTCCAGTTGCCGGTAGTAGTGCGAGAACACGGCGATCGCGATCTCGGCCACCCCGGCGGCCCGCATCTTGTCCTGCGCCTCGGCCAGCCCCTGCGCACTCATGGCCCCACCCTATGCGGGTCCCCGTTGAGGAAGTCGGGGTCGGCGCGTCAGTTGGGGAAGTCGGTTTGTGGCAGGTGCTGTTCGAGGTCGGGCCCGATGATGCCGGCGCCGGAGACCGCCCAGCCGTAGCCTTCCCGGTCGAGGCTGAACTCGCGGTCGGTCTCGAACCTGGTCGCGTCCGGCCCGCTCGGGTCGCCCCCGGCCCGGTACAGGGTGGTCTGGTCGTGGATCTTCGCCGTCGCGGTGGAACCGTCCAGATCCAGCTTGTCCAGGGTCACGATCACCTCGGCACGGGCGTACTTCTGCTTGGTCGCCCGCCGGCGGGCGTCGAGTCTGGCCGCATCCCCCGCGACGCGGGCGGCGAACTTCTTCTCCAGCCGTACCGAGGTCAGCGGCTGCCCAGACTTTGCAGTACCCGCCTGAGTCAGCCGGTTCGCGCGGTCCTGGAGGTCTTGCGTCAGCAGGGTGCGGATGACGTCCTTGTCCTGCTGGGTCGGACGCTGGTAACAGCCCGCGAGGAGTACAAGGGCACACAGGAGGACCAAGCACAGTCCCAGGCGACGTGCTCCCCTACGCCCCATATCCCTAAAACCGTACGAGCGGCCCGGAAAGTTGTCTACGATCCGCGAATGGCCGAGACAAAACGGGATTGGCGGCGCCGCCTGCTCGACGTCCGCCGATCCCTGACAGCCGCCGACCTGCAGCGCGCCGCCGAGGGCATCCAGCAGACGGCCGCGCGGGAGCTGCCGGAGTTACGGTGCGTCGCCCTGTACGTCGCGGTGCCACCAGAACCCGAGACCGGACTACTGCTGAGCTGGTTCGAGTCCCGCGGTGTCCGGGTGCTGCTGCCGGTACTGCACGACGACAACGACCTCGGCTGGGGCGAGTCCGTCGCCGGTCTGGTGCCCGGCCGGTTCGGGCTGTCCGAGCCTGCAGTCGATCTCGGCCCAGATGCGATCAGCGCCGCCGAGCTCGTGCTGTGCCCGGCGCTGGCGGTCGACCGGGCCGGCACCAGGCTCGGCCGCGGCGGCGGGTCGTACGACCGGGCGCTCGCCCGAGCCGCCGTACCGGTCGTCGCGGTCCTGTACGACACCGAGGTGGTCGACGCCCTGCCGGCGGACCCGCACGACCGGCAGGTGACGCACGTGCTCACGCCGTCACGGCTGATCGCAGTCTGACCCCGGGGTCTATCCTGGCCGGGCGAGGAGGGGCCCATGATCAAGGCGATGACCGGGCTGCCGGCGGGGGTGCTCGGGTTCGAGATCAGCGGTGAACTGCACTCGGACGACTACCGCGATGTACTCCTTCCGGCGGTCGAGGCGGCTGTACGGCGGGGCGACAAGGTGCGTGTCGTACTCCTGTTCGAGAGCTTCGGCGGGATGTCCGGCGGTGCGCTTTGGCAGGACCTCAAGATGGGGATCGAACACCTGACACACTGGAAACGCATCGCGCTCGTGACCGACATCGACTGGATGAAGCAGGTCACGGCGCTGTTCGGGTGGATGACGCCCGGCGAGCTCAAGGTCTTCCCGGTCGCCGAACGAGACGCGGCGATCGCGTGGGCGGCGGCCGACTGACCGGACTCACTACGAGGCCGGGTGGAGGATGAGCGTGTCCTCGCGGCGCTTCTCCACGGCCCCGCGGCTGAACACCCACGGAAGGGTCTCGCCGCGCGCCCACAGCTTCGTCTGATCGGTGTAGTTCTTGTGGAACGCGTGCCCGGAGACGCCGGTCAGGCTGATCCAGCGGGACTGATCGAGGTCGGACAGGTCGACCACCATCCGCATCGATGGCGCCGACGTCACCTCGAACCCCTCGGCCGCGTTCCACGAGGTCGCGTCGATGATCGACGACCCGCCGCCGAGCTCGTACGGGCCCCGGTTGAACAACCGCTCGACCGCGCCGATCCCGGACTTACCCAGCGTCTGATTCACCAGTGTGAGCTTGTGCAGCTTGCCCCACTCCCAGTACTGCGGATCGCGCGCCATCAAGGTAGTGATCTCGCTGCGGGCCTGGATCAGCGCCTGCCGCAGGATGTCGTCGCGTGTCTCGCGTTCGGGGGTGTCGGCGTTGTCCCACCAGATGCTGCCCGGCTGGCCGATGAGCTTGCGCATCACCTCGAACCAGCGCGACCCGCCGTCCGGCCAGGTCTCCTTGGGCATCTGGTCGTGGAAAGTCAGCGCTAGGACGTCGCGCCAGACCACGTTGAAGTACGCCGCCGCCGCGGACGAGGGCGGCTGGTGGAAGTTCCAGTTGCGCAGCGTGTCCAGGCCTTGCCGGATCCACGGGTCGGAGATCTGGATCCGCAGCAGGTGCGGCACCAACATCGCCGCGTTCCGGCCGTAGTCGTCGAACTGGATCCTGGTCATCGCCATCGCGTCGAGCTTTCCGCCGTCGGCCAGCAGGTCCGCGATCTGCTGCGAGCGGTATCCGTAGTCCCAGGTCGTGCTGAGGTGGTACGGGTACCCGCGCGGCACCACCGCCTGGTTCGCCGTCGCGATCATGCCGTCGGGCGGATCGTACTCGTACGGCAGCGCCTCGAACGGGATGTACCCCGTCCAGTCGTAGGCCGGATCCCACCCGGGCGCCGGCCAGTCCCCGGTGCCCTTGCCGCGGATCGGGATCTTGCCGGGCGCCTGATACCCGATGTGGCCCTCCCGGTCGGCGTACACCAGGTTCTGCGCGGGGACCTCGAACATCTTGGCCGCGGCGCGGAACGAATCCCAAGTGCGGGCCTTGTCCAGCGCGAACAGCGCGTCGGCCGTTCGGCCGGGCGTGAGCGCGGTCCACCGCAGCGCGACGCCGTACGACTCGTCCCCGGTCCGCGCGGACGACGCAGGTCCGGTCTCGGCCGCGAGTTTGCCGACCGTGCGGTCGTCGTCGGACGCATCCGATATCAGCGGACCGTGTCGCGACTCGCGCACGGTGATCTGCTCAACGTCGTCACGGCCTGCGACCTTGAACGACTCCGTGCGTACCTTCAGCGGCTCGGTCTTGTTGCCGTACACGACCGCGTTGCCGCGCACCTTCTCCAGGTACAGGTCGGTGACATCCGGATCGAGGTTGGTGAACCCCCACGCGATCTGGTCGTTGTGCCCGATCACGACACCCGGTACGCCCGAGAACGTGAACCCGCCGACGTCGAACGGGCACGCGGGGCTGACCTTTCGGCAGTGCAGCGCCATCTGCTCCCAGATGCCAGGCATCGACGGGCCGAGGTGCGGGTCGTTAGCGAGCAGCGGTTTACCCGTGGTCGTGTGCGCGCCCGACACAACCCACGAGTTCGAGCCGATCCCGTCGCCGGTGCCAAGCAGCTGCGGAAGCTGCTTGGAGACCTTGTCGATCTTGTCCAGGCTCCTCGTGAGCGCCGGGTCGAGCGCGGCACGCCGCGGTTGTGCGGACTCGGTGACGAACTTGCCCTGGGCAATAGTCGACGTGGGCACGATCGACTCGTTGCGATCGTAGGGGTACGGCGGGAACAACTCGGCGATCTGCTTCGATGTCCGGGTCGCGGCCAGCCTGGTCCGCTCGATCTCCTCGTCCATGTTGCCGCGTAGGTCCCACGCCATCGCCTTCAGCCAGGCCAGCGAGTCGGCCGCGGTCCACGGCTCAGCGTGGTAGTCCAGCCCGTTCAGCCCGAGGACGGCGTACTCCAGCGACGCCTCCGAGCCCTGGTGACCCTCGAGATACGCGTTGACGCCGGCCGCGTAGTCGTCCAGGTACCGCCGAGTCGCCGGCGCCAGCATCGGCAGTTCATCCTCGGCGATCCGGCGCCAGCCGAGGGTACGCACGAACTTGTCGGTCTCCAGCGCGTCCTCGCCGAACATCTCCGCCAGCCGCCCCGAGGTCACATGGCGGCGAAAGTCCATCTCGAAGAACCTGTCCTGCGCGTGCACGTACCCCTGCGCGGCGAACAGGTCCGCGGCGGAGTCGGCGTAGATCTGCGCGATCCCGTTACCGTCCCGGATCACCTCGACGTCCGCGTCCAGCCCGGGCAGGCCGGCCTCTCCCCCGTACGACGGGAACGAGTCGCGCACGACGTACACGATTGTGCCCGTGAGCGCCACCACCAGTGCCCCCAGCACGATGCCGGTCAGTATGAGGGCACGGATTAGGCGGCGCACGCAGACAACCTAATAGGCACTACCTACTCACACATCCTGGCCCGGGGGCGTTGAACAGGTATGAGCGACTTCGAGTATCTTCCGATCCCGGCGGCCGACCTGGACAGGATCCGGCCCAACGCTCACGACGACCACGGCAACACCTTCGATGTGATATCGGCGTCTGGAGGCGAGCCGTTGCGGTGCTGCCTGACCCTGGCTGACGCGGGTGCGTCGATCGCGCTGATCTCGTATCAACCGTCTGTGCTGGGTGGTCCGTACGCCGAAATTGGGCCGGTATTCGTGCGCAGCGCCGACTGCGGTGGCCCGGCGTCGTCGGACTTCCCGGCAGACTTCCGTCGGCGGAACGCGGTTTCCGGGGGTATGACGCTGAAGGCCGCCAGGTCGACGGCGTCCTAGTCGGCCCGGGCGAGGCTGAGAACGCTCTCAAACAGCTCTTCGACAACGACAGCATCACCCTGATCCACCATCGCAACGTCGTAGCCGGCTGCTGGAACTTCTCCATCCGCCGCACCCGCTGACCGCCAGCCTGGGACGGCCCGGACCGCCCGACCCGCCGAGGCTCCGCCCGGCGTGGTGTCCCCGGCCATTCGCCCGGCGACGCTCCGACGGGCAGGTCCATCGCTCGCATCCGGCCGCCGAGGCTCCCGCACAGCTGACGTACTGCCGACCTACCGGTGGGCACGTGTTCCGGGGCAGGTGTTCCGGGGCAGGTGTTCAGAGGCACGGGCGCCGT
Organism: Actinomycetota bacterium; assembly: GCA_046765875.1. Classification (GTDB taxonomy): domain Bacteria; phylum Actinomycetota; class Actinomycetes; order Propionibacteriales; family Kribbellaceae; genus DASRHY01. The sequence continues at coordinate 11,139 of JBKPSJ010000042.1, forward strand.
GTGGGCGACGAGGGTGATTAGTGGCTTTGGAGGAGCGTGGCGTAGCGGTCGAGGTCGACGTTGCCGCCGCTGATCAGTACGCCGACACGCTTGCCCTGCAGGTCCGGGGCCCGGCGTCGTGCGGCGGCGAATCCCAGGCAGCCGGTCGGCTCGACGACGAGCTTGAGCGTCGACGCAAATATGCGCATCGCCTCGACCAGTTCGTCGTCACTCGCTGTCAAGACGTCGGTGACGTCGCGCCGGATGATCGCGAAGGTGTACTCGCCCAGGTGCGTGGTCTGCGCACCGTCGGCGATCGTCTTCGGCGTCGGGATGTGCACGATCTCGCCGGTCCGGAACGACTGCCGGCCGTCATCGCCTGCCTCGGGCTCGACACCGTACAGCAGGCAGTCTGGCGACAGCGCCCTGGTGGAGAGCGCAGTCCCGGACAACAGCCCTCCGCCGCCAAGCGGCACGAACAACGCGTCGAGCTCGCCGACGTCCTCGAACAGTTCCTTCGCCGCGGTGCCCTGGCCTCCGAGAATGTCTGGGTGGTCGTATGGCGGGAGCGACGTCATCCCCCGCTCTTCAGCCAGTTTGCGTCCGATCTCCTCTCTGTCTTGTGTGTACCGGTCGTAGCGGATAACCGTGCCGCCATACCCCTCGGTTGCCGCGACCTTGGTGGCCGGCGCGTCGTACGGCATCACGATGGTCGCCGGTATGCCGAGCAGCCCGGCGGCAAGGGCGACAGCCTGTGCGTGGTTGCCGGACGAGTACGCGACGACGCCCGCGGCCCGCTGCTCAGGCGTGAACCGGGACAGCGCGTTGAAGGCGCCACGGAACTTGAACGCACCCATCCGCTGCAGGTTCTCGCACTTGAAGAACAGCTCAGCCCCGGTGTCCTGGTTCACTCTCCGTGAGGTCATTACAGGGGTGCGATGGGCGTGGCCGCCAATTCGCTCGTGTGCCGCCACGACGTCGTCGAAGGTCGGGATCACGCTCTGCATTCAGTCTCCAGAGTTGGAATATCTCGGCGCCGTGCCGCATTATTAGCAGTCGAGACGTCAGAGTGCCAGACGGGAGCGGACGTGCCGACCTACCAGTACCAATGCACCGACTGCGGTGACGCCCTCGAGGTGCGGCAGAGCTTCACCGACGAGGCCCTCACGGTGTGCCCGTCGTGCGACGGCACGCTGCGCAAGGTGTT
>JBKPSJ010000043.1:0-13690 GCA_046765875.1 Actinomycetota bacterium
ATCATCACCAGCGTCGCGGCCAGCGCCGCGTCGACGGCGTTGCCACCCTCGGCCGCGACCCGGACCCCGGCGTCGGCGGCCACCTGGTTCGGCGCGGCGACCGCGACCCTAGCCATGATCAACAGCCATGATCAACAGCCATGTCCACGGTCAGGCCACGCGCTGCACGGCGCCGAACCGGTCCACGACCACCTGGACCGCGGCCTGCCGCGCCTCGGCGACCTCGGCCTCGGTCAGCGTCCGGTCGGCCGCGCGGAACCGCAGCGCGAAGGCGAGTGACGTCTTGCCCTCGCCGATCTGCTCCCCGGTGTAGAGGTCGAACAGCCTGATCGACTCCAGCAGATCCCCCGCGCCCTCGACCAGTGCCGCCTGTACGTCCTCGGCGGCGACCTCGGCGGGCACGATCAGCGCCACGTCCTCCTTGGCCACAGGGTACGAGGAGAACGGCTGCGCCCCGACCATGTCCGGACCGGCGGCCATCACCTCGTCCAGGTCGAGTTCGGCGGCGCTGGTCCGGGCCGGCAGCCCGAACGCCTGGCATACCTTCGGGTGCAGTTCGCCCGCGTGACCGACGACGGTGCCGTCGGCCAGCACGATCTCGGCACACCGGCCCGGGTGCCATGGCGCGTACTCACCGTTGCGTACGGCAACATCCACGCCGAGCGCGGCGGCAGCCGTACGGGCCACCTGGACCGCGTCCGCCCAGCCGAACGGCTCGGCCTTGCCCCACCAGCCTGGCGGGACCCGGGAGCCGGTCAGCACCACACCCAGGTGCACCGGCTGCTCGGGCAGCGCGGCGTACACGGCGGCGAGCTCATCGTCCGTGGGTCGCTGCGTGACGGCCGGGATCGGCGCCGTCTTGGCATCTGGGCGCGGCTTGAACACACTGGCCGACAGATACAGCGCGAGGTCGGTCTGACCGCGCCCGACGTTGCGGGCGGCGGTCCGCAGCAGGCCCGGCAGCAGCGTCGTCTGCAGCCCCGGCTCCTCGTCGGAAAGCGGGTTGGTCAGCATCACCGTGGCCCGCCGCTGATCCTCGGCCGGCAGCCCGAGCGCGTCGAAGTCGGCCGCGCCGACGAACGGGTACGCGACCACCTCGGTCAGCCCAGCGCCGACCAGCGCCTGCGCCAGCCGGCGGCGACGCCGCTGCGTGACGGTCAGGCCGTGACCGCCCGGCGCGGCCGGCAGCACCGACGGCACCTTCTCGTACCCGTAGAGGCGGATGACCTCCTCGGCCAAGTCGTTCGGGTCCCGAAGGTCGGGCCGCCAGGTCGGCGGTGTGACGATCAGTTCCTCGCCGGACTCGCCGGAGGCGCGCTTGACCTCGCAGCCGACCGCGGCCAGATGCGTCACCGTCTCGGACACGCTGATCGGCGCGCCGGCCACATTGCGGGCGTGGTCGACCGGGATCGAGACCGGCTCCGGCGGCACCGAGGTGTCGATCACCGTCTGCGCTGTCTCGATCGTCCCGCCGGCCAGTTCGGCCAGCAGGTCGGCGACTCGCTGTGCTGCGTACCAGGGCAGGCCCGGGTCGACGCCGCGCTCCCAGCGCTTCGCGCCCTCGGTGGACAGCTTGTGACGGCGCGACGTGCGCGCGATCACGACCGCGTCGAAGTGCGCGGCCTCGATCACGACGTCGGTGGTCGCCGTCGAGATCTCGGTGGACGCGCCGCCCATCACACCGGCCAGCCCGATCGGGCCGGAGTCGTCGGTGATCAGCAGGTCCTCGGGGTCCAGCTCGCGGGCCTGGTCGTCGAGGGTGACGATCTTCTCGCCGGACTGGGCCCGGCGGACGACGATGTCGCCCTGCAATTTGGCCTTGTCGTACCCGTGGATCGGGTTGCCGAGCTCGAGCATCACGTAGTTGGTGATGTCGACCGCGACCGAGATCGGCCGCATCCCGGCCAGCGTCAGGCGCTGCTGCACCCAGCGCGGCGACGGCCGGGTCGCGTCCACGCCGGTGACCGTGCGCGCCACGAACACCGGGCAGCCGACCGGGTCCTCGACGCGTACGCCGTACCCGCCGGTCTCGCCGGTGCCGGTCAGCTCCACATCGGCCGGGTCGCGCAGGTCGATGCCGTACGCCGTGGCCGCCTCGCGGGCGACGCCGCGGATCGACAGGCAGTACCCGCGGTCCGGCGTCACCGCGATGTCGAGTACGTCGTCGCGCAGGTGCAGCAACTCGACCGCATCGTCACCCGGCTTGGCCTCGTGCTTGCCGAGCACCAGGATGCCGGAGTGGTCGTCGCCCATCCCGAGCTCACGGGTGGAGCAGATCATCCCGTCCGACACGTGCCCGTACGTCTTGCGCGCAGAGATCTCGAAGCCACCAGGCAGCACGGCGCCAGGCAGCACCGCCACGATCAGGTCACCGACCACGTAGTTGTGCGCGCCGCAGACCACCCAGCGCGGCTCGTCCTCGCCGGCGTCGAGCGAGGTCCAGCGGATGGTCTTGCCGTTGGAGTGCGTCTCGTCCTCGAACGACAGCACCCGGGCCACCACCAGCGGGCCCTTGATGTCGTCGCCGACCCGGTGGACGGTCTCGACCTCCAGGCCGGCCCGGAGCAGCCTGTCGGCGACGTCGCGGCCGGTCACGCCTTCCGGCAGGTCGACGTACTCGCGCAGCCACGACAGTGGGACCCGCATCAGATCTCCATCCCGAACTGGCGGCTGAACCGCACGTCACCCTCGAGCATGTCCCGCATGTCCTCCACGCCGTTGCGGAACATCAGCGTCCGCTCCAGCCCCATCCCGAACGCGAACCCCGAGTACCGCTCGGTGTCGATGCCGCAGGCGCGCAGTACTCGCGGGTTGACCACGCCGCAGCCGCCCCACTCGATCCAGCCCTCGCTGCCGCAGGTACGGCACGGCCGGTCCGGGTTGCCGACGGACTCGCCGCGGCACACGAAACACTTCAGGTCGACCTCGGCCGACGGCTCGGTGAACGGGAAGAAGTTCGGCCGCAGCCGCGACTCCAGCCCTTCGCCGAACATCTGCACGACGAAGTGGTCGAGCGTGCCCTTGAGGTGCGCCAGCGAGATGCCCTCGTCGACGACCAGACCCTCGACCTGCATGAAGACCGGCGAGTGGGTCGCGTCCAGCTCGTCGGTGCGGTACACCCGGCCCGGGCAGATCACATAGATCGGCGGCTCGCGGTCCAGCATCGAGCGGACCTGCACCGGCGAGGTGTGGGTACGCAGCACCATGCCGGACCCCGGCGGGTCGATGAAGAAGGTGTCCTGCATCTGCCGTGCCGGGTGGTCGGGCTGGAAGTTCAGCGCGTCGAAGTTCAGCCACTCGGCCTCGACCTCGGGACCCTCGGCGACGTCCCAGCCGAGCGCGGTGAACACGTCGGCGACCTGGTCGGAGATCAGGCTCAGCGGGTGCCGGGCACCCAGCCGCGGGGTGTGCCACGGCAGCGTGACGTCGATCCGCTCCTCGGCCAGCATCCGCTGCTCGTGCGCGGCCTCGAGTTCGGCCAGCCTGGTCCCGTACGCCTCGCTGATCGCCTTGCGGGCGGCGCCGATCCGCTGGCCGGCCTCCTTGCGCGCCTGCGGCGGCAGCGAGCCGATCTCCCGGTTCGCCAGCGCCACCGGCGACCGGTCGCCGAGATGCCTGAGCCTGGCGTCCGCGAGCGCGGCCAGGTCATGGGCGGTGGCGAACCCGTCGAGTGCCTCGGCCTGCATCCGCTCGATCTCCTCGGCGTGCAGGGGTGTCACCTCGACCGGGTCGTAGTTCGTGTTAGGGCCCGACATGCTTCCCCTCGGGGTCTGGCGGTCTTCGCTGCTTTGTTCGCTTCTGGTGAGTCTATGGATCGCTATGTGTGGTTCGTTCGCCGCTGTGCCCGAGCCGATGCGTACAGACACACTGCCGCGGCGGTGGCCAGATTGAGGCTCTCCGCGTGGCCGTAGATCGGTACTCGCACCACCCGGTCGGCGATCGCGGTGACGGTGCCGGGGAGGCCGTGCGCCTCGTTGCCGAACAGCCAGGCCGTAGGCGTGGCCAGGCCGTCGGCGTCGGCCAGATCATCCAGGTCGGTGTCGCCGTCTCCGTCGGCGGCGAGCACCTGCAGGCCCTGGTCCCGCCACTGCCCGGCCGCGCTCTCGACGTCGGCGTCGAGGCTGACCGGTACGTGGAAGACGCTGCCCACGCTGGCCCGTACCGCCTTCGGGTTGTGCGGGTCGACCGACTCGGTCGAGAACACCACCGCGTCGGCGCCGGCCGCGTCCGCGGTCCGGATCAGCGTGCCCGCGTTGCCGGGGTCACGCACCTGTACGCCGACCGCGAGTAACCGGGCGTCGCGGCGTACCGCCTCGCTCAGTGGTACGTCGACCAGCCGGCAGAGCGCGACCACGCCCTGCGACGTCACGGTGTCGGTGACGGCGTCGAGCGCCTGGTCGTCGACCGGCAGCCACGGGATCGCCGCGGCGCGGGCCAGATTGCGCAGGTCGCGGTACCGATCCTCGGCGCCCGGCGCGGCGTACACCTCGATCACGAGGCCGGTACGCAGCGCCTCGCGGACAGCCTGCGGGCCCTCGGCCAGGAACCGCCCGGCCTTGGTCCGGAACGCGCGGGTGGCGAGCCGTCGTGCCTGCTTGATCCGCGCCGACCGCGGGGTGAGCAGATCCGGGCTCGCCACTGCAGCTCTGCTGATGTCAGGCGGCCTTGGCGTCGTTCTTCGGCCCGTCGCCGGGCGCCGGCAGGTGAGCCTTGGCGACCTCGACCAGCGCGGTGAAGGCCTTGGGGTCGCTGACGGCCAGCTCGGCCAGGATCTTGCGGTCGACCTCGACATCGGCGGCGCGCAGGCCCTGGATGAACCGGTTGTAGGTGATGCCGTTGGTCCGGGCGGCGGCGTTGATCCGCTGGATCCACAGCCGGCGGAAGTCGCCCTTGCGCGCGCGGCGGTCGCGGTAGGCGTAGACCAGCGAGTGGGCGACCTGCTCCTTGGCCTTGCGGTACAGCCGGGAACGCTGGCCGCGGTAGCCGCTGGCCTGCTCGAGTACGACGCGACGCTTCTTCTGGGCGTTGACAGCCCGCTTCACGCGTGCCATGAGGTGGGTACTCCTTGTGTTTCGTCTGGAACTGGGGAAGGGCCGCCGTCAGCGGCCGAGAAGCCTCTTGACCTTCTTGGTGAACGCCGCCGGGACGTCGGCGTCGGCCGCCAGCCGGCGGGTCCGGGTGGACGGCTTGCCCTCGAGCAGGTGCCGGCGGTTGGTCTGCTGCCGGCGCAGCTTGCCCGTGCCCGTCACCTTGACGCGCTTCTTCATCCCCGAGTGGGTCTTCATCTTCGGCATATCTCGCCCTTATCTCTTCCTACGTACGTCGTTCGCCGCCCGGCCGGCACGGCCGGGTGACGTCCTGCGGTCCTACTCCGGGTCCAGGTTGTCGGCCGGGCCCTTCGGCTTCCTGCCGGCGCCCATGGCCTTCTCCTTCTCCCGGCGCTGCACCTGCTCGGCGCGCTCTGCCCGGTCGGCCTGCTCCTCGGCCTGCCGGTCGGCCACGCGCCGCTGCTTTTCTGCCTCGACCTCTGCGCGGGCCTCGGACTTCTTCTTGTGCGGGCCGAGCACCATGATCATGTTCCGGCCGTCCTGGCGCGGGTTCGACTCGATGAAGCCCAGATCGCTCACGTCCTCGGCGAGCCGCTGCAGCAGCCGGTAGCCCAGTTCGGGCCGGGACTGCTCGCGTCCGCGGAACATGATCGTGATCTTGACCTTGTCGCCCTGCTTCAGGAACCGGACCACGTGACCCTTTTTGGTCTCGTAGTCGTGCGGGTCGATCTTCGGCCGGAGCTTCATCTCCTTGATCACGGTGTTGGTCTGGTTCCGGCGCGACTCGCGGGCCTTCTGCGCGGCCTCGTACTTGTACTTGCCGAAATCCATCAGCTTGCAGACCGGCGGCCTCGCGGTGGCCGCGACCTCGACCAGGTCGAGATCCGCTTCCTGTGCCAGCCGAAGTGCGTCCTCGATCCGTACGATGCCGACCTGCTCACCGTTCGGTCCGACCAGCCGTACCTCGGGAACGCGGATGCGCTCGTTGACGCGCAGTTCAGTGGTGATGGGTCCTCCTGGATTGTTCTTGGTTGTACGTGCGTGCGCCGCCCGGAGGTCTTCGCGGCAGGGGTCCCTCAGATAAGGACCGCCCGCATGACGAAGGCCTCCGCGCGATCCACACGGAGGCCCAGATTCCCTGGCCGGCACCGTCCTGGCGGACAATACCGGCGACCGGCGACTCGGTAGCCCGAACCGCCGATGTGACCGGGACCCGACGACCTCGCGGTCGGTGCGGGTGGGAGGTGGTCCTCCGCTTTGACCGGAACCATTGGCGCCCCTGATTCATTCCATGGGACATCGCCGGACCCGATCGGTCGCGCGCCAAGCGTAACAGGATCACCGACCCCGCCACCACTCGACCACTACTTGGCCACCACCGGGCCACCACTCGGCCGCACGGCGACGAGGATGTCGGGATGGAGCACCCCTACGAGTCGCTGCGTGACGACCCTCAGGCCGCCGTCACGATCCTGACCACCGAACACTTCAACCTGCAGACCGCCCGGGCGGCGACGATCTCGGAGTCGAACGGCCGGACCAGCATCTTCCTCGGCGCGGTGTCGGCCGGCCTGGTCGCGCTGGCTTTCGCCGGGCAGACCTCGCGCGCCACTCTGCTCACCTTCGGCCTGGTGCTGTTCCCGGTCCTGTCGTTCCTCGGGCTGGTGACGTTCGAGCGGGTCCTGCAGGCGTCCATCGAGGACACACTGTACCTGCAGCGCATCAACCGGATCCGCCGCTTCTACCACGAGGCTGCTCCCGGCCTCGGCGGCTACCTCGGCGTCACCGCGCCCACCGACGACATCGTCGGCATCCTCGCGCTCGACGGCTACTTGCGATCACCCCGGCAGGTGGTGCTGAGCGCGGTCGGCATGGTCGGCGTGATCAACAGTGTCCTGCTCGGCACCGTCGCCGGCTTCGTGGCGGCGGCAGCCAGCGACGCGTTGTGGATCGCGATCCTGGTCGCCGTCGTCGTCTTCGCGATCGCCGCAGTCGCACACCAGCGCTACCAGCTCCGCGCCCGCCATCGCAAACCCGACCCGTTCGCCCACGCCCCGCACCAGTAGCGCACTCCTGGGCTCCCGTACGCCGTGGCGGGTACCCGCATGGCATGCAATGTGCGGACCCACAACAGCGTGCGGAAACCCCACACCGAGCGCCGCGGGTCAGGCCGGGGCGGCCCAGGCGTATCCGCCGTCCTCGAGGCGGACCACCCGGTGGCCGGCCGCGAGGCGGCGTACGTCCTCGGTCTCGACCACCGCGGTGTGCGGGCCGGCGATGTCGAGCACGATCGCGGCAGCGCCTTCCTGGACCGCCGCGGTCGCGACCAGCGTTGTGGCCGCGGGCATCGGCCGTGCGTCGGGCTGCCAGGCCCGCAGCGACAGCACACCGGAGAACGCCAGCAGCGCGCGCCGCCCGTCCCGGCCGGTCAGGAGTACGACGGCCATGTCCGACGACTTGTCCGTCTTCAGGCCGTTCTCGTCGTACGCCGTCTCGCCGAGCAGGGCGACCACCGGGACCAGCAGACGGACCTCGCACAAGGAGGCCAGCAACCGGCCGTGGTCGCCCGACTCGAGTGCGTCGACCAGCCGCGGGTCGGCCGTACCGTCGTCACCGGCGAACTCGGAGAACGCGAGCCGGCGTGATCCCGGATGCATCCAGCCATTATCAGGGAGGCCTCAGGGCTGTCCCGGCTTGGTTACCTGAGTAGCTGTGCGAGATTGGACTTGTGCCTGACTTCTCGGATCTGTCGCTGTTGCCGTTCTGCGTCGGCCTGACGCTGATCGGCCTGGTCGGCTCGTACGCCGCGGCGAAGCGGCGCGGCACCGCGGCCGGCGTACGCGGGCTGGCCTGGTCGTTACTGCCGGTGTCGCTGTATCTGACGGGGTTGCTCGAACTCGTCTGGGACGTGGTGAAGGCGACCAGCGACTGGCTCGTGCACCTGGTGTTCTCGCCCTCGGTGTGGGCCGGGATCGCGTTGTTCGGCGTCTCGGTTGTGCTGTTCGTGGTGTCGGGTGTCGCCCGCAACCGCGGCATCGGGACGAAGGGCGCGAAGCCCGAGCCGAAGGCGACCGATGCCCGGGCGAAGCCGGATGTCGCCGGGCAGTTGACCGCCACCGGGCCGGAGCCTGCCAAGGTCTCGAAGAAGAAGAAGGCGAAGCCGGCCGACCAGGCCGGGGAGTTCGACGAGATCGAGGACATCCTGAAACGTCATGGAATCAACTGAACTGCTCTCCATCGACACCCTCCTGGACCGCATCGTCGCGGCTCCGGCGCGCCTCGGCGCGACCCGGCTGGTCTGTGTCGACGGCCCGGCGGGCTCGGGGAAGACGTCGCTGGCCGGACTCATCACCCGCGGAGCGGAGGACCGCGGGCTGACCGTCCGGACCCTGCACATGGACGACCTGTACGACGGGTGGGACGGCGCGGTCCGCGGCTTCGGCCTGCTCCGCGACCACGTGCTCGCCCGGATCGCACAGGGACTGGAGGGCCGGTACCGCCGCTACGACTGGGACGCCGGCCGGTACGCCGAACTGCACGCCGTACCGGCCGACCTGGACCTGCTCGTCGTCGAGGGCGTGACCTCGGCCGACAGCGCGGTCGACAAATGGGCCTCGCTGCGGATCTGGGTCGAGACGTCGAACGCGGTCCGGCTGAACCGCGGGATCGACCGTGACGGCGAGGCGCTGCGCGACCGCTGGCTGGACTGGATGCGGTGGGAGCGCGAGCACTATGCGGCCGAGCGCACCCGCGACCGTGCCGATCTGGTCGTCGACGGCTCGCCGGCCATCCCGCACGACCCGGAGCGCGAGATCGTCGTCAAGACCCGCGCCACCGAGCACCCCGGCCTGGCGTCCTGACCACCGCATAGGCTCGCGCCCATGGGCGTTTCTCCATCGGGTACGTCGTGGGTGCTGCGCGGCGGCGGGTACGAGGCAACGGTGGTCAGCGTCGGAGGCGGGCTGCGCCGACTGAGCTACGACGGCCGGGACGTGCTGCTCGGGTACGGCGAGGACGAGTTGTGCCATGCCGGTCTCGGCCAGTTGCTGATCCCGTGGCCGAACCGGATCGCCGACGGCCGCTACACCTTCGCCGGCACCGAGCATCGCCTCGCGCTGACCGAACCGGCCCGGCTGAACGCCAGTCACGGGCTGACCAGATGGTCTGTCTGGGACCGGTCTGCGGACAACACGTTCGTCCACCGGCTGCACGGCCAGCCCGGGTACCCGTACCAGCTCGACCTCCAGGTCGTGTACGTGCTGGACGAACCGGGTGTCACAGTGACCGTCTCCGCCACCAACGTCGGTTCGCATGACGCGCCGTACGGGTTCGGAGCGCATCCCTATCTCACCGTCGGCCGCCGGGTCGACGAGTGCGAGCTGACCTTCACCGCGGCGCAGCGACTCGACGTGGAGCCGGACCGGCTGCTCCCGATCGGCCTTGTCGACGCGACCGGCAACGAGTCCGACTTCGGCACGCCACGGATCGTCGGCGATCTGCGGATCGACAACGCCTTCACCGGGCTGCCGAGTCCGTGGACGGTGACCCTCACCGATCCCGCGTCGGGCCGGACGATCTCGCTGACCTCCGACACACCCTGGATGCAGATCTATACCGGTGAGGCGCTGGACCGCGCCGGTCTCGCGGTCGAGCCGATGACCTGCCCGCCGAACGCGTTCGCCACCGGGACCGACCTGGTCGTCCTGTCGCCCGGCGAGACCCACACCACGTCCTTCACGATCACATCGAGCTGACCGGCACGTCGACCTGAGCGTCCGGCTCCGGCGCGAAGGGCTGCGCGGCCTTACGGCGCGGGAGCATGATCAGCGCGACGATGGCACCGGCCACGGCGCCGATCGCACCGGCGACCATCGCGATCGTCATCGCCTGGGTGAACGCGTCCTTGGCCGCGGCCACGAACTGCGGCCCCAGCGCGAGGGTTTCCGCGATCGAGCCGCGTCCGATCTCCGGCACCGAGTCCGGCAGCGCAGCGGTGTACGCCGCGGCCAGCACGCTGCCGAGCACCGCGACCGACAGCGCCGCACCGGTCTGCTGGACGGTGTCGTTCATCGCCGAGCCGACGCCGCGGTGCTCCGGCGGCACCGCCTGCATGAGCAGCGTGTACGCCGCCGGCCCGGCCAGTCCGCCGCCGACGCCCATCACCAGCAGGCCGGCGATCAGCAGCCCGTACCCGGACGTGTCCGACACCTGGGTCAGGATGCCGAACCCGAGGCCCACCACCAGCAGTCCGGCCACGATCAGCGTCCGGTCGGCCAACTTCTTGCCGAGGGTGGCACCCAGGCTGTTGAACAGCGCCGCCGACACCGCATACGGAATCAACGCCAGACCGGCCTTGAGCGGGCTGTACCCAAGCACGAACTGCAAGTATTGGGTCAGCGCCAGCAGCAGGCCTCCGGCGGTGAACGACAGCAGCACGATCGAGAAACTGGTGCCGCTGAAGTTGCGATCTTTGAACAGATCCAGCGGAACCATCGGGTGCTCGCTACGCCGCTCCCAAAGTGCGAATGCAGTCAGGGCGACCACACCGACGACGATCGCGCCGATCACCTTGGCCGACCCGATGCCATCGGCCGGGATCGAGATGATCGCCCACACCACCGCCGTCATTCCGACGATCGAGAGCACCGCGCCGAGCGGGTCGGGGCTACGGGCAGGTCCCCGGGACTCGGGTATCAGCGCCAGCGCGCCGACGATAGCGAGCACCGCGATCGGGACGTTGAGCAGGAAGATCGAACCCCACCAGAAGTGGTTCAGCAGGAAGCCGCCGACCGTCGGGCCGGCGACCAGGCCGACCATCGCGACCGTCGACCAGCCGGCCATCGCCTTGCGCTGCTCCTCGGGCGGGAAGACGGTGAACAGCAACGACAGCGTGCTCGGCATCAGCAGCGAGCCGCCCACGCCCATCAGCGCCCGGCAGGCGATGAGCTGCCACGGGCTGGCGGCGACGGTGGCGAGCAGGGACGCGGCGCCGAAGACCACCAGGCCGATCAGCAGGATCTTCCGCCGGCCGTACCGGTCGGACAGGCTTCCCGCGGTCAGCAGCAGCCCGGCGAACGCGAGGATGTAGGCGTCGATGATCCACTGCACGTCGGCAGGGGTGGCGTCCAGATCGCGCATCAGCGCGGGGATGGCCAGGTTGAGCACCGTGTTGTCGACCACGAGCACCAACAGGCTCAGGCACAGGATCAGCAGGATCCACCAGCGCCGGGGGTGTCCGGTGCCGGTCGCAGACTCGAACGTTGTACTGGTCACTAGAACAACGTACGACAAACTCGAACGTTGTGCTAGTCCTGGCTATGATGTCGTTATGGCGGGCTCGGTATGGACACGGACCAAGGCCCCGGCGCCGCGCGAGACGCTCAGCCGCGAGCAGATCGTGCGGGCCGCATTGCGGCTGCTCGACGAGGAGGGGCTCGCCGGGCTGAGCATGCGCAGGCTGGCCGAACGGCTCAAGGCGGGTACGACGAGTCTGTACTGGCATGTGGAGACCAAGGACGACCTGCTCGAACTGGTGATCGACGAGGTGTACAGCGAGGTCGACATACCCGAGCCCGAGCTGGCCGGCTGGCGCAACGGTGCGACGCTGTTCGCGCACAGCCTGCGCGCGACGATCCTGCGGCACCCCTGGCTGCCGGCCGTGATCAACACCCGGCCGAGCATCGGCCCGCACGCGATGGACCTCGGATCCCGGGGGCTGGCCCTGTTCGGTGCCGCCGGGTTCACCGATCTCGAGATCGACTTCGCGATGAGCAGCGTGATGTCCTACGTCTTCGGCATCGCGACCTCCGAGGTCGCCTGGCGGACGATGGTCCAGGAGTCCGGCACCAGCGAGCAGGAGTGGGTCAGCACGGTGATGGCCGAGGGGCTGAAGGCGACCGAGGACTACCCGACGATGCAGGAGTCGCTCAACCGGCGCAACGTCGATCCCGGCGAGCTGATGAACCAGTCGTTCACCTTCGGACTGGAGAGCCTGCTCGACGGGTTGCAGGCCCGCCTCGAGCGAACCTAAGCGTTAGCGAGGTCTTTGGCGGCACGCATCACCTCGGCGTTGACCCGGGCCGGCAACTCGTCGCCGCGCACCGAGACACCCACCGTCCAGTACGGGTCGTCGGGCACGTTACGCGGCACCAGGCCCGCCGAGCAGGACACGCCGTCGCGGTACTCGCCGTGCTCGATCACCGGCTGGCTCGGGTCGAACGCACGCAGATCCGCCTCGATCGCGGCCAGGTCGGTGCGAGTGTTGCGGGTGAACGGCCGCAGCCCCTGGTCGGCCAGGTACTGCCGGCGCTGGTTGCGCGTCATCGATGCCAGCAGCGCCTTGCCCAGCGCGGTCGCGTGTGCCGCGATGTCCAGGCCGATCTCCAGGTCCTCCAGATACGGCGAACCCGGTCCCTCGACCACGTCGGCGACCATCACCCGTCCGTTGCGAACCAGTCCGAGGTATGCGCTCAGCCCGGTCACCTCGGTCAGGTGCCGCAGCACCCGCCCGGCAGAAGGCGGCCGGTCGAACGAGGTCATCAGGTCGTGGTAGCGACGTGGCACCTCGGGCCCGACCTCGTAGCACCCGTCCGGCAGCCGCACCACGTAGCCCTCGTAGGCCAGAGTCCGCACCAGGTGGTACGTCGTGGAAATGTTCAGCTCCGCCCGCCGGGCGATCGCCTTCACCGGCAGGCCCGGCGAACCGCTAATGACCTCGAGCACCCTCAGGGCTCGCGACACACTGCGAACGAGGTCGTCTGGACGGTGGCCGCTGGCAGAGCGCGCCGGACGATCATTCATCTGTGCCTCCTGTGGGATGAATGGTATCGATCCCACACCCCCGGCAGAACACCTTCACCATATGAAATCTACTTGATCACAGTTCAATCGCCGGCGCCGTGGCGGCGGCCCACCTCCGCCAGTTCGCGAGCCGCGACCCCGGCCCGCGACCCGTCCGCGGACTGGATCGCGAGCACGCCGATACGGTTGCCGTCGGCATCGAAAAGCTGCAGCCAGGGATCGCCGGGCGAAAACCTCAGCGCACGCACGCGATTCCAGTCCAGCCGGTACGAGCGGAAAACGTTGCGCACCTCGACCCGGTCCTCGTACGCCGCGATTCGCAACGTCGCCATTCTGTAAAGGATCCATAGCATTGCGCCACCGAAGGCCAGCAGCGTGACGATCTGGAACGCCGTGAACTCCGACCTGGTCGCCAGCCGCACCCAGACAACGGTGAAGACGGCGATGAGGCTCAGCGCCATCATCGTCGCGATCACCGGCAGCACCCGGGGCCGGAACCGCCAGACCGGCTCGGCACCTGCTCGACCCGAGGTCCGGCCGGCCATCAGATCCGGCAGGCGTGGATGTCGGTGGTCAGGATGGCCCGCGCGCCGACGTCCCAGAGCTGGTCCATGATCCGCTGCGCGTCCGTCCGTGGCACCATCGCCCGGACCGCCACCCAGCCCTCGCGCGCCAGCGGCGAGACTGTCGGCGACTCCAGTCCGGGCGTCAGCGCACTTGCCCGCTCGACTGCCTCGGCGGGGATGTCGTAGTCCATCATCACGTAGTTGCGCGCGACCATGACCCCGTTGAGCCGGCGCACCATCTGCTCCAGCCCGGCGGGCTCAGCCACATTGTGGCGT
>JBKPSJ010000044.1:0-7491 GCA_046765875.1 Actinomycetota bacterium
CCACAACCCCGCCCCGACCCGACCTACACCGTTCTGCGACACTAACTGAACGGTATTGCGTTTAGAGCGGCTCGATCGGAGCCAATCCGGTCTCGTCCAACCGCAGCCACCGGGTGATCCCGATCCGGCGCAGGAACGGTACATCGTGGCTGGCCACGATCAGCGCACCTGCGTACGCGTCGAGCGCGCTCGCGAACTGGTCGACGCTGGCCAAATCGAGGTTGTTGGTCGGCTCGTCCAGCATCAGCAACTGTGGCGCCGGATCGGCCAGCAGCAACGCCGCCAGCGCGGCCCGGAACCGCTCGCCGCCCGACAGCGAGGCCACCAGCTGATCGGCCGCGCGACCGCGGAACAAGAACCGCGCGAGCCGGCCCCGTCGGGTGTTGTTGTCGGCGTCCGGCGCGAACGCCGCGACGTTGTCCACCACGGAGAGCCCGTCGTCGAGGAGGTCCAGCCGCTGTGGCAGCAGCCGCCACGGTACGACCGGCTCGGCCGTGCCGCCGATCGGCGACAAGTCGCTCGCGATCGTGTGCAGCAGGGTCGACTTACCGGCGCCGTTCGATCCGACCAGCGCGATCCGTTCCGGCCCGCGCAACTCCAGATCGCCGACCGGGCCGGACCGGATCTCGAGGCCGTGCATCCGCAGCACGATCCGGCCCGGCGGCACCACGGTCCCGGGCAGGTCGATGCGGATGTGGTCGTCGTCGCGGACCAGCGCCTCGGCCTCGGTCAGCGAAGCTCTGGCCGCCTCCAGCCTGGCCGAGTGCATATTGCGCTGCTTGCCCGCCGACACCTGCGCGGATCGCTTGAGACCGCCGGCGACGATCTTCGGGATCCCGCCGGCCTCCTGCTGGCGCTGGCCGTAGCTGCGGCGGCGATCGAGCTTCTCTCGTGCCTCGATCAGGTCGCGTTGCTGCCGGCGTACGTCAGCACCGGCGGCCCGCACCATCCGTTCGGTCGCCTCCTGCTCGATCGCCACCTGATGCTCGTACGCCGTGAGGTTGCCGCCGTACCAGGCGACGGCGCCGTCGCGGAGATCGCCGATCTGGTCCATCCGGTCGAGCAGCGCGCGGTCGTGGCTGACCACGAGCAGGGCACCTCGGAACGAGTCGACCGCGTCGTACAGCCGGCGCCGCGACGACAGGTCGAGGTTGTTGGTCGGCTCGTCGAGCAGCAGCACGTCCGGCCGCTTGAGCAGTTCGGCGGCCAGGCCGAGCAGCACGCCTTCGCCGCCGGACAATTCGCCGACGCCGCGGTCCAGGCCGATGCCCTCCAGGCCGAGTTCGCCGAGCGTTGCCAGCGCGCGGTCCTCGACGTCCCACTGATCGCCTACTGCGGCGAAGTGCCGCTCTTCGACATCGCCTGACTCGATCGCGGCCAGCGCCCGGCGTACTTCATCGATGCCGAGCACCTGATCGACCCGCAGGCTGGTGTCGAGTACGAGGTCCTGCGGCAGGTAGCCGAGTACGCCCGCGTGCCGGACCGAACCAGCGCGGGGCTGCAGCCGTCCGGCGATCAACCGCAGCAGCGTGGACTTGCCGGCGCCATTGCGCCCGACCAGCCCGGAGCGAACGGGGCCGGCGGTGAAGCTGAGACCGTCGAACACGACCTCGCCGTCCGGCCATGCGAACGACAGATCGGTGCAGACGATGGAATAAGACATACGCGTCCTCCTGAGGTCGGTGCCGATGGCTGAAGTGACCTCAGATGAGCAACGCTATCTCCGATCGACGGGAGTGGGACGCGGTCAACCGTAGAGCCCGGCATCGTCGCGGGCAAACGACTTACGGCGTATCGGCGGCCTGGCGCAACCAGTTCTCCACACCCGCGATGTGCGCGGTCATCCAGGCCCGGGCGGCCTCGCCGTCGCCGATCTCGATCGCATCGACGATCGCGGTGTGCTCGGCCAGCGTTCGCGCGACCGCGCCGGCCTCGGTGACACCGCGCCATATCCGCGCCCGCTGGGTGGCGCCCGACACTCCGTCGAGCAGCGAGCAGACGACGGCATTGCCGGTCGCCTCGGCGATACAGCGGTGGAACCGCAGGTCGTTCGCGACCAGTTGGTCGACGTCGGCGGACGCGTCCAGCGACTCGGTCAGCTCGCGGAGTTCGGCCAGTTGCTCGGGTTTGATCCGGCCGGCCGCGAGTGCTGCGATGCCCGGCTCGAGCAGGCGGCGTACCTCGAAGAACTGCAGGATCGACTCGTCACGGTGCAGGTCGACCATGAAGCTCAGCGCGTCCAGCAGGTGGGCGGAGTCGAGGCTGGTCACATAGGTACCGTCGCCGTGCCGTACGTCCAGCACGTTGACCAGGGTGAGAGCCTTGACCGCTTCGCGCAGCGAGTTGCGGGACAACCCGAGCCGCGCAGCCAGGTCCGACTCCTTCGGCAGCCGGTCCCCCGGGCCGAGCTCACCGGACGTGATCATCTCCTTGATCTTGACGATCGCCTCGTCGGTCAGCGCCATACCGGCAAGTATGGCCGCTCGCTCTACGCTTCAGGTGTGACCACACCCGGGTACTCGGGCAAACCGCTCGCGGCCAAGCTGGGGATCAGACCGGACCATACGGTTGCCCTGGACAACGCCCCCGCCGGGTTCGAGATCGCGGGGCTGCCCGACGCGGTCACGCCGGTACGACGACCCGGCCGGACGGCGTACGACATCATCCTGGCGTTCTGCCCGGACCGGGCCCGGCTGTCGGGCCGGCTGCCTGCACTGCTCGACCGCACCACGACGGCCGGTGCGATCTGGGTCGCCTGGCCGAAGAAGTCGTCCGGCGTACCTACCGACCTGACCGAGGACGGCATCCGCGAGGTAGCCCTCCCGCTCGGCGTCGTCGACGTCAAGGTCTGCGCCATCGACAACACCTGGTCCGGCCTCAAGCTGGTCCGCCGCCTCTCGAACCGTTGACCGCGTTTCCGTGAGCGGCTTTCCGTCTGCGTCAGCGATCGGTAACCGCCCGCGACCGCCCCGAGTGAGCTGGGACACATGAAACCGCAGGTCAACGGCCTTTGGTCTGACAAACCACCGCATGTGGTGGTTTGGCGCGCCGACGCGTGGTCCTGGGCTGTAGAAGTTCTGTCCGGGCTATTAGCCTTGATGCTCGGGGTCCATTCCAAACCACCGCTACCTGACACGATCGGAAGAGGCGAACTGCCCAGTGGCCACCGAGCCATCGCAATCGAACCCGTTAGCAGCCTTCGGCGCGAACGACTGGCTGGTCGACGAGATGTACGAGAAGTACCTGCAAGATCCCAACTCGGTGGACAAGGCATGGTGGGACTTCTTCAAGGGTTACACGCCGGCTAAGGACTCCCGTGCCGGCACCACGACTCAGGCTACCCAGCAGGCCCAGACCCAGACGCAGCCCGCTCAGACCCAGCCCGCACAGCCTGCACAGCCGACGCAGACCGCACCCATGTCGGCCCGGCCCGCCCAGCGCCAACAGCCCGCTGCCGAGGCCCAGCAGTCCGTGACGCAAACCCAGACCGCGCCACAGACCGCACAGACCGCACAGACCGCGCCACAGACCGCACAGACCGCACAGACCCAGGAGGCCAGCAGGTCGGCCGCGGGCCGGGGCGACGGTACGACCCCGACCGGCGGCACCGTCAACCAGCCGCCGACCGCGCAGCCCAAGTCGACCCCGGAGAGCTCTGGCGACGCCGAAACGGTGATCCTGCGCGGCGCTCCGGCGCGTACCGCGCAGAACATGGAGACCAGCCTCACGGTCCCGACCGCCACGAGCGTCCGGCAGGTCCCGGTCAAGCTGCTGATCGACAACCGGATCGTCATCAACAACCACCTCAAGCGGGCTCGCGGCGGCAAGGTCAGCTTCACCCACCTGGTCGGGTACGCCCTGGTCAAGGCGCTCAAGACGCTGCCGGAGATGAACTCCTCTTTCGACGAGGTGGACGGCAAGCCCACTCTGGTCAAGCCGCAGCACATCAACCTCGGCCTCGCGATCGACATGCAGAAGCCGGACGGCACCCGGCAACTGCTGGTGCCGTCGATCAAGGGCGCCGAGGACATGAACTTCGCCGAGTTCTGGATGGCGTACGAGGACATCGTGCGCCGGGCCCGGGACAACAAGCTGGCGCTGCCGGACTTCCAGGGCACCACGATCAGCCTGACCAACCCGGGCACGATCGGCACCCAGCACTCGGTGCCGCGGCTGATGAAGGGCCAGGGCTGCATCGTCGGCGTCGGCGCGATGGAGTACCCGCCGGAGTACCAGGGCGCGGCCGACGAGACGATGGCCAAGCTGGCGGTCAGCAAGGTGATGACGCTGACCTCGACATACGACCACCGGATCATCCAGGGCGCGCAGTCGGGCGAGTTCCTGCGCCGGCTGCACCACCTGATCCTCGGTGAGGACGGGTTCTACGACGAGATCTTCCGGGCCTTGCGGATCCCGTACGAGCCGATCCGCTGGGCCGCGGATCTGCCGCACAGCCACGAGGAGGACGTCAGCAAGCAGGCGCGCATCCTAGAGCTGATCCACGCCTACCGAGTGCGCGGTCACATCATGGCCGACACCGACCCGCTGGAGTACAAGCAGCGCAGCCACCCGGACCTGGACGTCGTCACGCACGGGCTGACCCTGTGGGACCTGGATCGCGAGTTCGCCACCGGGTCGTTCGGCGCTGCGACCGGCCGCCGGTTCATGAAGCTGCGCGAGATCCTCGGCATCCTGCGCGACTCGTACTGCCGTACCACCGGCATCGAGTACATGCACATCCAGGACCCCGAGCAGCGCAAGTGGATCCAGGAGCGGGTCGAGCGGCCGCACGTGAAGCCGCCGCGCGAGGAACAGTTGCGGATCCTGGCCAAGCTGAACGAGGCCGAGGCGTTCGAGACCTTCCTGCAGACCAAGTACGTGGGCCAGAAGCGGTTCTCGCTCGAGGGCGGCGAGACCACCATCCCCCTGCTCGACGAGATCTGCGAGGAGGCCGCCGCGGCCGGTCTGGACGAGGTCGTCATCGGTATGGCACACCGCGGCCGGCTGAACGTGCTGGCCAACATCATCGGCAAGTCGTACAGCCAGATCTTCCGCGAGTTCGACGGCAACATCGACCCGCGTACGGTCCAGGGCTCGGGCGACGTCAAGTACCACCTGGGCGCCGAGGGCGAGTTCCTCTCCGAGTTCGGCGACAAGATCAAGGTCTCGGTGGCGGCGAACCCGTCGCACCTGGAGACCGTCGACCCGGTGCTGGAGGGCATAGCCCGGGCCAAGCAGGACCTCCTCAACAGGGGTGCCGAGTTCCCGGTGCTGCCCGTCCTGATCCACGGCGACGCGGCCTTCGCGGGCCAGGGCGTGGTGGCCGAGACGCTGAATCTGTCCCAGCTGCGCGGGTACCGCACCGGCGGCACGATCCACCTGATCGTCAACAACCAGGTCGGGTTCACCACCTCGCCGGCGTCGTCGCGGTCGTCGATGTACTGCACCGACGTCGCCCGGATGGTGCAGGCGCCGATCTTCCACGTCAACGGAGACGACCCCGAGGCCTGCCTACGGGTCGCGGACCTGGCCTTCGAGTACCGGCAGGCGTTCGACAAGGACGTCGTGATCGACCTGATCTGCTACCGGCGTCGCGGGCACAACGAGGGCGACGACCCGAGCTTCACCCAGCCGCTGATGTACGACCTGATCGAGCAGAAGCGCTCGGTCCGCAAGCTGTACACCGAGTCCCTGATCGGCCGCGGCGACATCACCGTCGAAGAGGCGGAGCAGGCGATGCGGGACTACCAGCAGCGGCTGGAGCGGGTGTTCACCGAGGTCCGTGAGGCCAAGGCCGAGCCCGACACCCCGCCGTCGTACGCCACCGTGCCGGTCTACCCGGACAAGCCGGAGGGCCCGGACGCGACCGCGACCACGATGGAGAACCTGAAGAAGATCGCCGACGCGTACACCACGCTGCCGGAGGGCTTCACCGCTCACCCGAAGGTGCTACCGCAGTTGCAGCGCCGCGCCGCCGCGATCACGCAGGGCCCGATCGACTGGGGTACGGCCGAGATCATGGCGTTCGGCTCGTTGCTGCTCGACGGCAGGCCGGTCCGGCTGGCCGGTCAGGACAGCCGCCGCGGCACTTTCGTGCAGCGGTTCGCCGCCGTGATCGACCGGGTCACCGGTGAGACCTACATGCCGCTTCAGCACCTCGACGAGGGGCAGCAGGCACCGTTCTTCGCGTACGACTCACTGCTCAGCGAGTACGCGGCGCTCGGGTTCGAGTACGGCTACTCCGTGGCGCGGCCGGAGGCGCTGGTGCTGTGGGAGGCGCAGTTCGGCGACTTCGTCAACGGCGCGCAGACGATCATCGACGAGTACGTCTCGTCCGGCGAGGCCAAGTGGGGCCAGAAGTCCGGCGTGGTGCTGCTGCTCCCGCACGGGTACGAGGGCCAGGGCCCGGACCACTCGTCCGCCCGGATCGAGCGGTTCCTGGCACTGTGCGCCGAGGACTCGATGACGGTGGCTCAGCCGTCGAGCCCGGCGTCGTACTTCCACCTGCTGCGCCGGCACTCGCTCGGTGAGGAGCACCGGCCGCTGATCGTGTTCACCCCAAAGTCGATGCTACGCAACAAGGCGGCGGTGTCGCAGCCGGCGCAGTTCACCCGCGGCTCGTTCCTGCCGGTGATCGGCGACGACCAGGTCACCGACCCGAACGCGATCGAGCGGGTGGTGCTGTGCTCGGGCAAGATCACCTGGGATCTGCTGGCCCAGCGCAAGAAGGCCGAGGCGGACAAGATCGTGACCGCGCTGGTCCGGGTCGAGCAGCTCTACCCGGTGCCGATCGCGGAGATCCAGGCCGAGCTGGCCAAGTACCCGAACCTGCAGGAGGTCCGCTGGGTGCAGGACGAGCCGGCCAACCAAGGCCCGTGGCCGTTCATGGCGCTCAACCTGACCCCGCACCTGGGCGGCAAGCCGTTCTACCGGGTGTCGCGGCCGGAGATGTCGGCTCCGTCGGTCGGCTCGCACAGCGTGCACGTCGCCGAGCAGCAGACGCTGATCAAGCAGGCCTTCAGCTGACGTGTACTTCACCGATCGCGGTATCGAGGAACTGGAGAGCCGGCGGGGCGAGGAGGACGTCTCGCTGGCCTGGCTGGCCGAGCGGCTGCGCGAGTTCGTCGACCTGAACCCGGAGTTCGAGACGCCGGTCGAACGCCTCGCCACCTGGCTCGCCAGGCTCGACGACGAGGACGACTGACCCGACCTCTGGTGGGTTCCCGCATGTTGTTGTGGGTGTCCACATCGCACACGGCGTGCGCACCCACAACACGATGCGCGAAGCCCCGCCTCTAGCCGATCTTCGGGCGGGGGCGGGGTGGCGGATCCGGGGCCAGAGTGCCGTCGGCGGCGATGTGCTGGAAGATCTGCTCGACCAGCGTGAGCACGTGCGGGTCGTCGACGGTGTAGATATGCCGTCGGCCCTCGCGCCGGGCCGTGATGATGCCCGCCAGCCGGAGCTTGCCCAGGTGCTGGCTTGCGGTGGCG
>JBKPSJ010000045.1:0-18390 GCA_046765875.1 Actinomycetota bacterium
AGCGAGAGGTACCCCAGTCCGATCTCGGCGAAGGAGTCGAGCGTGCCGTGCAGCGCGGTCAGCAGCGGTGCGACCGACGGCTCATTCAAACTGCCGACCCACTCGGCCAGGTCGCTGATCTGCATCGAGCAGACGTCGGCGATGCTCTTCCCCTTGATCTTCGACGACCGGGCCTCCTCGGTCAGTCGCGTGCCGTCGCAGTCGGGACAGGTCGTGAACGTCACCGCCCGCTCCACGAAGGCGCGGATGTGCGGCTGCATCGCGTCGACGTCCTTGGACAGGAACGACTTCTGGATCTTCGGGATCAGCCCCTCGTAGGTCAGGTTGATCCCGTCGACGACGACCTTGGTCGGCTCCTTGTAGAGCAGGTCGTGCAGCTCCCTCTTGGTGTACCTGCGGATCGGCTTGTCCGGGTCGAAGAAGCCGCAGCCGCGGTAGATGCGGCCGTACCAGGCGTCCATGCTGTAGCCGGGGATCGTGAGCGCGCCCTCGTTGAGCGACCGGCTGTCGTCGTACAGCGCAGCGAGGTCGAAGTCGGTGACCGAGCCCATGCCCTCGCAGCGCGGGCACATGCCGCCGAGACGTGTGAAGGTCGCCTTCTGGGTGGTGGTCCTGCCGGCGCCGCGCTCGACGGTGATCGCACCGCTGGCCCGCACCGAGGGGACGTTGAACGAGTACGCGTTCGGCGAGCCGATCTGCGGCCGCCCGAGCCGGCTGAAGAGGATGCGCAGCATCGCGTTGGCGTCGGTCGCGGTCCCGACGGTGGAGCGCGGGTTGGAGCCCATCCGCTCCTGGTCGACGATGATCGCCGTCGTCAACCCGTCCAGTACGTCGACCTCCGGGCGCGACAGCGTGGTCATGAAGCCCTGCACGAACGCGCTGTAGGTCTCGTTGATCATCCGCTGCGATTCCGCGGCGATCGTGCTGAACACGAGCGAGCTCTTGCCCGAGCCGGACACGCCGGTGAACACCGTCAGGCGGCGCTTGGGTAGCTCGACGCTGATGTCCTTGAGGTTGTTCTCCCGCGCGCCCTGTACGCGGATCAGCCCGTGGCTGTCGGCAACGTGCTGCGCCGTCGGCTGCGATGTCGTCCTCGTGGCCATGATCGTCGTCTCCGCATCTCTTGGTTCGTAGTGTCCACCGGCGCTGCCTGGCCCTGATCTAATCAGGGGTCTAACCAGGCAGGACCGTGATCATCGATCCTGCAGCAGCCCGAGGACATTTCCGTCGGGGTCGGTGATGGTGGCCACCAGCCGGCCGCCGCCCACGTCGCGTACCGGGTCCTTGAGGGTCGCACCGGCGGCGGTCACCTCGGCGATCTTCGCCTCGATGTCCGGCACATGCCAGTAGGCCACCGGCGAGGACATGCCCTGCTGTGCGCCGCTCGGCACCAGCCCGATGTGCTGGCCCTCGGCCTCGAAACCGACGTAGTAGTCGGCGTCGTGCGCCGGCTCGACGCCGAGCAGCGCGGCGTACACCGGCTTGGCCTTCTCCAGATCGGTCACCGGGTGCAGCAGCGTCTTGACTCCCTGGGTGGAAGAGCTGGTCATGGTCACTCCTCAGGTCGTGGTCATGTCTGTAGCAACGACGCTAGTCGCGGGTTCCCAGGGCGTACTTTTCGATTCCTGATCGGATCCGCGGCCGAGAACCGCCAGCGCTGCGATCGGGAGCAGCAGCAGGGTCAGTACGCCGGACAACGCCAGTCCGCCGGTGATCCCGGCCAGCAGGATCAGCGGTCCGCCGACGGCCAGGCCGAGCGGAGCGGCGACCGTGGACCCGGTTGTCCAGAGCGTGACCACCGGCTGTTGCTCATCTGGTTCGAGACCCGACTGCAGGAAGCTGTACGCGACGGGCGTGAACGGCGCCCACACCAGCCCGCCGAGCGCGAAGACGATCAAAGCGAGGCTGAGATCATCGACGACAGCGAGCGCGATCGGGCAGAGCGCCCACAGGCCGATGATCGCGATCAACACGTGACGTTGCGGCAGGTTGCGCAACTGGTTCACCAGCGCGGCGCCGACGAACGCGCCCACTCCCAGCGCACCCCACATCAGCCCCAGGCCGGACGCGCCGGCGTGCAGCCTGCCGCTGACGTACAGCGGAAGCGCGACCTCGATCGGCATGTAGAAGAAGTTGAAGAAGAACTCGACCACCAGCAGCCGCGCGGCCACCGGCCGACGGCGCAGGATCCGCCAGCCCGACTCGCGGGTCCTGGGCCGGCGCAGCGCGTCAGCATCCTCGCCACCTCGGGGAACGGACGCCAGTACGGCGGCCAGCAGGATCAGCGCACCGAATGCGTCGAAGAACAACGCCGCGCCGGGACTGGTGGAAGCCACGATGACCCCGCCGAGCACCGGCCCGACGATGTACAGCGCGAACGTGGCGTTCAGCCCCAGCAGGCCGTTGGCGGCGAACCGCCCGGCGTCGCCCGCGATGGAGGTCGCCAGCAACCGCCGGCTGCTCGACCCGGCGATCCGGAACGTCGCGCCGAACAGCAGACCGACGATCAAGACGGGTAGCGTCAGGTGTTCGGTGACGGCGAGCAGGCCGAGAGTCGCGAAGGTCAGCGACCGTAGCACGCAGTCGGCGATCAGCAGGGTCCGCGGGGACAGCCGGATTCGTCCCAGTCCGACTGCCAGCGACACCAGGGTGGACAGCACGAACGGCGCGGCCTCCACCATCCCGATGGCGATCGCCTTGGGGACGTTGCCGTGAATGGACAGCGTCTGCAGCGGCATCGCCACGATGATCATGCCCGTACCGGCGTTGGCCAGCAGGTCTCCCAGCAGCAGACCCGCGACCTGCCGGTTGCGCAGTACCTCGCGGAAGGACAGGTTCGCCGCAGCCGTCACTTTCGCCGCAGCCGTCACTTTCGCCGCAGCCGTCACTGAGGTGGACATGAGCCCGGTCCCTGTCGGCGACTCAGAGCTGCTGGATCCGGATCAGGTTGCCCGCGGGATCGCGGAAGGCGCAGTCGCGAACTCCGTACGGCTGGTCGACCGGCTCCTGGACGACCTCCGCGTCGCCGGCCTGCAGCCGTTCGAAGGTCGCGTCGACGTCCTTGGTGGCCAGCAACAGCGAGGCGTACGTGCCCTTGGCCATCATCTCGGCGATGAGCCGGCGCTCCTCGTCGGTGAGGCCCGGGGTGGCGGCCGGCGGGTACAGCACGATGGAGGTTCCGGGCTGGTCGGGCGGGCCGACGGTGATCCAGTGCATCCCCTTGTAGCCGACGTCGTTGCGGACCTCGAAGCCGAGAACGTCGCGGTAGAACCGCAGCGCGGCGTCCGGGTCGTCCTGGGGCAGGAAGCTGGAGTGAATCGTGATGTCCATGGCGGTCACGCTACGTGCGGTGCGGTGCCCTGTGCTTCTCGATTCCTGATCGGTCTGGTCACCTGTTTGGCCACGCAGGCCGGCATCCCCGCCGTGGCGCTCGCCGCGTCCTTCCGGTACGCACTGGGCGACACCCCGACCAATTCGGTGAAGCGGGTGCTGAAGGTGCCCAGCGACGAGCAGCCGACGGTGAAACAGACATCGGTGACGCTGAGATCGCCGCGGCGCAGCAACGCCATCGCGCGCTCGATCCGCCGCGTCATCAGATAGCTGTACGGCGACTCGCCGTATGCGGACCTGAACTCGCGGCTCAGGTGCCCGGCCGACATGTGCACGCCGAGGGCGAGTGCCTCGACGTCGAGCGGCTGGGCGTACTCCCGATCGATGCGGTCGCGGACCTGGCGCAACAACGCGAGGTCACGCAGGTGCTGTTCCGAAGCGGGTCTGCCGGTCATGTTCACATCGTGCCAGGCGGTCCCCGACATGTCCTGCTCCCCGCCTGCACGGCCCGGAAATCGGTTGCGAACCCGCGCATGGCTTGCTGTACTACCAGCGACGAGTCACCTACCAAGGAGAACCCCCGATGCGTGCTGCGTTCGTGTCCACCCAGAAAGGAACGACCTCGTTTAAGGACATGACGCTTGAGCGCATCCAGCACGCTGAATCTGGGGATCCTGGCGCACGTTGACGCCGGTAAGACCAGCCTGACCGAGCGGCTCCTGCACGCCGCCGGTGTCATCGACGAGATCGGCAGCGTCGACGACGGCAACACCCAGACCGACTCGCTCGACCTCGAGCGGCGCCGCGGCATCACGATCAAGTCGGCCGTGGTCTCGTTCGCGATCGGCGACGTCACCGTCAACCTGATCGACACCCCCGGTCACCCGGACTTCATCGCCGAGGTGGAACGGGTGCTCAGCGTGCTCGACGGCGCGGTGCTGGTGGTCTCGGCCGTGGAGGGCGTCCAGCCGCAGACGCGGGTGCTGATGCGTACGCTGCGCCGGCTCGGCATCCCCACGCTGATCTTCGTCAACAAGATCGACCGCGGCGGCGCCCGGTACGACGGCGTGCTCGGGGACCTGACCACCAAGCTCGTACCGCAGGTCGTGGCGATGGGTACGACAGCCGGGCTCGGCACCCGGTCCGCGGCGTTCACGCCGTACGACGATGACGACCCCGGCTTCCGGGCCGGGCTGGTCGACCTGCTGACCGGCAACGACGACGCGCTGATGGAGGCGTTCGTCGACGACGAGGCGACGGTGTCGAACGGCCGGCTGCGCCGCGTACTGGCGTCGCAGACCGCGCGCACGCTGGTACACCCGGTGTTCTTCGGCTCGGCGATCACCGGCGCCGGCGTGCCGGAACTGATGCGCGGCATCAGGGAGCTGTTGCCCAAGGCAACCGGACGTGCGGACGCTCCCCCAGCGGGAACGGTGTTCAAGGTCGAGCGCGGATCGGCCGGCGAGAAGATCGCGTACGCCCGGCTGTTCACCGGCACCGTACGTGTCCGGGACCGGATCGACTTCGGCGCCGCGCACAACGGCAAGGTGACCTCTATCAGCGTGTTCCACGACGGCACAGCGGTCGACCGGACGGAGGTCATGGCCGGCGAGATCGCCAAGCTCTGGGGACTGCCTCAGGTGCGGATCGGGGACGCGATCGGGGCTGCCGGGAGCAGCGCCGACAGCCATTACTTCGCACCGCCGTCGCTGGAGTCAGTCGTGTATCCCTGCCGGCCGCAGCAGAAGGGTGCGCTCCGCGACGCGCTCGGGCAACTCGCCGAGCAGGACCCGCTGATCGATCTGCGGCAGGACGATATCCGCCAGGAGATCTACGTCTCGCTGTACGGCGAGGTGCAGAAAGAGGTCATCGAGGCCACGCTCGCGACCGAGTACGGCGTCGAGGTCGGCTTCCGGGAGACGACGACGATCTGCATCGAGCGTCCGAACGGCACCGGCGCCGCGTTCGAGATCGGCGACCAGAACGGCAACCCGTTCCTGGCCACGATCGGGCTGCGGATCGAACCGGCCGCGATCGGCTCCGGCGTCTGCTACGGCATCGAGATCGAGCCCGGCTCGCTGCCGCTGGCGTTCCAGACCGCGATCGAGGAGACCGTCGGCACCGCGTTGCAGCAGGGGCTGAACGGCTGGCAGGTCACCGACTGCACGGTCACGCTGTACCGGTCGGGCTACTGGCCACGGCAGAGCAAGATGCACGCGAAGTTCGACAAGAGCATGTCGAGCACCGCGGGCGACTTCCGCAACCTGACGCCGCTGGTGTTGATGACCGCGTTGCGGGAGGCCGGTACGACGGTGCTCGAGCCGATGCACCGTTTCCGGCTCGCGCTGCCGGCGGATCTGCTCGGCGCCGTGCTGACCACACTCGGCGGGCTCGGCGCGGTACCACAGACACCGGCCGCCGCCGGTACGTCGTACGTGCTGGAGGGCTTCATCCCGGCGGCGCGGGTGCACGAGCTGGAACTGCTGCTGCCGTCGCTGACCCGGGGCGAGGGAGCACTGGAGACCGCGTTCGACCACTACGAGACGGTGCGCGGACCAGCTCCCAGCCGGGCCCGGACCGATCACAACCCGCTGGACCGCAAGGAGTACCTGCTCCACGTACAGCGAAGGGTTTAGGCCAGGGTCCCGATCAGTACGGTGGCGGCGTACTCGTCGGAGGTGGCGACGCGCGGAGTCAGGCCGGCCGCGGTGAACGCCTCGACCGCGGCCGGTACCTGGTCGGTACCGGTCTCGACCAGGACGTGGCCGCCGGCAACCAGCCAGTCCGGCGCGCCGGCGGCGTAGCGGCGTAGCAGGTCCAGTCCGTCGGGACCGCCGTCGAGCGCCATCCGGGCCTCGTGGTCGCGCGCCTCGGGCGGCATCATGCCGACGGCCCCGGTCGGTACGTAGGGCACGTTGGCGACGAACATGCCGATCCGGCCACGCAGCCGGGCCGGCAGCGCGTCGTACATGTCGCCCTCGTAGACGACATCGCCGAGGTTGCGCCGCGCGCATCGGACCGCGGCCGGGTCGAGATCGGCGGCGTACAACTCGATCGACTCGCAGGCCGCACGCAGCGCCGCGCCGATCGCTCCGGACCCGCAGCACAGGTCGACGACGATGTCACCAGCACGTTCCAGCGCCGCAGCCTGCTCGACCAGGAACTCGGTACGCCGCCTCGGCACGAACACCCCCGGCTCGACGACGATCCGCAGCCCGCGGAACTCAGCCCAGCCGAGGATCTGCTCCAGAGGCTCGCCTGCGACCCGCCGTACGACCATCGCCTCGAGCTCGTCCGGCGACCCGGACTCGGCGGTCAGCAGCGCGGCCTCGTCCTCGGCGAACACACAGCCGGCCGTACGGAGCCGTTCTGCCACCGACAACCCACCGCTCACGCGAAGGCATTCTCCCCGGTCAGCTCGGCCGACAGCGTCCACAGCCGGGCGGCCTGCTCGGGATCGATCGCGTACGCCAGCACACCGCTGGTCATGTTCTCCGCGCTCGGCGCGATCTCAGCGATGTCGCAGTCCTCGCAGTACACGCCGCCGAGCCCGTCGAGCTGCGGCGAGGTCGCGGCCCAGACCTGCGTGGCCGCACCCTGCTCCGGCGACTTGAACCCCGGGTTGACCGGATTGCCGTCCTCGTCGATCCAGCCGTAGCCGACCATCTCCTCCTTGGCCAGATGCCGCTGTAGCGGCGTGAGGATGCCGCCCGGGTTGAGCGCGAACGCCCGTACCCCGGAATCCTTGCCCAGGGCATCGAGCTGGACCGCGAACAGCACGTTGGCGGTCTTCGACTGCCCGTACGCAAGCCATTTGTCGTACCCGGTCTCGAACTGGATGTCGTCCCACCGGATACCGGAGCGCCGGTGCCCGGTCGACGAGACTGCGACCACCCGGCCGCCTTCGGACAGCGCCGGCCACAGCCGGTTCACCAGCGCGAAGTGACCGAGGTGGTTGGTCGCGAACTGCGCCTCCCAGCCCGGGCCGACCCGGGTCTCCGGTGCGGCCATGATCGCCGCGTTGTTGATCACGATGTCGATCCGGCGTCCGCTGTCGAGGAAGCGGTCGGCGAAGCCCCGTACGCTGCCGAGATCGCCGAGGTCGAGGTGGTCGACCTCGGTCCGGTCGATGCCGGCCAGCGCCTCGGTCGCGGCCTGCGGCCGCCGGGCCGGAACGACGACGTACGCGCCGGCACCGCAGAGTGCGCGGACGGCCTCGATGCCGATCCCGGAGTAACCGCCGGTGACGATCGCGAGCTTGCCGGACAGGTCGATGCCCTGGAGAACCTCGGCCGCGGTGGTCCGGGCGCCGTACCGGGACCCGATCTTGTGCTGCTGCGTTGTCATACCCCGACGTTACGAACTGGAGCACCCTCCAGGTCAACCCCGTCTAGGCTTCCGGCATGACCGCTACACCCCCGACGGCGTTGACCATCGCCGGCTCGGACTCCGGCGGCGGCGCCGGCATCCAGGCCGACCTGCGGACGTTCTTCGCCTGCGGGGTGCACGGCCTGGTCGCGCTCACCGCGGTGACCGTGCAGAACTCGCTCGGCGTCCAGGGGTTCCATGAGATCCCGGCCGAGATGGTGGCCGACCAGATCAAGGCGGTCGCGGGCGACATGGGCGTCGATGCCGCGAAGACCGGCATGCTCGCGACCGCGGAGATCATCCGCGCGGTCGCCAAGACGCTGGACGAGACCGGGATCGGACGCCGTACGCCGGTCCCATTCGTCGTCGACCCGGTGGCCGCGTCGGCGACCGGGCATGCCCTGCTGCGCGAGGACGCACTCGAAGCCATCCGGACCGAGCTGTTCCCGCGCGCCACACTGATCACGCCGAACCTGGATGAGGTCCGGCTGCTCACCGGCGTACGGGTCACCGATCCGCCCAGCCAGCGACGAGCGGCCGACGCGCTGCTCGAGTTCGGGCCCCAGTGGGTGCTGGTCAAGGGCGGTCATCTGTACGAGAGCCCCGAGTGCACCGACCTGCTGTCCGACGGGTCCCGGTACGCCGACCTGACCGGACCGCGGTACGACACCGGCAACACTCACGGCGGCGGCGACACGATGGCGTCGGCCATCACGGCATCGCTGGCCAAGGGCATGGACGTGCCGGACGCCGTTGCCGAAGGCAAGCGCTTCATCGAGCGCTGCGTGGCCGAGTCCTACCCGCTCGGCGCCGGCGTCGGCCCGGTCTCCCCGTTCTGGCGGCTGGCGTGAGCGTCCAGGAGTTCGGCAGGCAGACCTGGTTCGTCGCCGGCCTCGACGAGTTCCGTACCAGGCTCAGCGCGTTGTCACAGCCCCGCCGTTGACGTTGATCACCTGACCGGTGATGTGCCGGGCCCCGGACGAGGCCAGGAAGAACACAGTCTCCGCGATGTCGTCCGGACGGCCCTCGCGCTTGTTGCGGGTCTGATTCAGCAACGTCCTGCGCCGTTCGCCGGTCATCCGGCCGTGGAAGAATCCGGTGTCGGCGATGTAGCCGGGCGACACGACGTTCGAGGTGATGCCGCGCGAGCCGAGCTCGGCGGACAGGTCGATGTTCCACGCCGCCACCGCCGCCTTCGCCGCACCGTACGAGCCACCACCCGCGCCGCGCTCGGCCGCGATCGAGCCGAGCAGGACGACGGTGCCGCCCTCGGCCAGCCGGTCGGCGACAGCGGTCGTCGTCAGGACCGCGCTGACCACGTTGGCTGCGAAGTTGGCCTGCCAGTTCGCGGCGAGCTGAGCCAGATCGTCCGGATCGGGCTGGGTGAAGTCGGTGTTGCCGCCGGCGTCGTTCACCAGGACGTCGATCCGGTCCGGCAGTTCGGCCAGCGCGGCCTCGACGGCGGCCGGGTCGGACGCGTCGCACACCACTGCCCTGGCTCCGATCTTGGCCGCCGTCTCCGCGAGTACATCGGCCCGCCGCCCGGTGATGACGACGTCCGCGCCGTCGGCGGCGAACCGTTCGGCCACCGCCCGGCCGATGCCGGTCGAGCCACCGGTCACCATGACTGTCCTCGGCAATGCCGTCTCCTTCTGGCTATACGTTTAGGTCTAAAGGTAGCATTGCCGTCGTGCCCGACGACTATCCGCTCGACGCACCGAGCGACTACCCCGCGTCGGAGATCGCCGCGGCCTGGGAACGCGAAAGGCCCGGCACGCCCGTGGACTCGATCGGCATCGTCACTCCCCTGTGGCGGCTGGCGAAGCTGTTCGCCGACGATCGCAGGCGGGTGCTCGCCGACGCCGGCGTCGATCCGGCAACGCTCGACCTGCTCAGCGTGCTGCGCCGCAGTGGTACGCCGTACGAGCTCACCACCCGCGAACTGGCTCGGCGGACACTGGTCACGGCAGGTGCGATCTCGCAGCGGTTGGCCCGCGCCGAGCGGGCCGGGCTGGTCACCCGGCGTACCGCGGAGGACCGGAGCCGGGCGGTGCTGGTCGGGCTCACCCGGGCCGGTCACGACCTGGTCGAGCGAACGGTCGACGTGGTACTGACCCGCGAGTCCGAGCTGCTGGCGTCCCTGTCGGACCGCGAGCGCTCGGTACTCGCGGGTCAGCTACAGCGCCTGCTCGACGACGTACGGGCCCGCGTCAGGGCGGGTAAGCCGTCTAGGTACCCGTGGCGTACATTGCGGTGAGCTTCGCGACGCGATCGTCCGGCCACGGACGGTCGCCAAGACCGTTGAGCCGGGCAACGAGCAGCTCGAGGTGGACCTGCCATGCGGCCAGCGCCGCGGCTGGGTCCCCGATGCCGTCGGCCGGCAAGACCTGGGTCAGCACCAGCCGGCAGCCGTACGGCAGCTCCGACAGCTCCCACCCCACCGTGCCGGAGCTGGACCGGTACTCGATCCAGTGCGGTGCCTCGACCGCCGTCACGTTGCCGGCGGCAACATTCTTGGTCGTCAGCGGCTCAGGTGCCTGAGCACCGACGGCCGCGTCACCGGCGCCGATGGCGGCCCAGACGTGGGCCGCCGGCTGGACCAGCACCCGCTCGAACCGCAACTGCTTGCCGCCGTCGGCGATCGCTCCCTGGGCCAGGCCGAAGTCCTCGACGTACTGCTCGTTGAGCTGGGCCCACCGGTCCGGCGGCGGCTCACGGCCCTCGACCCGGGCCACCAGCATGTCCAGGCATACATCCCAGCCGGCCGCGTGCTGAGCCGCGAACCGCTCGTCGCCCCACTGCGGGCCGCCACCGAGGGTATGGCTGAACAGCAGCCGCGACCCCGTGCCGTCGGGGATGATCTCGATCCGGAAGACATCGCTGTCCCAGCGGAACGCGAACACCTTGGGCGGATCGGCCTCCAGCACCTCGCCGGTGGTCGGCCCGATCTCGTCCTGACCGAACGTGATCGGCGAACCCGCCTCGGGCTTCAGGTCGACCTTGGCCGGGAACCAGTGCTCGAGCTCGGCCGGCTCGGTGACCGCCCGCCAGACCTTCGCCGGCGGATGCGACAGCCGGCGCTCGAACCGCAGAACAGGCTTGCCGCCGACGATCTGTTTGGTTGCACGTGCACTCATCACGTCTCCAGTGCGCCTCGGTCGGGCATCTCGTCGAGCCGTCGCTCCAGGGCGTCCAGACGGTCGTCCCAGAACCGCCGGTACGGCGCCAGCCAGGCATCGATCTCGGCCAGCGGAGCAGGGCGCAACTCGTACCAGCGGCGCTGCGCCTCCGGCCGGACCGCGACCAGCCCGGCCTCGCGGAGAACCCGCAGGTGCTTGGACGTGCCCGGCTGGCTCAACCCGAGCTCGTCGGTCAGTTCACCGACCAGCCGCGGCCGCTCCAGCAGCAGGTCCAGGATCCGCCGCCTGGTCGGATCCGCCAGTATGTCGAACGACGGCATGCCGCCAACATACTCGTCTGGTTATATAGCCGCAAGTTCATAGAACCGCCTGACGTCTTCCGGCTCGGATCCGAGGTCGGGTGGATCGCCGAAGGGCTCGACCTCGCTCACCCCAGTGCGGCGATCGAACCGCCAGGTCCCGACGATTCGCCCGTCATCGACGACGACCGGCTTGATCAGTCCTCCGCCGGCGTTGACCCGCCGGCGGTGCCCCTCGTCGAGGATCGGCGTGCGGTCGGCGTGCCCGAGCAGATACGTGTCGAACTCTCCCAGCAGCCGGACCGGGCCTCTCGCATCGGTCGGCTGCCGGCTCTTGAGCGCCGCCGCGGTCTCACCATGAACCTCTACGTCCGCAAGGTCGGCGCCAGCGGCAAACGCCTTGCGTGCAGTTGTGATCGGCAGGCCGGACCAGACGGCGAGGTCCTTCGGCGTCGCAGGACCGTAGGCGGCGAGGTACCGCCCGGCCAACTCGGAGAGCGCGTTGTCGAGCGTGGGTTGCGTGCCGAGCCAATCCGCGGTGAGGACCCAGGTCGGGTCGCGCCCGCGGTCCGGCCCGTAGCAGATCAGGCCGGTCAGGCCGAGGTGGTAGAGCAGGTGGATCACCGCCTGAGGCTCGCTCTCGTCGACCAGCCCTTCGCGGAGCAGGGCGGTACGGATCTCGGCCCGTGTCAGCGGGCCGTCTTCGAGCTCACGAGTGAGCAGCTTGCGGCCGCGCTCACGTGTTCGTTCGTCCAGGCCGAGCTGGCGGTACCGGCGCTCACCGCGCTTGTCGAGCACCGGACCGAGGAGCGACAGCAGCCAGCCGAAATCCTCTGTCGCGACCAGGTGCAGCGTGCCGCGCTGGAACCAGCCGCGCACGACGGATCGGTCCACCTCCCGCGCGGTGTCGACGTCCGCCCTGGTCGTGTGAGTGCTGCGGGCACGGACCTGCAGCACCGCGCCGACCCAGGTCTGCGCCTGGAGGCCACAGGTACGCCGCACCACCTCGGCGACACCGGCCGGGCCCCTGGTGGTGACCGGCCGGTGCAGCAGGTTGGCGCTCGCGCGGGTTCGGCGTACCCGATCGTCGTCCATGGACCGGGACGCTACCGGGGCCTGGTGACAGCCGCTCAGGTCAGGAAGTCGTCGACCAGGTTGGCGTACCCGACCTGACCGGTCCGGTTGGGGTGGTACGACTCGGTGATCGGGTTCGACAGACCGTTGATCCACTCGGGATTGCCGCAGACGGCGTGGCCGATGAACGCGTTGGTCGGGTTGACGAACCCGAAGCCATGCGCGCCGGCCCGGGCGCTGATTCGCGAGTTGAGCAGGTCGGCGGTCTGGTTCAGCCGGGTCATCTCGGCGCTGCTGAAGAACGTGGCGGCGTTGCAGTCAATCCCATTGAACAGCCGCGGGTACCCGACGACTGTGACCCGCGCGTTCGCGGCCCGGCTGCGGATCGTGTTGTACAGCCCGTCCAGCCGGCCGGGCAGCGTGTTGGTGATGATGGCCTGCGCGTTGTCGATCGCGCCGTTGCAGTTGCTGAGCCAGGACGGTTTCGCGCACTCGGTGATCACGCTGGAGAAGCCGGCGTCGTTGCCGCCGACCTGTACGGTCACGAACTCGATGCCGCTGTTCAGCGGGCCGAGTTGGCTGTTCTGTACATCGGCCACGCGGGCACCGGAGCAGGCCGTGAAGGACAGGTTCGCACCGATCCGGCCGGCGTCGATGTAGGGATAGGCGTACGTCGATCGCATGCAGCTACCGCTGGAGGCGATGTAGGTCCGGGTGCCGACGCCGGATGCGTACGAGTCGCCGAGCGCGACGTAGTCCGCGGTAGCAGCGTGTGCGACGCCGGTGCCGAAAAGCGTGCTCGTCGCGACGATCGCGATGACGATCGACGCTGTCCGTCGCGCGAGCCGGGGGCGGATGGTGAGGCTCATGGTCGACCGTCCTTGCACTTGTGGTGATGGTGGCCGTACTGCTTGTCACCATGGCGGACTGGCCAGTAACCCCACAAGATCTCGGAAGGGACGGCGTGAGGAACGGTATGAAGAAAGGCCCCGGGCGGGGCCTTTCGGATATCGCTTCGGATATGGCTTCGGTTATGGCTTCGGACATGGCCGGACCCCCGGCCGGGGGTGGGCCGGGGGTCCGGATGGAGGGGTGCCGCGCAGGGGTTGGACGCTGGCACCTCCGAGGGCCCGGTCGAGGGGAGCACCGGGCCTGGTTCAGTGGTCGATCAGGCCGCCGTGGACTCGGCGTCCTCGTCGGCCGGAGTGGTACCGGCGATCTCGATCCGGCGCGGCTTGGACTGCGCGGCGACCGGAACGGTCACAGTCAGCACGCCGGCCTCGAACCGGGCCTCGACCCGGCTGGAGTCCAGCGCCTCGCCGAGCCGCAGCCGGCGGACGTAGGTTCCGCGCGGCCGCTCCGCGGCCACGACGTCGGCGCCCTCGGGCTGCGGGGCGCGGCGTACCGCACGCAGCGTCAGCAGGTTGCGCTCGACGGTGAGATCGACGTCCTTCGGGTCGACGCCGGGCAGATCGAACTGCACGTACCACGTGCCGTCGCTTCGGTAGGCGTCCATCGGAAGCATCCGCATGGTGTGTTTCTCCTCAAGATCCAGGGTTGAGTCTACCTGACTCAACTTTGGAAACCCAACGCGAGATGAATTCATTCCCACCGGACTGTCGATCTACATGCGGGCCGTTCGTCAGGTCGATGTCTGGCAACCACTGAGGAAGGAACACGATGAGCGAGTCCCAGAACAACACCGTGACCTGGTGGGAGTTGCAGGTCACCGATCTGGCCGAGGCGCAGGCGTTCTACGGCGGCGTGTTCGGCTGGTCGTTCCAAGCCTTCGGGCCCGGTTTCGTGGCGGCGGCGGCGCCCGACGGCACGCCGCTCGGCGGGCTGGACAGCGAGACCGGCAAGGGTCGGGACCCGGCCGGCCGTGGCGCCCGGATCTACGTCTCGGTCGAGGATCTCGAGCAGACCCTGAAGGCCGTCGAGGCCAACGGCGGCACGGTCGAGAAGACCCGCACGCTGATCTCCGAGGAGTACGGCTGGTGGGCGCTGTTCTCCGACCCCAGCGGCCTCAAAGTCGGGCTCACCTCCGCCAATCCGGCCTGATCCGGGAGGGCCCTGCTCCGAGCACCTCTGCAGAGGGGTCAGGGGTGCTCGGGGCCGGGGACCGACAGCGGGTCGAAGCCGTACGGCAGTTCCAGCCGGTGCGCGGTCATCAGACCGGTGTCGGCGAGCAGGTCGCGGGTCTTGCCGTCGGCGACGATCCGGCCCTCGTCCATCAGCAGGCTGCGCTCGCACAACTGGAGCGCGTACGGCAGGTCGTGGGTGATCATCAGCAGCGTGACGTCGAGGCCGGTCAGGATGTCGGACAGTTCGCGCCGGCTGGCCGGGTCCAGGTTGCTGGACGGCTCGTCCAGCACCAGCACCTCCGGGCGCATCGCCAGCACGGTCGCCACCGCCACCCGGCGCCGCTGGCCGAACGACAGGTGATGAGGCGCGACGTCCGCGTGCTGCTGCATCCCGACCGCGACCAGCGCCTCGTGCACCCGCTCGTCAAGGTCCGCTCCGGACAGACCGAGATTCGCCGGGCCGAAGGCGACGTCGTCGCGCACCGTGGGCATGAAGAGCTGGTCGTCTGGGTCCTGGAAGACCAGGCCGACCTTGCGGCGTACCTCGCGCAGGTGCTCGCGGTGCAGGTCGGTGCCGCCGATCCGGATCCGACCGGTGCCCGCTCCCCCGGCGACCGAGCCGAGGATGCCGTTCAGGTGCAGCACCAGGGTGGTCTTTCCCGCGCCGTTCGGGCCGAGCAGCGCGACCCGCTCGCCGCGGCCGATCGTGAAGTTCACGCCGAACAGGGCCTGCCGGCCGTCCGGGTACGCGAACGCCAGCCGCTCCACCTCGATCGCCGGCTTCATCCGCCCACCACCCGGGCGGCGACCGCGACGCACAACGCGAGCGCCGGCGCCATCAGGCCGCGCATCCACTCGTCTCGCCGTGCGGGCCGGGTGGACAGCGCCGGCATGCTGCCCGAATAGCCACGCGCCACCATCGCCAGGTGGATGCGCTCGCCGCGTTCGTAGCTGCGTACGAACAGCGACCCGGCGCCGGCCGCCACCGCCTTGAGGTGGCCCGCACCGCCGCCGGCGTACCCGCGCGACTCACGGGCTACCCGCATCCGCTGCAGGTCGCCGGACACGACACTGATGTAGCGCACCATGAACGACAGGATCGCGACCAGCGTCCGAGGCAGCCGGAGCCGCTCGAGCCCGGTCAGCAGGTCACGTGGTGCGGTGGTCGCCGACAGGATGACTGCGGCGACGACGCCGAGCGTTCCCTTGACCAGTACGTTCCAGGCGCCGAGGACGCCGGTGCTGGACAGCGACATCCCGAGCACCACGACCTGCGGGCCGGAGGCAACGAACGGCAGCAGCAGCGCGAACACCAGGAACGGCGTCTCGACCGCCAGCCGTCGCAGCACCGTTGCCGCCGGCAACTTCGCCAGTACGACACCGGTGACGGCGAGCGTGGCGTACACCGCGAACGCCCAGAACGCCCGCGACGGGGTAGAGACCACGCAGATCACGAAGCACACCAGCGACACGATCTTCACCTGCGCCGGGAGCCTGTGCACCGGTGAGTCGACCGGTACCAGCAAGCCGTCGGCGGGATGTCCCGCGCTCATATCGGCGCCCACACCTGACTGTTCGGAACCGGATCAGACCCGGTTGGGTTCGGACTCGACGGTGCTTTCAACAGCCGGCTTCGCGCGGCGCAGCCCGGACAGCTTCGCGAACACGAGCCCGGCCACGATGGTGACCAGCACGCCGATGATGCCCGCGAGCGCGCCCGACACGTGCGCATTGCTGATCCCGCTCACGCCGTAGTCGGCCAGCGGGCTGCCGGCGGTCGCCGATGACTTGGCCGCGCTGTCGAAGCCGAGCTTTCCGCCGACGAACTGCAGGCCGTCGGGGCTCGCGCTGGCGAACAGGCTGACCACACCGGCGACCAGCACCGTCAGCGCGATGGCGACGCCGAAGCTCCGCCCGGCCGGGCTCGACGGCACCGCGCGATCCGGCGCGACGGTGATCGTACGGCCGTCGTCGTCGACCAGCACCAGATCGGATTGCAGATGTCGGGCGGCGTACACGAGATCCGGGCGGGTCGCGACGACGGCGCTGAGGACGGCCGCGGTGATCGCGCACTCGCCGATGCCGATCAGCACGTGCCAGCCGATCATCGCCGCCGCGAGCCTGCCGAGCGGGATGTCGACCGCGCCGCCGAGCGCGCACAGGCCGGTGAAGCCGAGCGCGGCCACGGGTACGGAAACCAGCGCGCCGACGGCGGCGGCCGGGACCACGCTGCGCGGCTGCTTCGGCAACACGGTCAGCAGCGCCCGGGTCACCAGATAGCCGACCAGGACGGTGACCAGGCCCATCAGCGTGATGTTGGTGCCGAGCGCGGTCAGACCGCCATCGGCGAAGAGCAGGCCCTGCACGAGCAGCACGGTCGCCATCACGAGCACGCCCGTCCACGGCCCGACCAGTGCCGCCGCGAGGGCGCCGCCGAGCAGGTGTCCGCTGGTGCCCGCGCCGACCGGAAAGTTCACCATCTGCACGGCGAACACGAACGCCGCGGTTAGCCCGGCCAGCGCCGGCCCGGTCTCGCGGATCTCCCGGTTCGCGCGCTGCAGGCTCAGCCCGACCGCACCGGCGGCGATGGCGCCGGTCGCGATCGACGTCGGTGCATTCAGGAATCCGTCGGGCACGTGCATGTCGTCCAGTATTTATTTATTGCGAACTCTTTGCAAGAAGGTCGGCGGTTACAGTTCGCGGACGGCGTCGCCGATCGCGCGGTGGAAGGTCGGGTAGGCCCAGATCGTCTCGCGCAGCGTGCTGACCGGCACCTCCGCCTTGATCGCGACCGCGAGCGCGCCGAGCACCTCGCCGCCGGTCGGCCCGGCCGAGGTCGCCCCGACCAGGACGTCACGGCCGGCGTCGACGACCAGCTTGATGAAGCCTTCGTTCCCGGCCTTGTGGATCCAGCCGCGTGTCGACGCCGGGATCTGCGCCTGCCCGGTCCGTACATCCAGACCGGCGTCGCGGGCCTGCTGCTCGGTCATCCCGGCCGCGCCGATCTCCGGGTCGGTGAACGTGACCCGCGGCAGCGCCTTGTAGTCGGCCGTCGGCGCGTTCTCGGTGCCGAGGATGTCGTGCACCGCGATGTTCGCCTCGTACATCGCCATGTGCGTGAACGCGCCGTGTCCAGCGCAGTCACCGATCGCCCACAGCCCGTCGCCGGCGCGCATGTGCGCGTCGGTGCCGATCGACCGCGCCGCCGGGTCCAGGCCGGCCTTGTCCAGCCCGAGGTCCTTGGTATCGATCCGCCGCCCGGTGGCGACCAGCAGCTCCTCGCCGCGGACTGTCTTACCGCCGGCCAGCGCTACTGCGAACTCGGCGCCGTCGTGACTGATGTGCTCTGCCGCCGCACCGATCTCGAATACCACGCCGTCGCGCTCCAGAGCCTGCTGGGCCAGATCGCTCGATTCCGGCTCCTCGACCGCGAGCACCCGCTCCAGGGCCTCGACGATGGTGACCTTCGTGCCGAACCGGGCGAACACCTGGGCCAGTTCCAGGCCGATCGCTCCCCCGCCGAGCACCATCAGGCTGCTCGGCACCGTCTCGGTCTCGATCGCGTCCCGGTTGGTCCAGTACGGCGTACCCGCCAGGCCGTCGATCGGCGGGATCGACGCGATCGTACCGGAGGCGATGACGATGCCCCTGCCGGCCTCGTATTCGTTGCCGCCGGCAACGACAGTTCTCGGCCCGGTCAGCCGGCCGCGGTCGCGGATGAAGGTCACGCCCTTGCCGACCAGCCGGTCGACGGCGACCTTGTCGTCCCAGGTGTCGGTGGCCTCCTCGCGGATCCGCTTGGCCACCGGGGTCCAGTCCGGCTGCACCGTCGACGTACCGGCTATGCCCTCGACCCGGCGGGTCTCGGCGATGAGGTTCGAAGCCCGGATCATCATCTTGCTCGGGATGCAGCCCCAGTACGGGCACTCCCCGCCGACCAGGTTGTACTCCACCCCGACCACCGACAGTCCCGCCTGCGCCAGCCGTCCGGCGGCCTCCTCGCCACCGACCCCGAGCCCGACCACCACGACATCCACGTGTTCAGCCATGGCCCTACCTTGTCAGACCCGTCAGTCAGCGGTCAGGAACTCCGTC
>JBKPSJ010000046.1:0-22045 GCA_046765875.1 Actinomycetota bacterium
CGGCATACGAGATCCTTAGTGCCGTCTCGTGGGCTCGGAGATGTGTATAAGAGACAGGGTCCAGCTTCATCCGCTGCTCGGCACGGGCCAGCTCGTCGCGGTGCACGGTGTCCTTCAGCTGCTCCAGCTCGTCGGCGAGCCGGCGTACCTGCGAGCGGGACCTGGCGAGTTGGTCCTCACGACCGGCGCGCTCGGCCTGGATCGCCGTCCGCTCCGCCGCGGCCTGTCGCAGCGAACCCTCCAGCCGGGCCAGCGCGTACCCGGCGGCCAGACGCACCGCCTGCGCCGTCTCGGACTGCCGGGCCCGCCGCTCGGCCCTCGCGATCGCCCGAGCCCGGGCCTCGCGCTCGGTCCGAGCGGCCCGCTCCAGCGAGTCGGCCCGGCCGGACAGCGCCCGGGCCCGCTCCTCGGTGGTCCGCAGCGCCAGCCGGGCCTCCATCTCCCCCGCCCGGGCCGCCTTGGCCGCCTTGGCCGCCTCAGCCAGCCGATCGCGCTCGGCGGTGTCCGGATCGCCGTCGGAGTCGGTGTCCGTATCACCCTCGGCCTCGGCCAGCCGCGTCTCCAGGTCGGTCAGCCCGGCCAGGTGCCGGTCCCGCTCGTCGGTGGCGACGCCGATCGCCGCGGCCAGCCGCTGTGCCTCACCGCGGGACGCCTTGGCCAGCGAGCCGAACTGCGCCAACTGCTCGGCGACGGCGGCCATCGCCGCGTCGGACTCGTGCAGCCGGCCGAGCGCGATCTCGCAGGTCTTCTTGGCCGCCTCGCGCTCGCGCTCCAGCCCGGCCAGCTCGAACCGCAGCCGCTGACTGCGCGCCGTCGCCTCGGCGAGCTTCTCGGTCGCCTCGTCGACGGCCGCCTGGACCTCGATCAGCGACGGTGTCGAGTCCGACCCGCCGTACGCGAAGTGCGCACCCAGTACGTCGCCGGCCCTGGTCGTCGCGGTCACGTCCGGCAGCGCCGCGATCAGCCGCCGGGCGGCCGGTACGTCGGCCACCACCGCGACCTTGCGCAGCAGCCGGTGCAACGCGGGCCGCAGCGTCTCCGGGCACTCCACCGCGTCGACCGCGTACGTCGCCCAGGCCGGCAACACCGGCCAGGTCGGCTCGTCGTCGGCCGGCGCGTCGCCCAGCAGCAACCCGGCGCGGCCGAGGTCGTGCTCCTTGAGGTGCCCGACGGCGCGTACCGCGGCGTCGGCGTGCCGGACCGCGACCGCGTCCGCCGCCTCGCCGAGTGCCGCGGACACCGCGGTCTCGAAGCCGTTCCGGACGGTGAGCAGCGCCGCCACAGAACCCATCAGGCCGTTGATCTGCTCCGACGCCGCCAGCAGCGCGCCGGCGCCGTCCTTGCGGTTCAGGCCGAGCTCGAGCGCCTCCTTGCGGGCGGCCAGCGCGGTCCGTTCGCGCTCGGCGTCGCGCTCCTCCGCGCGCACCTTCGCCAGCCGCTCCTCGAGGTCCTCGAGCATGCCCTCGGCGGCCTCGTACTCGGCATCCAGGCCCTGCTCGCCGGCGTCCAGCCCGGCGACCTTGGTCTCCAGCGCGGTGAAGTCGTGCTGCGCCCTCGCCGCCCGGGCGTCGGCCTCCTGCCGCGCCGAGATCAGCCGGCCGATCTCGGACTCGGCCGCGGCCGCTCTGCTCTTGAGCGCATTGACCTGACCGGTCAGCCGGGCCAGGCCTTCACGCCGGTCGGCGGCGGCCCGGATCAGCGCCGCGATCCGGCGCTCCTCTTCGGCCTCCTCGCCCTCGGCACGCTGCCGGTGCTCTACCGCCCCGGCCAGCGCGATCTGGTGCTCCTCGACCTCGGCCGCGATCTCACGCTCGGCCTCGCGGATCCCGGCCGCCTCGCGCTCGAGTTCCTCTGGATCGCGGCCCGGCCGCGGCTCCTCGGCCTCGTCGGCAAGGGTCCGGATCCGGTCCGCCGCGATCCGCGCGGTGCCCTTGATCCGCTCGCCCAGGCCGGTCAGCTGGTACCAGGTGTCCTGCGCGGCCTCCAGCGCCGGCGCGTCGGTGCGCAGCGCCTCCTCCAGCGTGGTCTCGGCCTCGCGCGCCTCGCGCAGCGCCGTCTCGGCCCGGGTACGCCGCTCGACCAGCACGGCCTCGTCCTTGAGTTCGGCCTCCAGCGCGGCCCGGGCCTGCACGATGTCGTCGGCCAGTAGCCGGCTGCGCCCGTCGCGCACCTCGGCCTGGATCGTCGCCGCGCGCCGTGCGACCTCAGCCTGACGTCCGAGCGGCTTGAGCTGCCGGCGGATCTCGGTGATCAGGTCGCTGAGCCGGTTGAGGTTACCCTCCGTGGCCTCCAGCTTGCGCAGCGCCTTCTCCTTGCGCTTGCGGTGCTTGAGGACGCCGGCCGCCTCCTCGATGAAGCCGCGACGGCCCTCCGGTGTCGCGTGCAGGATCGAGTCGAGTTGGCCCTGCCCGACGATCACGTGCATCTCCCGGCCGATGCCGGAGTCGCTGAGCAGTTCCTGTACGTCGAGCAGCCGGCACGCGCTGCCGTTGATCGCGTACTCCGAGCCGCCGTTGCGGAACATCGTGCGCGAGATCGTCACCTCGGCGTAGTCGATCGGCAACTCACCGTCGGAGTTGTCGATGGTGAGCACGACCTCCGCGCGGCCGAGCGGGGCGCGCCCCGACGTACCGGCGAAGATGACGTCCTCCATCTTGCCGCCCCGCAGCGACTTGGCACCCTGCTCGCCCATCACCCAGGCGAGGCCGTCGACAACGTTGGACTTGCCCGAGCCGTTCGGCCCGACGATGCAGGTGATACCCGGCTCGAAGTGCAGCGAGGTCGCCGAGGCGAACGACTTGAAGCCGCGGAGCGTCATGCTCTTCAGGTACAAAGCGGAGCTCCTGTTTCGTGTAGACCTCGCCACACCTTACCGAGCCCGCTCGTCCAAACAGCGTTCATCCGTACGTCGTCGCCCTTCCATTTTGTTGGCGTGCGCCACCGGCCAGTGCCGGTGGGGGAAGGGCCGGACAGGAGTACGGCGGTGACCCGGGTGGGCCGCCGCCGAAAGGTGGATGCTGGTTGCGTCAGACCGACGCGTGCGTGCTCAGTGCCTCGTCGACGGTGAGAAGCCGGCCATCATGCATGGCCGCGACCAGATGATCATTCTCCGCCTGCAGCCGCATAACATGAGCCTCCAGATCGGCTACGCGGCGATTCAGGTGGCGGACCTGCTCGAGCAGGCGCGGGTCACTGCCTCCAAGGTGCCCTAGAAGAGCCTTGGCCATTTCGTTGTCCTCCGGGAGGGGGTTCCGGCAGAGGCGTCCGCTGACTCGGACGCAGAGTATGGGGTGCCGTCTTTCAGGGTCGCACTGCTTGGCCGATGGGTCAACCTGCCCGCTCGCTCCTGGTCACCACCGGGCGTGTCGCGGAACGGGCTGACAACGCGGGCACCGGTACGACGAGCGGTTCATGAAAGCCTCCCTTCGGATCGGACGGCCACACCGCGGGCACGGCTCGTGCTCGCGTCCGT
The DNA here is from genome assembly GCA_046765875.1 of Actinomycetota bacterium. Taxonomy (GTDB): domain Bacteria; phylum Actinomycetota; class Actinomycetes; order Propionibacteriales; family Kribbellaceae; genus DASRHY01. The sequence goes on from JBKPSJ010000046.1 coordinate 3,473, forward strand.
ACACCGCAAGCCCACGGCCGAAGTAGCCGGAATCCCCATTCACGTTGACGTATAGGGCATCGAAGCTGGTACCGCCGACGTCGAGCGCCTCGGCCATCACGGCCCGCGCGGCGGCCAGGATCTCGCGTACCTGCTTGGGTCTCATCGAATCCGTCGCGCGCGCGTAGTGAAGTTTTGCCCGCCACAAAGCCTCGTCGGCATAAATGTTGCCTATGCCGCTGACCAGATTCTGATCGAGCAGTCCACGTTTCAACCCGGTACGCCGTTTCCGGAACGCCGCGACGATCGCATCATTATCGAACGCAGGATCGAACAGGTCGCGGCCGATATGGGCGATCTCCGCTGGCAGGTGCGCGCCGCCCTCGCTGTACGACAACCCGCCGAACATCCGCTGGTCGACGAACCGTAACTCGCCCTTGTCGTCGTCGAAACGGAACCGGACCCGCAGGTGTGCCTCGTCCGGCGCGCCCTCCGGCTGGACGCGGAACTGGCCGCTCATGCCCAGGTGCGCTAGCACCGCGTCGCCGGTTTCGAGCGGCAGCCACAGGTACTTGCCGCGCCGCGCGGGAACCAGGAACCGCTGACCCTTCAGCCGGGCGGCGAAGTCCTCGGGCCCGCCGACGTGACGGCGTACCGGACGCGGATGCAGCACCTCGACGTCGGTGACGGTCCGGCCCGCGGTGTACGGGACGAGGCCACGCCGGACGACCTCGACCTCGGGTAGCTCCGGCACGGCTCAGTCGCCGGTGCCGCCGGCCTCGTCGGTCTCGGCGGGGTGCTTGGCCCGCAGTGCCTTCCAGGCGGTCTCGGCGGCCTGCTGCTCGGCCTCCTTCTTGCTCCGGCCGACGCCGTGACCATAGCTGTCGCCGGCGATCCGGACCCGCGCCTCGAAGGTCTTGGCGTGGTCCGGGCCGGACTCGGTGATCATGTACTCCGGCGCTCCGACGCCGAGCTGCGCGACCAGTTCCTGCAGGCTGGTCTTCCAGTCCAGGCCGGCGCCTAGCTGGGCCGATGAGACCATCAGCTCGTCGAACAGCCTGTGTACGACCCGGCCGGCGGTGTCGAATCCGCGCTCCAGGTAGACCGCGCCGATCAGTGCCTCGACGCAGTCGGCCAGGATCGAGGATTTGTCCCGCCCGCCGGTGGCCTCCTCGCCACGGCCGAGCCGCAGGTACTGGCCGAGCTTGAGCTCGCGGGCCACGCCGGCCAGCGCGCGCATGTTCACCACGGCCGCGCGCAGCTTGGCCAGCCTGCCCTCGGACAGGTTGGGGTGGGTGCGGAACAGCGACTCGGTCACGATCACGCCGAGCACCGAGTCGCCGAGGAACTCCAGGCGCTCGTTGGTCGGCAGGCCACCGTTCTCGTACGCGAAGGACCGGTGCGTGAAGGCGTGCTCCAGCAGGTCGTCAGCGAGCTGCACACCCAGCAGCTCGTGCAGCTCGGTGTACACCTGCGAGTCCGTGACCGACGTCAACGGCTACGCCTGAGCTCAGACGTCCAGTACCTGGCGACGCTCGCCCCGCGCGCCGTACTGGCCGCACTCGGGGCAGACCGTGTGCGGCAGGTGCTTGGCGCGGCAGGCGGGGTTCGCGCAGGTCACCAGCTGCGGCGCGGTCGTCTTCCACTGCGCGCGGCGGCTACGGGTGTTGCTGCGCGACATCTTCCGCTTCGGAACGGCCACGGTTACGACTCCTCGGTACGGCTGGTGTTGGCTGGGCTATTCGGCTGTCCCTGCTCACCTTCGAGCAGGCCGGAGAGAGCCGCCCACCGGGGGTCGGTCCGCTCCTCGTGCCGGTGGCCCGGTTCGTCTGCCAGGCGTACCCCGCAGTCGGGGCACAGTCCCGGACAGTCGTCCGTGCACAACGGCTGGAACGGCAGTGCGAGCACCACCTGATCCCTCAGCACCGGCTCGAGGTCGATCAGATCGCCCTCCAGCCGGCCGGCCTCGTCGTCCTCGGCGTCGCTCTCGGGATAGACGTACAGCTCCTGGATGTCCGCGAGGAAGTCCACCTCGAGGTCGATCAGGCACCGCGCGCACTCTCCCACGACACGACCGCTGGCCGTGCCGGTGACGAGCGCCCCTTCGACGACCGCCTCCAGTCTCAAATCGAACTGCACGGGGTCGCCTTCGGGTACGCCGATCACGCCGATTCCGAGATCAGCCGGCGCCGGCGCGCTGAACGACACCTCACGTTGCGACCCTGCTCTTCTGTTCAGCTCACGGGTGTCGATCACGAGCGGTGAACGGGGGTCCAGCGTGGTCAGTGCAATCCTTCGCGTCGGGCAGGCAACATCTCGGTCTCATCGAGACCGAAGACATACCTTACCAACTTCCTCCAGAACTGCCCAACTCCGTAATTACCGCCGCAATTTGGCCGTCAGTCGCTGGTGGACGGCGGCCGGGACGAACGCCGTGACGTCGCCGCCGAACCGGGCCACCTCCTTGACCAGGCTCGACGACAGGTGTGCGTGCTCGGGCGCGGCCGGCAGGAAGATCGTCTCGACCCCGGTCAGCCTCCGGTTCATCAGCGCCATCTGCAACTCGTAGTCGTAGTCGCCCGCGGTCCGGACACCCCTGACGATCACGCCGATCCCCTCGGACCGGCAGTAGTCGACCAGTAGGCCGTCGAAGGTTCCGACCACGACATTGCCGATGCCGGCCAGCGACTCCGTCAGCATCTCGACGCGCTCGTCGTCGGAGAACAGCCGGCTCTTCGACTGATTCACCCCGGTCGCGACGACCAGTTCGTCGAACATCGTCGCGGCCCGTTCGATCACGTCGAGATGACCGTTGGTCGGCGGGTCGAACGTCCCGGGGCAGACTGCGCGGTGCATCACTCCAGGCCTCCTACTCGCGGTGACCGTACCAAAGCCGGGCCTCGCCGTACTTGCGGTCACGCGACCCCGCGTACCCCTCCGGCCAGTCCCAGTCGTCGCGCTTGCTTCGCTCGACCACGACCACCGCCTCCTTGGTGAGCCAACCCCCGTCCGCAAGGCCGGTCAGCACAACTCCCAGTGTCGGAGTCGGTACGTCGTACGGCGGATCCGCGAACAGCACGTCATACGCCGGGTCCGGATTCGGTCCGAGCCGCTCGGCGGGGCGGACCAGAACCGTTGCCCCGGGCAACCCGACGGCCTTGACGTTGGCCCGGGCCACGTCCGCGGCCCGCCGGTCGGACTCGACCAGCAGGACCCGGACGGCACCTCGCGAGAGCGCTTCCAGACCGACCGCGCCCGACCCGGCGTACAGGTCGATGACCGAGAGCCCCTCCAGCCCGCCGAGCTGCGACTCCAGCGAGGAGAACAGCGCCTCGCGGGCCCGGTCCGCGGTCGGCCGGGTGCCCGCCGGCGGCACCGCGAGCCGTCGGCCGCGGGCGGCACCGGCGACGATCCGGGTCACGTCTTGTCCAGGTAGTCGGCCTGGTCCGACTCCTGCACGCTGTCGACCACGGCCCGCAGCGCCGGATGCTCGCGCAACTCCGGGTCGGACGCGACCAGGTCGCCTGCGACGGCGCGGGTGGCGTCGATCACGTCCTCGTCGCGCAACACGCTCAGCAGTTTGAGGCTCGACCGGCGGCCCGACTGCGCGGCGCCGAGCACGTCGCCCTCGCGCCGGTGCTCCAGGTCCACCCGGGACAGCTCGAAGCCGTCCGTTGTCGCCGCGACCGCCTCCAGCCTGTCCCGCGCCGGCGTCCCCATCGCGGCATCGGTAACCAGCAGGCACAGGCCCGGTACGGTGCCCCGCCCGACCCGGCCGCGCAACTGGTGCAACTGGGAGATACCGAACCGGTCGGCGTCCATCACCACCATCAGCGATGCGTTCGGCACGTCCACGCCGACCTCGATCACGGTGGTCGAGACCAGTACATCGACATCGCCGGCCGCGAACCGCGACATCACCGCGTCCTTGTACTCCGCGGGCAGCCGGCCGTGCAGGATCTCGATCCGCAGCCCGGCCAGCGGGCCCTTGGTCAGGAACTCGGCGACGTCGACGACGGACTGCGCTCGCTCTTCGTCGGGATCGGCTTCCTCGTCGCCGATCCGGGCACAGACGACGTATGCCTGGTGGCCCTTGCCGACCTCCTCGCGTACTCGTTCCCAGGCGCGTTCCATCCAGGCGGGCTTCTCCGCGGCGGGCACCACCGAGGACGCGATCGGCGACCGCCCGCGGGGCAACTCGGTCAGCGTGGATACGGCCAGGTCGCCGAACACGGTCATGGCGACCGTCCGCGGGATCGGCGTCGCGGTCATCACCAGCACGTGCGGGGTGTTGTCGCCGGAGCGCTGGCTGAGTGCGGCCCGCTGCTCGACGCCGAACCGGTGCTGCTCGTCGACGACGACCAGCCCGAGCTCCGCGAACTGCACCTTCTCCTCGAGCAGCGCGTGCGTCCCGACGACGATCCCAGCCGCACCGCTGGCCGCGTCGAGCATCGCGGTACGCCGGGCCGCCGCACCGAGCGAGCCGGTGAGCAAGGCTAGCCGGGTCGCGGTATCCGCACCGCCGAGCATGCCGGCCTCGCCGAGCGGGCCGAGCAGGGCCGACAACGTCTTGTGGTGCTGGGTGGCGAGCACCTCGGTCGGCGCGAGCATCGCCGCCTGGCCGCCCGCGTCCACCGTCGCAAGCATCGCCCGCAATGCGACGATCGTCTTGCCGGAGCCGACCTCGCCCTGCAGCAGCCGGTGCATCGGGTGCGGCCGGTCCAGGTCGGCCAGGATCTCGTCGGTCACCTCGGCCTGCCCGGAGGTCAACTCGAACGGCAGCCGCTGGTCGAACGCGTCGACCAACCCGCCGTTCACCCGCGGCCGCGGTACGGCGGGCAATGCGTCGGCCACCGCCCGGCGCTGCGCCAGGATCACCTGCAGCACCAGCGCCTCCTCGAACCGCAGCCGGTGCTGGGCCTTGCGCCAGTCGGCCGGCGAGTCCGGCCGGTGCACCTTCTCGTACGCCTCACGCAGATCGAGCAGGCCGTACTTGTCCCGTACGTCGGCCGGGATCGGGTCGTCGAGATCGGGCAGCGTGTCGAGCACGACGCCGATCGCCCGCTCGATGTTCCAGGAAGTGATCTTGGCGCTGGCCGGATACAGCGGCCGGTACGGCTTGGCCCGGGCGGCGATCTCCTCCGGACTGAGGTCGTCGTCGAGCACGTCGCTGCCCGGGTTGGCGATCTGCAGCCTGTCCTTGCCGTACCCCTTGTCGATCTTCCCGGAGAACAGCGCGGACACGCCCGGAGTCAGCTTGCGGGTGATCCAGCCCTGGTTGAAGAAGATCAGCGGCAGGTCGTACCGGCCGTCGGTGACCACCACCCGGGTCAGTGTGCGCTGCCGGCGGCCGAGCCGCTGGGCCTGCTCGATCGTGAGAGCCCGCTTGGTGTTCAGGTCGCGGACGCTGACGTCCTTGACCCGGGCGTTGATGGTCGCGTTGTCGCCCACCACCAGGTCCGCCAGCGACGTCAGTTCGCCCTTCTCGACGTACCGGCGTGGGTAGTGCCGCAGCAGGTCGCCGGCCGCCTCCAGGCCGAACACGTCCGCCAGCTTCTTCGCCGTACCGCCACCGACGAGGTTGCGGAGCTTCGTCTGCAGCGGGTCCACTACTCGACCCCGATCAGCAGCGGGTACCGGTCCTGGCCCCCGTCGTACACGGCCACGTCCACGTCGACGCGGGTCTTGCGCGCGTGCCGAACGACGGTGTCGACCAGTTCCGGGGTCGCGTCCTTGCCGGTGACGACGGTCATCAGCTCGCCACCGCCGCCGAGCAGCCGGTCGACCACAGCGGTCGCGGCGTCGACCAGGTCCGTGGTGATCAGCGCGAAGTCGCCGTCGACCACGCCGAGCGCGTCGCCTACCCGGCACCGGCCGGCCATCGTCCAAGCGTTCTTGACCGCGATCGTCACCGCGCCGTGCCGGGTCTGGCCGGCCGCCGCGGACAGCTGGACAACGTCGTCGTCGAAGGTCCGGTTCGGGTCGTGCACCGCGATCGCCGCCAGCCCCTGCACCTGCGCGCGGGTCGGGATCACCGCCGTCCGTACGCCGTCCTGCCGGGCCGCTGTGGCAGCCGCCTCGGCGACGGCGATCGTGTCGGGGTCGTTGGGCAGCAGCACCACCTCGGCAGCGCCGGACCGGGCGATCGCGTCCAGCAACTCGCCGGTCGAGCAGCGCCGGCCGGGGCCGCCCTGGAGCACCACCGCTCCGGACTCGCGGAACAAGTCGGACAGACCCGGCCCGGCCGCCACCGCGATGACGGCTCGGCCGGACGGCCGCTCCCGCGGCGCCAGGTCGGCGAAGTGCGTGACTCGGATCCGGTGCGGGCGGCCGATCGCGATCCCGGCCTCGATCGCGGCCCCGACGTCGTCGGTGTGCACGTGCACGTTGTGCAGGCCGTCGCCGCCGACCACGACGACCGAGTCACCCAGCCGGTCCAGCTGCGCTCGGAGTTCCCGTACGGGTTCGTCGGGCGCGTCCAGCAGGTACATCACCTCGTACGCGGGTCCGTTCGGGTCGAAGTCATGGCCGCGCTCGGTGCTCAGGTGCGTGCGGGCCTCCGCGATCCGCTCGCGGCGCTCGTGATGCCGTCCGCTGAGCAGGGTCTCCATCGCGTCGAGGATGACGACCAGCCCGGCGCCGCCGGCGTCGACCACGCCCGCGTTCTTGAGTTGCTCGAGCTGGTTCGTGGTCCGGCCGAGTGCGGCCCTGGCCTCGGCGACAGCGGCCAGGCAGACCTGGGCCAGCGTTCCACCGGCGGCCGCGGCCCGCTCGGCGGCCGCGGCGGCGTCCCGGGCGACGGTGAGGATGGTGCCCTCGACCGGTTTGGCGACCGCGCTGTACGCCTCCTCGGCGGCATGCTCGAGTGCGTCGGCGAACTCCTTGGCGCCCGGCTTCTCGGACTCGGCGAGCTGGCTGCCGCAGGCCCGGACCAGCTGGGACATGATCACGCCGGAGTTGCCGCGGGCGCCGAGCAGCGCTCCCTTGGAGAACGCGGCGACGGTCTCGGCCAGGGTGGCGTCCGGGCCGGGTAGAGCGGCGCAGGCCGACTCCCAGGTCAGGTACAGGTTCGTGCCGGTGTCGCCGTCGGGCACCGGGTACACGTTCAGATCGTCGATCTCGGCCCGCGCAGCCCCGAGTGCGCGCAACGCGGCCCGCGCCCACCCACGGAAAACCTCGGTGGTCAGGGTCTGCGCGTCAGCCACTCCGGCAGCGTACTAACCCGCACCCCTCATCCCCGCCCCAACCACCGGACGTTGAACACCCAACACGCCGGCTGTCGCCGCCCGGCTCGCCGCGGCCTGTGCCGTGCGGTTCCCAGCCGTATGCGCGCCTGGCGCTCCCTGGTTCGTGGTGCGTTGAACAAGGTGTGGTGACGATGAACAGGGCATGCGGTGTTCACGGCCACCACTCCTTGTTCAACGCCCCCGTCTCATGCGTCACGGAAGTTGGCGGACGTCCGCGTAGGGTGGGGTGGATTGGCGTCGGGGTGGGGGCATCAGATAGCCTTGTCCGGTTGCCCGGGTTCCCCGGGCCTCATCGTCCTGACCTGAGTTCGTTCTGAGGAGTTCCGGTGGCTGCCGTATGTGAGGTCTGCGACAAGCGTCCCGCCTTCGGACACAACGTGTCGCACTCGCACCGTCGTACCAAGCGGCGCTTCAACCCGAACATCCAGCGCGTGCGCGTGATGGTCGGCAAGACGCCGAAGCGCATCAACGTGTGCACCTCGTGCCTGAAGGCGGGCAAGGTCACCCGCTGACCACCCCCTGACCGGCCTTTCCAAGGACCCGCCGCCCACCCGGGCCGCGGGTCCTTTCGCATCCCCACCCACATCCCGCCCCGCGCAGTCTCCTCCGGCGTGACGACCCACTCCGCCGGCCGCTTCCGGACCCGCCCGGCTTGCGACTTGCGCCACACCCAACACCAGCCACACCAATGACCGACCGGCGTCGGGCATCACCACCGCATCCCAGAGATCGAATACGGGAGCGCGAGCCTGGCGTGGGCTGGGAGGATGGCGGGCGTGGCTGACGTGCGGGCGGTTCTGTTCGACGCCGACGGAGTGCTGCAGCGCGCGACTCCTGGATGGCTGCAGAACCTGCAGTCACTGGTCGCGCCCGACCGGGCCACCGAGTTCGTGGACGAGGTAATGCTGTCCGAGAAGGCGCCGTTGCGCGGCGAGTCCTCGTTCCCCGAGGAATTGGCCAAGGTGCTGGCCCGGTGGAACGTCACCGCCCCGCTCGACGACGTACTGGCGAACTGGACCCGGATCGACGTCTTCCCAGACATGGTCGACGCCGTCCGTGACCTCCGCGCCACCGGCACCGCGTGCTACCTGGCGACCAACCAGCACCTGTTCCGGACCGAGTACATGCGCGCGAACCTCGGGTACGACGACCTGTTCGACGACGTGTTCTACTCCTGCGAACTCGGCCTGGCCAAGCCGGACCCGCAGTACTTCGGAGCCATCCTCGAGCGGACCGGCCGAGCCGGTGCGGACACCCTGTTCATCGACGACAACGCGTCCAACGTCGAGGGCGCCCGCGCCGCGGGCCTGCACGCCGAGCACTTCCCGCCCGAGGCCGGCGCCACCGTCGTACGCGAAATCCTCGACCGTTACGACCTGCCCCGCTGAGACCTGTTACGAAAGTTGCTGATCCGGCAGCAGGCCCGGGTCGGATGTCCAGAGCGTTGGGCCGTCGGTCACGTCCCGTGCCGGCGGGATCGAAGGTTCCCGCACGTTGGTGCGGGTTGGCACGTTGCATAACGTCGCAGGAAGTCACAACAAGACGAGCAGACACCACCTTGCACGCGCAACTCGGCTCGCGGGCATGGCCAGCCGTCCACACCAGCCACTTTCGTAACAGGCGCTAGCCGAGTACGCGCCGTATGTCGTACAGGTGGTGCTGCACCTCGTGCGCGACATGGTGCAGCAGCCAGTCGAGCGATCTGTCGGTCGGCGTCGGGTAGTTGTACAGGCCCGTGCGCAGCAACTCGTCACTGGACAGCGCGGCTCCCGCAGTGACGAAGTCCTTGGCGTTGGCAACGAGCGAGGCGCCGACGGCGACCGGGTCCTGCTCGTTGTAGTGGTCGTCGATCAGCCGCTGCTCACGGTTCATCGGTACGTACGTCGGGTGGTCCTCGACCAGCGTCTGCGTGATCCGGTCGCGCTGGATCGACAACACGTCGCGGACGTGGCACGCGTATTCGAGGGCCGACCAGGTGGCGGGGTCCGGCCGACGCCGAGTATCACCGGTCAGCGCGAGCGGATACTCCGCGGCCTGCCGTTCGAGCCGGGCCAGTAACGATTCGAGATCCGGCTGGTCGTAGTCGAAGCCGCACTCGTCGCAGTAGCCGTCGACCGGTGGCTGATCAGCGGAAGTGGGCATGGCCGGGTTCCCCCTCGTACGGCTGACCGTCGACCGTGACGGTGCCGGCCGGGCGCTCGTTGTTGCTCTCGGCAACGATACCGATGACGTGCCAGCCCTCCGGTACGTCGGCCGGCTCGAACGTCGCGACCAGGGCGTTGTCGTCACCACCGGTCAGCACGAACGAGAGCGGCTCCTTGCCGGTGGCCGCCGCGACCGCCTGCAGCGGCTCGCCCACGGTCAACGCGCGCGACCGGATGTCGATGGTCACGTCGCTGGCCTTGGCGATGTGGCCCAGGTCGGCCAGCAGGCCGTCGCTCACATCGCACATCGCCGACGCTCCGGCGATCGCCGCGCGCGGGCCCTCGAGGTACGGCGGCTGCGGCCGGCGATGCGCGTCGACGACGACCCGGGGCGAGCGGAACCCGCGGGCCAGCACGGCGTATCCGGCCTCCGCCCAGCCGAGCCGGCCGACGTACGCGACCTCGTCACCGGGACGTGCACCCGAGCGGAGCACGGGCTTGCGGCCGTCGAGCGTCCCGAACGCCGTGACAGCCACGACGATGCGTTCGCCCTGAACGGTGTCCCCGCCGATGACGCTGACGCCGAGCAGTTCGCCTTCCTCGGCCAGCCCGCGGGCCAGGTCGAGCGCCCAGGCGATCGGCAGGTCGGGCGGCGCGGCCAGCCCGACCACCAGCGAGGTCGGCCGGGCGCCCATCGCGGCGACGTCGGCCAGGTTCTGGGCGGCGGCCTTGCGGCCGACGTCGTACGCCTCGGACCAGTCGCGGCGGAAGTGCCGGCCCTCGATCATCAGATCGGTCGTGATCACCATCCGGCCGTCCGGCACCGCCACCACCGCCGCGTCGTCGCCGGGGCCGACCAGGACGTCCTCGCCCTGCCGCAAACCGGCGGTGATCGCGTCGATGAGGCCGAACTCGCCTATATCCGCCAGCGTCTCTGCCACGCCCCGACACTATCCGGGCCCGGCCGGGGTGTGGACGCTGACGTGCACGGGGTACCGTGATCCGCCTAGGAGTACGCCCTGAGTGTCGCCAGTACCGACCCGGCGGCGCGACGGGCCGCCCGCTGTGACGGTCGAGGGAGTGGAGAGCGACGTGGTGGTCCAGGCCTACATCCTGATCCAGACCGAGGTCGGCAAGGCCGCCGACGTGGCGCAGCAGATCGCCGAGGTGCAGGGCGTGACGCTCGCCGAGGACGTCACCGGTCCGTACGACGTGATCGTGCGGGCGGAGGCGCGCAACGTCGACGAGCTCGGCAAGCTGGTCGTGGCCAAGGTGCAGAACGTACCCGGCATCACCAGGACGCTCACCTGTCCGGTCGTCCATATCTGACCGCCGTCGCGGCCTGCCTTCTGCTCACGGCGTGCAGCGGCAGCGTCCCGGTCTCGGTTCCGTCACCCGCGCCGGAGGTCGCGAGGGCCTGCGCGGCGCTGCTGGCCGACGTACCGGGCAAGGTGCTGGACGCCAAGCGCCGCGACACGACTCCCGAGAGCAAGCTGTCCGCCGCCTGGGGTGATCCGCCGATCGAGCTCACCTGCGGCGTGGCACCGCCGGCCGGCCTGGCCACCGCGCAGTCCCAGTGCTTCGAGGTCAACGGTGTCGGCTGGTTCGCCGAGCAGGCGACCAACGGCTACGTGTTCACGACCATCGGCCGGAAGCTGTACGTCGAGGTCACCGTGCCCGACCACTACCAGCCCGAGGCGAACGCGCTCACCGACCTGTCCGACGTGCTCAGCAAGCACAACCCGGTCATCACCCCTTGCACCTAAAACGCTTGCGTCACCTCAGGTACAGCTCCTCGAAGTTGGTGTGCAGGATGCGGGTCTTGAGCTCGTCGGAGACCGGGGCGCCGTAGATCTTCCAGTACTCGCCCCAGAAGTCGCTCCACGGCTCGTCGGACGCGAACAGCACCCGGTCCTCGCCGAAACCGCGGCGCTCGATCTCGGTCATCAGCCAGCGCGGCCCGAATCCGATCGTCCAGGTGGTGTCGCAGTACACCTTGTAGCCCTGCTCGACCCAGTCCAGGAACTGCGGCACCAGTTTGATGTGACCGCTGACCCCGCCGCCGAAGTGGACCAGGTAGATCTTGATCCGCTTACCGTACGTCTCCACCAGCGGGATGAAGTTGTTGATGTCGGAGGCGCCGCCCGGGCTGGTGTGGAAGTGGAAGACCAGGTCATGCCGTTCGGCGGCGTCGAAGCATGCCTCGGCGATCGCTCGGGTGTCGTCGTCCCAGCTATTGGGGTCCGGGTTGCCGCCGAGCAGGAACGTCGTCTTGAGCGCGACGATGCCGCGCTCCCCCGCGAGCTCCAGCGTCTTGAGGGTGAGCTCCTTGTTCTGCGGAAGGAACGACACCCACAGGCCGCCGACGACCCGGTCGTTGTTCTGGGCCGCGTCCAGCACCAGCTCGTTCAGCGAGAACGGCTGCTCCTGGACCGGGATGCCGTAGTTCGGCAGCACCAGGCCGCGCTCGACGCCGACGCTGTCGAGCTGGCGCAGGTAGTCCTGCGGGGTGGCGAACTCGTACACCGTCGGTTTTACCGGCTCGGCGAGGTTGTAGAACTTCCACGCGGCCATCTCACCGATGTGGCTGTGCGCGTCGATGACGTTGCCACGGACCTTCTCGACTGAAGCCATCCTGCTTCTCCTCAGGGTGTAAGAGCGATGCGCATCGGCTGGTGTGGCCGTCCGCAGTAGATCTCGCCGTCGCCGTCGCGGGTCCAGCCGAGCCGCTCGAAGAACCGCACGTTCGGCGCCTGGATGTGCGCGACCATCACGGCACCGCCGAGCGCGCCGGCCGTCTCGACCGCGAACCGGACCAGCGGGGCGCCGATGTTGTGCGCCCGGAATTCCGGCAGCACCGCGAGCCGGTCTCCCTGCCACAGTCCGTCCTCGCCGAGCGGGTACAGCCGTACGGTGCCGGCCGGGACGCCGTCGTATCTGGCGATAACCCGCAAACCGTCCCCGCCGTCATGCGCATCGAGGTCGGATCCGGCGAAGATCTCCTGCTCCACGACGAAAACCGCGTGCCTGATTCGGTGGTGCGCGGCAACGTCCTCCGCGGCGGTCGCGACCGCGATCGTTGCCTCGAGCACCAACCCGGAACTCATGCGACACCCTCCCGCTCCGGTGGGCGGGACCCGATCTGGAACAGGTTCATCGCCGAGCAGGCCTGGCACCGCGCGCAACCCGCACCGGCACCGGAGGCGTCCATGCCGCGGGCAACCATGTACGGCACCACCCGGCGGTAGATGCTCTCCGCGTACGCCGCGCTCGGGGTCGGCACGTCCTCCATCAGGCTGCCTGCGACAGGGCGCAACGGCACCACGAACGGGTACACGCCGGCGTCGATCGCGCGCCTGCAGCCCTGCACGGTCAGGTCGGGGTCCTCGCCCATGCCGAGGATCACGTACGTCGACACCTTGCCCGGGCCGAAGACCTCGACGGCCCGCTGCCAGGTGCGGAAGTAGTAGTCGATACCGGTACGGGCCTTGCCGGGCGCGACGTGTGCGAGCACGGCCGGGTCGAAGCTCTCGATGTGGATGCCGACCGAGTCCACGCCGAGGTCGCGTACCTCGGTCAGCACGTCGAGGTCGCGTGGCGGCTCGAACTGCACCTCGACCGGCAGCCCGGCCGCGTCCTTGATCGCACCCGCGCATCGCGCGACATAACGTGCGCCCCGGTCCGGCGCGTTCGAACTGCCCGTCGTCAGGGTCGCGTCCACCGCGCCGTCGAGGTCCCGCGCCGCCAGCGCCACCTCGGCGAGCTGTTGCGGCGTCTTGCGGACGATCGTCCGCCCGGACGCCAGCGACACCTCGATACCGCAGAACCTGCACTGATCCTCGTTGCCCCAGTAGCTGCAGGTCTGGACGACCGTGCTGGCCACCGAGTCCAGGTGCAGCAGCGCGATCTTCCAGTACGGGATGCCGTCCGCGGTCGCCAGGTCGTAGTACCGCGGCCGCTTCGTCCGCGACGCGCCGGCCAGCCGGACACCGTCACGGTAGATCGCCTCGCCGTCGTCCTCGGGCCTGAGCACGTACGGCGAACCGAGGTTGGTAGGTACGGTCACCGGCACGCCCTCGATCCACAGCATCCCCGAGTCCGACGGGCCGGCACCACCCGTACGGGTCTCGGTCTGCACCTCCACCCGCAATCCGGTGCTCTGCAGCTCGGTCACCAGGACGGCCAGGTGATTGTTCACGGCAACGTCCGTCATGCGGTTCCACCGTCCCTTCCGGTACCGAGTTCCGCGCTCCGCAGTGCGCAGGCGGCGGCGATCACGATCGCGGGCTCGGGCGCCATGGGCCCCCGCGAGCCGGTGCCGACCAGGTCCATCAGCGCGTGGTCCATCTCGGCCCGCATCAGGTCCTCGTTGCTGGCGCAGCTGCGGCGCAGCTCGCCGAGCACCCGGCCGACCGCCTCCACCGCGTCCATGTAGGCGTCGGTGTCAGCGAGCGCGAGCGGGTACAGCCGCTCCTCCGCGGCCCGCCACCGGATCCGGGCACGACCGAGGTCCTCCGGTTCCTCGCCCGGTTCCCGGTCCATACCCGGCGACCTCCAGAAACGGTCGGCTGAGATTCACTATAGTGTACGTTGTGTTGAGGATGAGCAATAGTGCGGAGATCGCGCTCGTCACCTACTCCACCCGGCCGCGCGGCGGTGTCGTACACACCTTGTCGCTGGCCGAAGCCCTGCTGCGGCAGGGATTCCCGATCCACGTCCTCGCACTCGGCGATCCCGAGACCGGGTTCTTCCGGCCGGTCGACGTACCGCACACGATCGTTGCGGCGCCACCGCGCAAGGACACCCTGGCCGAGCGGGTGTTCGCAGCCATCGACACGCTCGAGGACTGGCTGGCCGGACCGGGCCGGCGATTCGGGCTCGTACACACCCAGGACTGCATCGCGGCGAGCGCCGCCGTCCGGGTCCGCGACTCGGGCGTACCGCTGAAGGTGCTTCGTACCGTGCACCACGTCGACGACTTCACCACCGAGGCGCTGATCGACTGCCAGCGCCGGGCGATCCTGGAACCCGACGGCCTGGTCGTGGTCAGTGAGCACTGGCGGTCGCTGCTGCACGACGAGTACGGCGTCGAGGCGACGGTGATCAGCAACGGCGTGGATCCGGCCCGGTTCGCACCCATCACGGCCGAGGAACAGCGGGAGACGCGGGACACGGTCGGCGCCGGCTATCGGTTCGTACTGCTGTCGGTCGGCGGGGTCGAACCGAGGAAGGGCTCGATCCACCTGTTCGAGGCGATGTCGTCGCTCAAGGACGACGCGATGCTGGTGGTCGTCGGCGGCGAGACGTTCCAGGACTACGAGGACTACCGGCAGGCGGCGTACGACGCCCTTCCGCGTCTCGGGCTGGAACTCGGGCGGGACGTTGTCGTGCTCGGGACGGTCGGCGACGAGGACGTGCGGCGGTGGTACCGCAGCGCCGATGCCCTCGCCTTCCCGTCCACCAAGGAGGGATTCGGTCTTGCCGTGCTGGAGGCGGCCAGCGCCGACCTGCCGGTGGTCGCGAGCGACCTGCCGGTGTTCCGCGAGTACCTCGCCCATGACGAGACCGCGTTGCTGGCACCCGTCGGGGACAGCGCGGCCCTGGCGGTCCAGCTGCGCCGGATCATCGATGACGCGGCCCTGCGCGACCGGCTCCGTACGAACGCGCGTCGGCTGGCCGATCGGTTCACCTGGGACGCCGCCGCGACCCGTCATCGCGAGTTGTACGCAGGGGTGCGCGCGGCGACGGCCTGACCGCATCCGCCGCCGCGCGCGGCCTTCACACGGTCCAGGTGTTGATCTGGAAGGCCCCGGACCGCCAGGCGGTGAGTGCGGCATCCAGCACGTCCAACGGGTTGAACGCCTGGACCCCTGGGATCAGGTCGTCCTCCCGGAACCCGTACAGGGCACCCATCGCGAACCGGCAGGCGTAGACCTTGCCGCCCTCCTTGAGGATGGTCTTGATCTGGTTGTTGATCGCGAGGTGACCCGGGAACGCCTCCTCGCCGACACCGGGGTACCCGCGGGTGCCGGAGGCGAGCAGCACGCCCGGGCCGTACAGGATCACCGAGACGTCGAAGCCCTTGCGGATCAATCGCGTCGTTGTGAGCAGGTTGACCAGGCCGACCGAGCCCTCGTACGGCACCGTGTGCAGGAAGACGAACGCCTTCTCGCCCGGGGTGGCCTTGATGTCGTCGAAGAGCTTCTCCTCGGCGTCGAACAGGCGCTCGCCGGCCTCGGGGAGCTCTGTCGTGATGGTCTTCGGCATGTGTCCTCCTTGGTGGACTTGAGCTAGACAGCCGGTCCCGATGTACGCGGGGGTGCCGGCCAGGACCGGCGATGACTGCCGGGCATCATTCGCATCACCCGGCGGCGCAGTGACCACGGCAGGACCCTGTAGACCGGTGCGAACACCCCGAGCCAGAACCACTCCCGCGGTCCCTGCGGCCTACGCGGCCGGTTCGCACCCTGTGACTTCGCCACCCGGTCCTGAGCGGCCGCGAGAAGGTAGTGCTCGGAATTGGTACGCAACCAACGGGCGAACGGCATCACGCCACACCGTTCTGCGCGGCCAGCGCGATCGGCTCGTTCAGGGCACCGATGGCCGGCGAGTAGACGTTCTCCATCACCGCCAGGTCGCGCATCGAGATGCCGAACTTGATCGCAGTGGCGAGGAAGTCCGCCCGTTCCTTGATCCCCTCGCCGCCGACCATCTGGGCGCCGATCAGCTTGAGTGAGCCGGGCTCGGCGAGCAGCTTGACCTTCACCGGCTTGACGCCCGGGAAGTACCGCGCCCGCGAGATGCCCTGCGCGACACCCAGGTGGTACTTGATGCCGAGGGCCGTCGCGGTGGTCTCACCGAAGGATGCGCCGCCGATGATCCACTTGCCGGCTGGTGTCGCCCACGGGATGTACACGGGCTGATAATTCTTCGTACCGCCGCCGGCGTTGAACCCGGCGACTTTGCCCTGGGCATACGCATGGCTGCCGGTCAGGCCCTGCAGGCCGACACCGGTCAGGCCGTGCGGCAGTTCGGCGCAGTCGCCGGCGGCGAACACGTTCGGGACCGACGTCGCCATCCGCTGGTCGACGGCGATGCCGCCGGTCGAGCCGAGCTTGACACCGGCCCCGGACGCGAGCTTGTTGTTGGGCACCTTGTGCGTGCACACCACGGCAAGGTCGACCTTCAACTCACCCTCGGATGTCCGGACGGCGTTGATCTTGCCGCCGCCGAGGAACGCCTTCAGATCGGTGTTGAAGTGCAGCGTGGCACCCATCTCCTGCCACGACTCCTGCACCGGCGCCATGATGTCGGGGTCGGCCACGTCGGCCAGGGCCCACGGCTGCGGATCGATAAGGTGGGTCTCGATGCCGCGGTGCGCGAGTGCGGTGACCATTTCCAGTCCGAGCGGGGTGGCATGGACGACGACCGCGGCCTCGACCGTGTCGAGGATCTTGTCCCACTCCATCGCACGGCGGATGTTCTTGACGTAGTACAGCCCCTCGAGATCGCCGCCGGGCACACCCGGGTCGGCGTAGTCGAATCCGGTCGCGATGACGAGCCGATCCCAGGAGACCTCGCCCTCGCCCTCGACCTGGACGACCTGCCGCTTGACGTCGATGGACGACACCCCTGTCTCGTAGTGGATATCGATACCGGCCTCGACGTACGCCTGTTTCTCGGCCAGGAACAACGACCGGAAGTCGTCGATCTCCTTGCCGTGCACGTACGGGATGCCACACGGGCTGTACGCGACGTCCTCGAACTCGGTGTAGACCACGACGTCGTTGCCCGGATCGGCGGCCTTCACGCCGCCGGCCGCTCCGATGCCGGCCGCACCGCCACCTACGATGACCGTCTTCGCCACCGGCACACCTCATCCGCAAGAGAATCGTGCCGTCTCTTATCAAGTACGGATCATTTACTATACTAAATGCAGCTGTCAAGGAGGCCAGATGCCGAAGCCGTCGGCCGAGCCGGGTCCGGCCGCGCTGGACGAGATCGTCGGTTCGATCGGACCGAAGGTCCGCGAGCTGCGGGCGCAGCGCAACCTGTCCCTGCAGCAGCTGGCCGTCCGCGCGGACGTGTCGGCGGCCGCCATCCACAAGGTGGAGCGCGGCGAGATGGTGCCGACGATCACGACCCTGCTCAAGCTGGCGACGGCGCTGGGCCGGCCGGTCGGGCATTTCATCGACGACGCGGGCCCGCAGTACCCGGTCGCCGTACACACCCGCGCCCGCGACGCTCGCCCAGGCGAGCCGTTCACCGGGTCGGCGACCCAGTTCGTGCTGCAGGGCACTCTGACGGTGATCGATCCCGGTTCGGGCGACAGCGCCGAAGCGAGCCCGACCGGTGAGGAACTCGTCTTCATCCTCGATGGCGCGCTCGAGTTCGAGGTCGCGGGCGAGCCGTTCCGCCTGGGCCGGCACGACTCGTTGCAGTACCGCACCGAGCACCCCCGGCGCTGGACCAACCCCGGCGCAAAGCCCGCCCGCGTCCTGTGGTTCTCCGCCGGCTAGGGCTAGTTCCAGTTGTCGATCTTGACGTCGTCGGGGTCGGGAGTGCCCTTCCCGGTCTCGATCAGCGACTTCAGGCTCATCAGGAAGATCGCCCATTTCGTGCTGCAGTGGTGCATGAACTCCACCGGCTCCTTCCAGCCCTCGTGCTTGAACAGCACGACGGCGTAGTCGTCGGCCTGGGCGAGATCCCAGTGCACGTGTGTGCCGACCCACTCCTCGGGTCCGTCGACCACTTCCCAGAGCACGCGCTTGTCCGGGTCGAGCTCGAGGACTTTCATGTCGAATCCGCCGGCGCCGAACCGGAACTGGACCACACCGCCGACTTCGTCGCCGTCGCCGTCTGTCTTGGTCGTCCACCAGCCGGCGAGCCCGTCGGTGGTGGTCAGGGCCGTATAGACGTCGGCGACCGACGACTTGATTCCGACCCTGTGCAAGATGTCTACCATTGTCGATTCCTCTTTCTGTGTTGGGTTATTGCTTGTCCGTTTGACGCTGGAGGGCCTCGGCGATCCGCTTGATGCGCCGCAGCCTGGCGTCCCACGCGCTCCCAACCGCTGACAACTGCGCCACCGCGCGAGCGAGTTGCGCCTCGTCAACCCGGTACCGCCGCTCTCGCCCGGCCGGAGAGGCATGGACCAGGCCGGCGCGGTCGAGTACGCCGAGGTGTTTCGCGATGGCCTGCCT
>JBKPSJ010000047.1:0-7843 GCA_046765875.1 Actinomycetota bacterium
GCGGCGGAGTCGGCGTCTCCGGTCTTCGGTGAACGGGCCGACACACTGGTGGGGCGGGCCAAGAAGATCCAGAACCACCTGGGCGCGCACCAGGACGCCGTCGTGTTCCGCCCGGCGATCCGGCAGCTCGCGGTCCAGGCACATCTCGGCGGCGGCAACGGGTTCAGCTATGGCCGGCTGCACGCGCTGGAGCAGTGGCGCGCCGACCAGGCCGAGGAGACCTTCGCGCAGCGCTGGGCCAAGGAGTCGGCCCGATACCCCAAGTCCTGGATGCGCTGACGGGTTACCTGCTCACGGCCTTGCGCAGTGCAGCGATCGGCGCCCAGGTCTGTGCCGGTGCCTCCTCGGGGGCGAAGTGGCCGGCGCCCGGGATCAGCGCGGCGCCGAGATCGCTGACACCAGCGCGCCGGAACCCATCGGCGAACGTCTCGAGCCAGCCCGGCTCCTCCTCGCCGCGCAGGTAGAGCAGCGGGGTTTCGACCGGGCCGGCCTGCGCCTCGTGGTGCTCGGCGTCCGCGGGAAACGCCCGGTACCAGTCGAGTCCCGCGGTCGACGCCGCCGGGCTCGCGTACGTCTCCGCGTACGCCGCCCGGTCCTCGTCGGTGATCGCCTCCGGCCGAGCCGCCAGCGTGTCGTAGAAGTAGTCGAGGTACGTCCGCTCATTACCCGCGATCAACTTCTCCGGCAGGTCCGGCACCTGGTGGAATCCGAAATGCCAGATGTGCGGATTCGCCAGCACCCTCGGCCACGGCTCGACGCCGGGGACGGCGACATTCATGATCACCGCGGCCCGCAGGTCGGCGTACGCGCGCAGGTAGGAGTACGCCACCATCCCGCCGATGTCGTGCCCGACCAGCACCACGTCCTCCAACTGGAGCGCGAAGACCAGGTCGTGCACCGCGCGCGCCAATTCGGCCTTCGTACCGTCGGTCGCCGCATTCGCCGATCCCCCGATGCCGGGCAGGTCGACGGCGACGGCGTGGATCCCGTCCGCGACGGCGAGGGGCATTACCGCGTCCCACGCACGCGAACTCTGCGGCCAGCCGTGCAGGAACACCACAGCCGGATCGCCCGGCTCGCCGGCCTCGGTCACACCGTACGAGACCGATCTGACGGTGACCTGATGCTGGACCGGTTCGCTCATCGCGGTACTCCTGTCTGAACGGGTGGGGTGGGATCGACGAACAGGTGACGCACCATCGGGAACTCCTTGCGGACGCGCGTCTCGACCTCGTCACCGAGCCGCTCGACCGCATCGCCGGTAGTGCCTCCCTGGTGCAGGTCGACCCGGGCGGCGATGAGCACCTCCTCCGGCGACAGCCGCAGGCTCAGTAGCTCGACCACGTCGTCGATGCCGTCCACCGACGTGATGACCCGGCGGATGTCCGTCTCGATGTCGTCCGGCAGCGCCCGGCCGATCAGCATCGTCTTGTTGTCGCGGCCCAGCGACCAGGCCACGGCGACGAGCAGGCAGCCGATCACGATCGAGGCGATGCCGTCGCCGAGCCCGCTGCCGGTCACCGCGTCGACGGTGACGCCGATCGCAGCGAGCACCAGCCCGGCCAGCGCGGCGGAGTCCTCGAACGCGACGGTCTTGACCGCCGGCTCGGCGTTCTCGCGAAGGTGCTCGGTCGGCTCGATGTCCTGCTCTGCGGCCTCCCGGCGCAACTGCTGGACGGCGCGCAGCCACGAGGTGCCTTCGAAGACGAAGGAGATCCCCAGTACGCCGTACACGATCGGCAGTGAGACGAGCGGTTCGTGATGCATGATCGAGCGGACTCCCTCGGCCACCGAGAAGCCGGCGCCGAGGACGAAGATTCCGACAGCCGCCAGCAGCGACCAGAAGTACCGCTCCATGCCGTAGCCGAACGGGTGCCGGTTGTCGGCGGGCTTGCGACTGCGCCGCAGGGCGGTGAGCAGGAAGACCTGGTTCAGGGTGTCGGCCACCGAGTGTGCCGACTCCGACAGCAGCGCGGCGGACCCGGACAACATCCCGGCGACGCCTTTCGCGACCGCGATCGCGAGATTCGCCGCACCCGCGACCACTACGGTCAGGTCGGAGCCCTCAGCCATAAAGCTCCCGTGCCCGCGCCGCCGCACGTAAAACGACTGTGCAATCACTGGCGGTGGGCCTGGACGGCGACCTGCATGATCGCCCGTAGGTCGACGCCGAGCTCCCGAGCGCTCCGGCTCCGCGGATCCACCGCGAGCAAGCGGCCGCCGGTCGCCAGGAACAGCCACCTGCCATCCGGCGACCAGACCAGGCTGGTTCCGTAGCCGTCGGCGGAGAGGTCGACGGTGAGCGCGTGATCCGCGCCGGTGTCCAGGTCGAGGAGATGCACCACCGGCCGGGCAGCGGTCACCGGGATGTACGCGGCCACGGAGCCGTCCGGTGCGATCGTTCCGGTCTGCGCGTCCACGAAGGCGGGCGATGCCCGCAGCGTACGGCGACCGCCCGTCGCCCGATCGATGACCACCCGTACGCAGCGGGCGCGCTCGTCGCACTCGACGACGAGCCAGCCGGTCGGACCGGCCGCCAGAACCGATCCGCTGGTGATGTGCCGTACCCCGTCGGGCCGCGCGAGGTAGGCGCCGTCGCTGCCGGTCAGGATCATGTAGCCCGACCCGTCCCCCGCTGCCGGCCAATACGTCGACCGCGGCCTGATCATCGGGCCGGCGAGTGTGCCGTCCGGCCGGACCATGACCAGTGACCTGTTGGCGGCCGGCGATCGCTGCATCCAGACGTGATCGTCGTCCGGGCCCGGGAACACCGCGCCGCCCTCACTCAGTGCGGCCGTCAGCGGGCGGGCCGGTGATCCGTCGCCGACGAAGTAGCCGGTGACGCCGTACCAAGGCCGGATGATGACCCCGCCGCGGACGGGGACCAGGGCGACCGCGTTGGTGCGCAGATCGGGGAACGGGGTGCGAGTGATGCGGCCGAGGCCCGGTTGGATGCGAACGAGCTCGTCGGCGCCCAGCGCGAACAGGTCCCAGTCACCGGTGACCCCCAGCAGCCTGCCGACGTGGGTGGTGCGAGGCGTGCCCGTGACAATGGGCGGAACCTTCGTCGACTGCACGGCAGGCGCCGGCGCGGTAATGGCCGGCGACGGCTGGGGCGCCGACGTTGAGCTGCGATGATCGATCCGCAGCCCGGCCAGGACGGCGACCAGCACGGCCACGGCGAGCAGCCAGGGTGACCGCAGCAGTGGCCGCCTCGGACCGATTTCGACGATCTCGTCCTTGCCGTCGTCCATGCCCGTCATACCCTTCGTACCCGCCAGGCTGTGCCGGGGTCAGGTGACGTGGATCGCTCCCGGGCCGGGAACGAGTTCGCCGATAACCGGGTACCCAGGAAGTTCGCCGGCCACCAGCAGGCCGCCCGACGTCTGGGCGTCGGCGAGCAGCACGAGCTCGTCCTCGCCGACATCGGACGTCACCGCAGCCCGTACCCAGTCCAGGTTTCGACGGCTTCCGCCCGGTACGAAGCCCTTGGCGAGCGACTCGCGGACATCGTCCAGGTACGGCACCGCGGACGACTCGACCACCGCCGACACCCCAGAGGCGCGGACCAGTTTGAGCAGGTGGCCGAGCAGACCGAACCCGGTGATATCGGTGGCGCAGGTGATGCCGGCCGCGAGCGCGGCCCGGGACGCGTCTCGGTTGAGCTCGGTCATCGTCGCGATCGCCTGAGGGAACACATCGCCCGTCGCCTTGTGCCGGTTGTTCAGTACGCCGAGGCCGAGCGGCTTGGTCAGGGTCAGCGGCGTACCGGGCTTGCCGGCGTCGTTGCGCAGCAGGTGAGCCGGGTCGCCGAGACCCGTGACGGCGAGGCCGTACTTGGGCTCGGGATCGTCGATGCTGTGCCCACCGGCGAGATGGGTGCCTGCGGCAACGGCCACGTCGGCGCCGCCACGCAGTACCTCGGCCGCCAGGTCGAACGGGATCCTGTCGCGCGGCCAGCACAGCAGGTTCACCGCGACGACCGGTTCGCCGCCCATCGCGTACACGTCGGACAGCGCGTTCGTCGCGGCGATCCGGCCCCAGTCGTACGCGTCGTCGACCACCGGGGTGAAGTAGTCGGCCGTAGCGATCACCGCACGGTCGTCGGCGATCCGCACCACCGCGGCGTCGTCGCCGTTCTCGACTCCTACGAGCAGGTCACCGCCGGCCCGCCCGGACGGGAGCCGGCCGACGATGCGTTCCAGCTCACCGGGTGGGACCTTGCACGCACAACCGCCGCCCGCGGCGTACTGCGTCAATCTCACCTAGCTCACGATATGCGCTCGCGCTGCGGCACCACCGTGTACTTCGGGTCGCGGGCTGACTCCAGCCCCGCTCCGAAGATGCCGAACCGGGTCAGCGCGGACGCGGCGACGAACGACGCGCCGGCAACTGCCGACACGATCCGCGACCTGCGGGCGAACGGGGTCAGGACCAGTCCGGCCGTCGTCAGCGCCCGTCCGGCCTGCAGCAACCGTCCGGGCCGGCCCGTCCGGTAGGGCTCGGACACCAGGCCCATGCCCTCGATCCGTCGCGACGACACCAGCTCGAGCGCGGCCCCGCCGACTGCCATCCGGCGCGCGGGCCCGGCCTCGGCCACCGGCGCGGCGATCATCGCCAGGCCACCGGCCGCGGTCGCGGCGCTGCCCGCGAAGACGAACGGCAACTCGCGGTGCGCCTCGTGCCAGGCCGGCACGGCGGTGTCGGCGATCAGCGCCGCGGTGTACGTCGCCAGCGCCGGGCCGAGCACTCCCGCACCGGCACCGGCAACCCGTCCCGCGGCCGGCAGCCGGCCGGTCAGTTCAGACGCCGCGGCGGCACCGGCCAGTCCGCTGAACGGAGCCAGGATCCACGAACCCACCGACAACGGCGACGTCACCTTGAACACGCGGAGCATGTTGAAGAACCTCGTCGGCTTGCCGAGGTCGTGCACCAGCGCACCGGTGCCGACGGTCGCCCCGGCCGCCGCCGCGATCCGGGCGACCCGTTCCAGCTCGCGCCGGCCGGTGATCGCAGCACCCTCGGCCAGCAGCGCCGAGGCACCGGCCAAACCGCCGAGGAACAGGTACGCCGCTACATCGGGCTGCTTCCACACCGGCTGCTTGAGGATCGGCCGGCCGTAGTACGAGATGAACTCCGGCTCCGGCACCATCCGCTGTTCCTTCACCGGCGCCTCCCTCCGAACGCGACCGCGGCGATCCCGGCCAACACGCCGGCAGCGGCGGCGACGTGCCGCCACATCGAGCCCAGGTCCTTCGTCGTCACCACCGGGTCGGGCGGCAATCCGTACACCTCCGGTTCGTCGAGCAGCAGGAAGAAGGCACCGTCACCGCCGACGCCGTCGTCGGGATCCGCGCCGTACAGCCGGGCGGCGTCCACACCTCGCTCGCGCAGGTCGTCGAGGCGGTGTTTGGCCCGGTCGCGCAACTCGTCCAGCGGGCCGAACTGGATCGAGTCGGTCGGGCAGGCCTTCGCGCAGGCGGGCTCCTCGCCGACCTTGAGCCGGTCGTAGCACAGCGTGCACTTGAACGCCCGGCCGTCGCCCTTGCGCTGGTCGATCACGCCGTACGGGCAGGCCGGGATGCAGTACCCGCATCCGTTGCAGATGTCCTGCTGCACGACCACGGTGCCGAACTCGGTACGGAACAACGCACCCGTCGGGCACACGTCCAGGCAGGCCGCGTGCGTGCAGTGCTTGCACACGTCCGACGACATCAGCCACTTGACGCCGGCCTCGTTGTCCGGACCAGGCGGCCCGATCGACGGCAGCCCGAGATCGACCGTCGTGACCTCCTTCTCGATGAAGGCCACATGCCGCCAGGTGTCCGCGCCGAGCGCCTCGGTGTTGTCGTACGACGTACCGGTGAAGGCGATGCCGTCCTCGGGAAGCTCGTTCCACTCCTTGCACGCGACCTCACAGGCCTTGCAGCCGATACAGATCGAGGTGTCGGTGAAGAAGCCCATCCGCGGCGGGTGGTCGTCGTACCCGGCGTCGCCCTGGACGTCCTCGAGCGGACCCCACAGCCGCTGTTCGAGCCGGTCAGCCATCGGCACGCCTCCGATAGTCCTCGACGAAAGCCACCAGGGCCGGCCCCTGCGGCCGCCGTCCCGGGCGTATGTCGCACGTCCCCACCTTGCCCTGGATGAACACGTTCGGGTCCAGGGTCAGGTTGACCAGGTCGTTCGACGAGTCGCCCCTGCTCAGCCCGTTGCCGCCCCAGTGGTAGGGCAACCCGACCTGCTCGACCATCCGGTCCCCCACTCGCAGCGAGCGCATCCGCGGGGTCACCAGCACGCGGGCCTCGATCGCGGACCGGGTGGTGACGATGGTCGCCCAGCCGCCGTTGGTCAACCCGCGCTCGGCGGCCAGCCGCGGCGAGATCTCGCAGAACATCTCCGGCTGAAGCTCGGCCAGGTACGGCAGGCTGCGACTCATCCCGCCGGCGGTGTGGTGCTCGGTCAGCCGGTAACTGGTGAACACGTACGGGAACACCTCGCTGAGCGACGGGTTGAGCGGATTGGCCGCGTGTTCGATGCCGAACCGGGCCGGGCTGTTCTGCTGGCCGTACAACGCGTTGCGCACCGGCGACTCCGGCGGTTCGTAGAACGCCGGCATCGGCCCGTCGGCGAGCCCGACCGGTACGAACAACCAGCCCTTGCCGTCGGTCTGCATCACGAACGGGTCCCGCCCGCCGATCGCGTCCGGACCGGTCGCGTCCTTTTCCGGGACGTGGTCCGGCGCCCGGTCGGGGATGAAGTCCGGCACGTCGTGACCGGTCCACTTGCCCTGCTCGGCGTCCCACCACACGTACGCCTTGCGCGCGCTCCACGGCTTGCCGTCGGGGTCGGCGGATGCGCGGTTGTACAGGATCCTGCGGTTCGCGGGCCACGCCCAGCCCCACTCCGGCGCCACCCAGGTCTGCTCCTTGCCGGGCTTGCGCCGGGCGGCCTGGTTGACCTCGTCGGCGTAAACACCGCAGTAGATCCAGCATCCGCAGCGGGTGCTGCCGTCGTCCTTCAGTTCGGTGTATGCCGACAGCGCCTTGCCGTCCTTGGTGCCGTTGATCTCGCGCAGCACCGCCTCGGCACTCGGCTCGCGGGTCGGACCTTCGACCGGGTAGTCCCAGGTGAGGTCGAGCAACGGCCGGTCACGCTGGTCGGCCGAGTTCGCGAGCTTGGCCCGCAGCCGCTGGCCGAGTTCGTAATAGAACTGCAGTTCACTGCGCGCGTCACCGGGCGGCTCGACTGCCTTGTGATGCCACTGCAGCATCCGCTGGGTGTTGGTGAAACTGCCGCTCTTCTCGGTGTGCGCCGCGGCCGGCAGGAAGAACACCTCGGTGCCGATCTCGCCGGTACGCAACTCGCCGGTGGCGATCTCCGGCCCGTCCCGCCAGAACGTGGCCGACTCGATCATGGTCAGGTCGCGGACCACGAGCCAGTCCAGGTTCGCCATCCCGAGCCGCTGCATCTTGCCGTTGGCCGACCCGACCGCCGGGTTCTCCCCGGCCAGGAAGTACCCCTTCACCTTGCCCTCGATCTGCGCGACCACGGTCTCGTACGTCGAGTGGTGGCCGGTCAGTCTGGGCAGATAGTCGAAGCAGTAGTCGTTGTCCGCCGTCGCGGCGTCACCCCACCACGACTTGAGCAGGCTCACCGTGTACGAGCGCATGTTGCCCCAGAACCCGGCCTTGCCCGAGTCCTGCTCGACGAACGTGTCCAGGTCCATGTGGTGCTCGGCGTGCGGCATCGGGATGTAGCCGGGCAGCAGGTTGAACAAGGTCGGGATGTCGGTCGAGCCCTGGATGCTGGCGTGCCCGCGCAGCGCCATGATCCCGCCACCCGG
>JBKPSJ010000048.1:0-10945 GCA_046765875.1 Actinomycetota bacterium
GGGGAGGGGGTTGCGGGGATGCGGGCGGGTGCGGTGAAGGACTGGGCGGCGAAGGCCTTCTCGATGGCGGCGTAGACCTGGTCGGCGTCCTCGACAAGGGCGATGATGCAGCCGCCGAAGCCACCACCGGTCATCCGGGCACCGACCGCGCCCGCCGCCAGGGCTGTGTCGACCGCGAGATCCAGCTCCGGCACGGTGATCTCGAAGTCGTCGCGCATCGACACGTGCGACGCGCTGAACAGCGGGCCGACCTCCCGCAGCCGGCCGGCCCGCAGCAACTCGACGGTGTCGGTGACCCGGCCGATCTCGGTCACGACGTGCCGGACCCGCCGCCGCATGACCTCGTCGTCAAACGCCGTGAGGGCGGCGTCGAGGTCGGTGACGTCACGGAGAGCCGGTACACCGAGCCGCGCGGCCGCCTCTTCGCAACTGCGGCGACGATCGGCGTACTCACTGTCGACCAGCTGGTGCGGAGCACGTACGTCGACGACGAGCAGGCTCAGCCCCTCGGCCTGCGGGTCGAACGGCACCTGCGCCAGCGACCCCGCCCGTACGTCGAAGAACAACGCGTGCCCGGCGGTACAACACATCGACGCGGTCTGGTCCATCAGCCCGACAGGCGCGCCGACATAGGAATTCTCCGCATGCTGGGCGATCCGGGCGACCCCAAATGGCTCCACATCGATGTTCGCAAGATCCAGCAGAGCCGTGGCCACCGCGCACAACAATGCGGCCGACGAGGACAGACCCGCGCCGGTCGGCAGATCCGAGTCGACCAGCAGGTCCGCACCGCCGACCAGGTGGCCGGCCTGCCGCAGAGCCCAGGCTGCTCCGGCCGGGTACGCTGCCCAGCCGGTCACCGATCGCGGCGCGAGTTCGTCCACTGCGACCGTGACGACCGCGTCCTCCTGCAATGACCGCAGCCGCAGCACCCCGTCGTCTCGAGTGGAGGCCGCCACCGTCACCTGCTGGGGGAGTGCGATCGGCAACACGAGCCCGTCGTTGTAGTCGGTGTGCTCGCCGATCAGGTTCACCCGGCCCGGTGCGCGCCAGATCCCGTCCGGCGGGTTGCCGTACGCCGTACCGAAGGCCTGCTTCATGGGCCCGACTTTCGCAGCATCTCCGCCACGTCCTCCGGCCGGGTGTCGCTGATGAACGCGCCCATCGCGGACTCCGAGCCGGCCAGGTACTTGAGCTTGTCCTTGGCCCGCCGGATCGACAGCACCTCCAGGTGCAGGTAGCCGAGGTCGCGGTCGGTCCGTACCGGAGCGGCGTGCCAGGCCGCGATGTAGGGCACCCGGTCGCCGTTCGGGCCGTCCATCCGGCGCAGCACGTCCAGGTACAGCAGACAGAACTCGCCGCGCTCCTCCGCGGTGAGCTCGCCGATGACCGCGACCTGGCGGTTCGGGTAGAGGTGCACCTCGAGCGGCCAGCGGGCTGCCGCCGGGACGAATGCTGTCCACGCGGCGTTCTCGCCGACGATCCGGGCGCCGTCCTTGCGCTCGTCGGCGAGGATGTCGGTGAACAAGTTGCTGCCGGCAACGGCCTGGTGTTCGCGGGCCCGTTGGAGCAACCGGGTCATCCGGGGCGGCACGAACGGGTAGCCGTAGATCTGGCCGTGCGGGTGCGGCAGCGTCACGCCGATCTCGCGGCCGCGGTTCTCGAAGCAGAACACGTACTCGACATCCGGCCGTGCGCTGAGCGCCGCGGTCCGGTCCGCCCAGGCGTCGACGACCAGCCGGGCCTGCCCGACGGACAGATCGGTGAACGACGTGTCGTGGTCGCTGGTGAAGCAGACCACCTCGCACCGGCCGGGCCCGGCGAACGACGGGAACCTGTTCTCGAACACCGCCACCGCATAGTCGGGGTCGGGGATCTCGGTCGCGTGACCCGGCCGGGTCGGGCACAGCGGGCACGCGTCGGGTGGCGGCAGGTGGGTACGCGCGTTGCGGTGGGTGGCGTACGCGATCACGTCACCGGTCAACGGGTCGGTACGCATCTCGACCTGCGATGTCGGTGCAACAAGTCCGCGGCCGTCGGCGACCGGCCGGCGCTGTGGTCCGTCGGCCGGGTCGTAATAGAACAGGTCGCGCCCGTCGGAGAGCTTGGCGCCGGTGCGACGCGCGGTTTCGGCGATGTCCATGGTCCTCGGCTTGTCGGCGAGCGAGACGGGCCGATCATAATTCAACAAATTCAAACATGCATGCCAACCCCGCCGCCGCTAGTCTGGCCCGCATGGATGACGACCATCCCCCGCCCGTTCCGGTCCGATGAACGCGACCCTTCTCAACGTCGTCCTGATCGTCGTCTTCGTGCTGATCGGCGGTGTCTTCGCAGCCGCGGAGATGGCGCTGGTCTCGTTGCGCGAGGGCCAGCTGAGGTCGCTGGCGCACCGCGGCAGGCGTGGCGCCACCGTGGCCCGGGTGGCCGCGGACCCGAACCGGTTCCTGTCCGCGGTGCAGATCGGCGTGACGCTGATGGGCTTCCTGTCGGCCGCGTTCGGCGGCGCGACGCTGGCCTCTGAGCTGTCGCCGGTGCTGGTCGACCTCGGGATGGCTGACTCGGTGGCCAAGCCGGTGTCGCTGGTAGCGATCACGGTGGTGATCTCGTACGTGTCGATCGTGCTGGGCGAGCTGGCCGCGAAGCGGCTGGCGTTGCAGCGCGCCGAGGGGTTCGCGCTCACGCTGGCGCCGATGGTCGACCGGATCGCGTCGATGGCCAGGCCGGTGATCTGGCTGCTGTCGAAGTCGACCGACGTGGTGGTCCGCGCACTCGGTGGTGACCCGTCGGCGAACCGCGAGCAGATCACCGGCCAGGAGCTGCGCGACATCGTCGTGGCACATGAGTCGCTCGGGGAGGAGGAGCGCCGGATCGTCGACGACGTGTTCGACGCCGGGCACCGCCAGCTCCGCGAGCTGATGGTGCCGCGTACCGAGGTCGACTTCCTGGACGCCACCATCCCGGCATACCGGGCGGTCCGCCTGGCCGCCGAACGCCCACACTCGCGGTATCCGGTGATCGCCGGGAACGCCGACGACGTGGTCGGGTTCGTACACGTCCGCGACCTGTTCGACCCGGAGGTGGCTACCCGGTCGGTCCGGGTCGGCGACCTGGTCCGTGACGTCCTGATGCTGCCGGACACCGCCAAGCTGCTGCCGTCGCTGACCGAGATGCGGCGTCGCAGCACCCACCTGGCGATCGTCCTCGACGAGTACGGCGGCACCGCCGGCATCATCACCATGGAGGACCTGGTCGAGGAACTCGTCGGCGACATCAAGGACGAGTACGACGAGGAGGGCGACGACGCGACCCGGCTGCTCGGCGGCGACCTGGAGGTCGACGGGCTGCTCAACATCGAGGACTTCGCCGACGCGACCGGGGTGGTGCTGCCGGACGGCCCGTACGAGACGGTGGCCGGCTATCTGGCCGCGCGGCTCGGCCGGTTGCCGTCGGCCGGTGACGAGGTCCGGATGGAGGGCCGCGCCATCTGCGTCACCGAGTTGGACGGCCGCCGGGTCGCGCGGGTGCGGGTCTCCCGGCTGCCGGAGGCACCGGCCGAAGACTCAGCCACTGACTCAGCCGCTGACTCAGCCGCTGAGTAGGGCGGCATGTGCCCGGTCGGTGGCGAGGCCCGGGTCCAGCAGGGCCAGGGCGAGCCAGGCGGCGCCGGCGACTCCGTCGCGCGCGGTCAGGATCTCGGCGATCTCGCCGGACAGCCGTTCGCGCAGCAGCCGCCCGACCGGTGACGCCTCCCCGGCCACGCTGCCGGCCAGGACGAGCGGACCGGTGGCGTCCGGTGGCCGGACCCGCCGGATCGTTCCGATCAACAGGTCGGCCGCCCGTTCGGCGATGGCGATCGCGGCCGGGTCACCGGCCGCGTACGCAGTGGCGACGGCGACCGCGAACTCGGCAAGTCGCACCGGCGGCCGGGAGTTCGCGACCCGGATCAGCTCGTCGCGGATCGTGTTGAACCCCGACCGGTCGCCGCCGGGCCCGCCGGGAGGGACCGGACGCTGGTCGCCCAGTAGCCCGGACACGACGGCCTCGCCAAGCGGGCCGAGCGGGTTGCCCTCGTCGAGCGCCCGCAGGGTGGCGCGGGCCGCCTCGCGGCCGAGCCAATAGCCGGAGCCGTCATCGCCGAGCAGCCAGCCGTGCAGGTCGGCGGTACTGACGATCTGGTGATCGCGGATCTCCGCGGCACCCGCGCCGGTGCCGGCGATCATTGCGGTGCCGTCCGGGGCGGTGGTCGCGGAGGCGAACGCCACCTCGATGTCGCCGATGTACCTCGGCGCGCCGGGCAGCCCGGCATCGGACCAGACCGCCTGGAACTGCCCGGCCATCCCAGGCCGGGCCAGTGCCGTTCCGCCGGCCGCGCCGATCACCGCGGCGCGTACCTCGGACGGGTCGAGTCCTGCCAGCGCGCCCGCGAGTGCGGCGCCGAGCGCTGCCGCGGCGGTGGCCGGGTGGCTGACCGGGTTGCTGCCACCGCCCGCGCCCCGCCCGACTACCCGGCCGGCCGTGTCGCAGACCAGGATCCGGGTCGACGTACCGCCGAGGTCGCCACCCAGGACGAGTGAGTCTGCCACGATCGTCACCCCTTCAGCCGCCGCGAGCACCGATGAAGCTCGTGTAATACTGCACGCACAAAGCCACTTCGCGCAGGGGCACGCATCGCCGAGCCTCAGCAGCGATCACACTAGTCGAGGGGCCGGCACAGTCAGATGGTGAGCACGGTGAGCGCGCGGGCGTACCTGGCCGCGCTCGGGCCGATCATGACCGAGGTTTCGGCGCAGACCGACGACAAGATTCCGGCCGCGGCGGATCTCGTGACGTCGGCGCTGCAGGCCGACGGCGTGGTCCAGGCGTTCGGATCCGGTCACTCGGAGGCGCTCTCGATGGAGATCGCCGGGCGCGCCGGCGGTCTGGTGCCGACGAACAGGATCTCGCTGCGCGATGTGGTGATGTTCGGCGGTGAGCCGCCGGATGTGCTCAGCTCCGGGATCCTCGAGCGCGACCCCACGATCTCGCAGCGACTGTACGACCTGGCTGCGCCGTCGAAGTCCGACATCTTCGTGATCGCCTCGAACTCCGGCGTCAACGGCTCGATCGTCGAGTTCGCCCGGATCGTCAAGGACAACGGCCACAAGTTGATCGCGATCACCTCGCTCAAGCACACCTCGGGCGTGGAGTCGCGACACCCGTCCGGGACCAAGCTGATCGATCACGCCGACGTGGTGCTCGACAACGGCGCGCCGTACGGCGACGCGGTGCTCGACCTGCCCGGTGGCGGCAAGGTGTGCGCGGTGTCGTCGATCACCGCCGCGCTGCTGGCTCAGTTGCTGGTCGCCGAGGTGGTCCGGCGGCTGCTCGATGCCGGCCAGACGCCGCCGGTCTACCTGTCGGCTAACATCCCCGGCGGCGACGAGCACAACAAGGAACTCGAGGCACGGTACGAGGGCCGGATCCGCCGCACCGCCTGACCGCGGCGACCTCAAGCAGAACCCGGCCGTCACCGAGTACCGCCGCGACTGAGCTGATTGTTCGTTCCGGGTCGCACGCTGGCAGAATCGGGCGCATGTCTGCCGACACCCCCTCATCGGCGGCACGGCGACCCAGGGTGCTGTCCGGGATACAGCCGACCGCTGACTCCTTCCACTTCGGGAACTACCTCGGCGCGGTCCGCCAATGGGTGGCCCTGCAGGACGACCACGACGCGTTCTACTGCGTCGTGGACCTGCACGCCATCACGGTGGAGTACGACCCGAAGACGCTGCGCGAGCGGACCCTGCGCTCGGTGGCTCAGCTGCTGGCCGCCGGGATCGACCCGGACCGGTCCACGCTGTTCGTCCAGTCACACGTGCCCGAGCACGCGCAGCTGGCCTGGGTGCTCGGCTGCATCACCGGGTTCGGCGAGGCCAGCCGGATGACGCAGTTCAAGGACAAGTCCGCCAAGGGCGGCACCGAACGTGCCACCGTCGGGCTATTCACGTACCCGATCCTGCAGGCGGCCGACATCCTGATCTACCAGGCCGACCGGGTGCCGGTCGGTGAGGACCAGCGCCAGCACCTCGAGCTGACCCGCGATCTGGCCGGCCGGTTCAACCACCGGTTCGGCAAGACGTTCCGGCTGCCCGAGCCGTACATCCTCTCCGAGACCGGCAAGATCGGCGACCTGCAGGAACCGGACGCCAAGATGAGCAAGTCCGCGTCCTCGCCGGCCGGCATCGTCGAACTGCTCGACGACCCGAAGGTGAGTGCGAAGAAGATCCGCTCCGCGGTCACCGACTCCGGCCGCGAGGTCGTGTTCGACCCCGAGCACAAGGCGGGCGTGTCGAACCTGCTGACCATCTACTCCGCGCTCACCGACCGCAAGATCAGCGAGATTGAAGACCAGTACTCCGGCCATGGTTACGGCGACTTCAAGAAGGACCTCGCCGATCTGGTGGTCGAGTTCGTCAGGCCGTTCCGCGAGCGGACGCTGGGCTACCTCGACGACCCCGCCCAGTTGGACGCGATCCTGGCCGGTGGCGCCGAGCGGGCCCGGGCCGTCACCGTACCGACGCTGGAACTGGTCTACGACCGGCTCGGGTTCGTGCCCGCGGGACACAGATGACCACCATCGGGGTGGCCATCCCGATTCCCGACCCGTACGGGTCCGAGCTGCGACAGCACCGTGCCGACTTCGGCGATCCGCAGGCCGCATCGGTGCCGACCCACGTCACGCTGCTGCCGCCCACCGATATCGACGACGAGGATCTGGAGCAGATCGACACCCATCTGCTCGAGGTGGCGCAGCGGTATCCGCGGTTCCGGATCCGCCTGCGCGGCACCGGTACGTTCCGGCCGGTGTCGCCGGTGGTGTTCGTGATGCTCGCCGAGGGGATCTCGTCCTGCGAGGTGCTGCAGTCGCTGGTGCGGTCCGGCCCACTGGAGGTGTCGCTGCGGTTCCCGTACCACCCGCACGTCACCGTGGCGCACGACGTCGACAACGAGTCTCTCGACAAGGCGTTCCGGGTGCTGTCGGACTACGACTGCTCGTTCGAGGTCGCGATGTTCTGCCGCTACGAGCACGGCGAGGATGGAGTGTGGCGGCCGCAACGCGGCTTCGCGCTGTCGGGCTGACCGAAGACTAGTGTCAGACCCATGATCGACCGGGCGAAGCGGGTCTGGCGGCGGCTCGAACGTACGCAGCTGTGGCGTACGTGGAAGTGGTACGGCCAGCGGCGCGGGAACCGCCTGGCGGGGGCGTCGACGTTCTACGGCTTCATCTCGATGTACCCGCTCATCGTGCTGGCTGCGGCGATCGTCGGCAAACTGCTCAGCGAGTCCGCCGTGGAGAGGCTCAAGCGGTCGCTGAAGGAGAACCTCCCGGTCATCGGCGACAAGATCGACATCGACGCCCTGATCGCGAACGCGGGCACGATCGGCCTGATCTCGGCCGTCGCCCTGCTGTTCACCGGCCTCGGCTGGATCGACGCCATGCGCGCCTCGATCCGCTCCATGCACGATCTCAACGACCAGCCGGGCAACTTCGTGCGGCGCAAGGTCGCTGACCTCGGCGCGTTGCTCGGCCTAGGCTTGATCTTCCTCTTGGCGACGGCGACGAGCTCGGTGCTGTCCGGTCTCACCGGCAGGATCATCGACTGGCTCGACATCCAAGGCACCTGGCTGGCCGACTGGGGCCTGGCGGCAATCAGCGCGCTCGCCGGCATCCTGACCGGAGCGGCGTTGTTCCTGTACCTGCAGACTGCGCTGCCGCGCATCATCCTGCCGCGCAAGGTTGCCACGATCGCGGCACTGGTCGGTGGCGTCGTCTTCTTCCTGGCGCAGAAGCTGGGCAACCTCTACGTCGACCATGTGATCCGCAACAATGCGGCCTACGGCACGCTCGCCCTCCCGCTCGCGCTGCTGGTGTGGGTCTACCTGCTGGTTCGGATCGTCATGATGGTCGCGGCCTGGGCGAAGGAGGCAACCCTCGACATCGAGGCCCGAGCCGCCAAGGTCGAGAATCCCGCCGACCTGATCGGCTCGCGTGGTGAGCCCCGGCCGGACGAGCGGCGGCCACGTCCGACGGCGTACCCGGGCGCGGTGATCTCGCAGCGCAGGGCGGACAAGGTCTCGGTGGCCGCGGGTGCAGTGCTCGGCGCGACCGCGACGGCCATCGTCGTGGCCACTGCTCACGCCGCCCGGACCGTGGTCTCCGGGCTGCTGCGTCGCTGATATCGCTGGGGTCTCAGTGGCGGTGCCGGCCGGACTGGACTCTGGCTCTGGCTCTGACCCTGGCTCGGTGCGCCCTCGCCTTGGAGCGCATCACCAGCAGCAGGAACAGCAGCGGCGGTACCGCGAACAGCCAGGGCGGAAGCCCGGCGAGCGCGTCCTGGGCGACCCGGACCGTGTCCCGGGCGGCGAGTGCGCGGTCAGGCGGATGCGCCGCCGGTGCCGCGTCGTTGCCGGACCGCTCGGACTGCCGCGCCCCGGACGGGATCCGGATGCCGCCGGCCGGTTTGATCAGCGTGCCGACCGGGTGCAGCCCGGCCCGATTCTTGAACGCCCAGTCGAGCAGGGCGGCAGCGTCGCCGGTGATGCCATGCGGCGCGTTCATCAGCGTCACGACCAGCCGGTGGCCGTCGCGCTGGGCGGCACCGACAAAGGTGTTGCGTGCCAGCGTCGTGAAGCCGGTCTTGACCCCGAGTGCGCCCGGGTAGGTCCATAGCAGGTGGTTCTGGTTGGCGATCTGGTACTTGCCGCCGTCCGCGGTCGGGAAATAGGCCAGCTTGGTGGTGGCGTACCGGCGGAAGTCCTTGTTCTGCAGCCCGGCGCGCGAGATCAGCGCCAGGTCGTAGGCGCTGGAGTACTGCCCGTCCGTGTCGAGCCCGGTCGGGTCGACGACGTGGGTGTCGTACGCACCGAGTTGCTCGGCCATCGCGTTCATCCGCCGCACGGTCGCCGGTACGCCGCCCTCGTCGGAGCGGGCGAGTGCGTGCACCGCGTCGTTGCCGGAGTTGAGGAACAACCCGAGGAACAGCAGGTCGACGCTGTACGTCAGGCCCGGGTAGACGCCGACCTTGCTGCCCTCGATGCCGGCGTCCTCGTCGGTGCCGACCACGGTGGCCTTCGGCTTGAGCCGTGGCAACAGCACCAGCGCGGTGAGCGTCTTGAGCGTGCTGGCCGGGCGGAGTTTGGCATGCGGTGCCTTGGCGGCGAGTACATCGCCGGTGTCCAGGTCCGCGACCAGCCAGGACGCGGCCGGTACGGCCGGCGGTGGCGGTACGTCGCCGGCCGTCACGACCTCGGGTCCGGTGCCGAGCCGGTCGCCGCCCACGGGCCCGGAGAACGGGCCGCCGGCGACGGCGGCAGACGCCGGACCCGCAACCACCAACGCGATGGTTGCCGCCACGGTCAGGAAGGCACGCATCCCGGGCACTCTAGAACGTCGCCGGTCATTCGGCGACCGGGAGGTCAGGCGCGGTAGGCCGTCCACATGTCGTTCATGCGGCTGCTTTGACCGAGGGTGAATTGCGTGTAACAGGGGTCGTACGAGTAGTCCATGTAGTTGTGGATCGGGTCCAGACCCGGCAGCGAGCACGAGTCCCGGCCTTCTGGGCATCCGCTGGGTCTTCCGGCGCGGCCGGGGCGTCGCGCCTTCGTGCCACGGAACCTAGGGCGAATCCGCCTGATTGGGAAGCAAATGCGGCGTGGGCGGGTACCTGTTCCTCAGCAGTCGAATTGTCGAATCACGCTACTGACGACCTCGCCTCGATAACCTTGGGGGGCACATCGCGGTGAGGACGGGAGGATCTGTTGCCGAACGTGTGTCGTACGGCGGGGTCCGGTCCCGGCCCGGCCCGCTGGTCGCGGGGCGGTGGTCGGTGACCACCGACGTCCTCGTCGGGCGCGAGGAACTGATCGCCGCCGCCGGACAGGAGCTGGCCTCCGGTGGAAGCGTGATCCTGTACGGGCCGGCCGGCATCGGCAAGTCCGCGATCGCCCGGGCCTTGCTGGCCGGCCAGACCGGTAACGGGGTGCGGGTGCTGACCGCGTCGCCGTCGCGGACCGAGTCGACGCTGCCCTACGTGACGCTGCTCGACCTGCTCAGCCCGGTGTGGGAGAGCGTTCGGGAGGCGGTGCCCGCGCATCTGCGCCAGCCGCTGGAGGTGGCGCTGCTCAAGTCCGGCGCGCCGGACTCGGTGCGCGACGAACTGGCCGTACGGCTGGCCGTGCTGCAGGTGCTGCGCCGGCTCGCCGCGACATCGCCCGTGCTGGTGACGATCGACGACATCCAGTGGGTGGACCAGTCCAGCCTCGAGGTGCTGACGTTCTGCGCCAAGCGGGTGCCGGTCGGGCCGGAGGGTGGCGTACGGATGCTGGTGACCGAACAGGTCGCACCAGGTGACGTGCCGACCCGCAATCACGCCAGCCCGGCCGATGCGGTCCAGCTCGAGGTTCCCGGGCTCGGCCAGCGCCAGCTCGGCACCATGCTGCGTACGGTGCTCGGCGAGGCGCTGCCGGTCGGTACCCGGCAGCGGATCCATGCCGCCAGCGGCGGCAACCCGTTCATGGCGCTCGAGCTCGGCCGGGCGGTGCTACGGCACGCCGACCGGGTCGGCCCGGAGGACCCGCTGCCGGTGTCGGGCCGGCTCAAGTCGCTGCTCGGCGACCGGCTCAGCGACATCAAGCCGGCTACCCGTGAGGTGCTGCTGGTCGCGGCCTCGTCGCCGCGGCCCAGCCTGCATGTGCTGACCAGGGCCTGCGGGCCGGCCGCCGCCGCGGCGGTCGCGGACGCGGAGCGGCTCGGATTGGTCGACGTGGCCGCGGCGGGGGTCCGGTTCCGGCACTCGCTGCTGAGCGAGTACATCTATGCCGAGGCGACCTCGGCCGAGCGGCGCGAGGCGCACCGGCGGCTGGCCGGAGTGATCGACGAACCCGTCGAACGGGTGCGGCACCT
>JBKPSJ010000049.1:0-8415 GCA_046765875.1 Actinomycetota bacterium
GTCATCCAGGTCGCGGTCCAGCCGTACGAGTCGCCGACGTCGGTGGTCGCGCCGAGAGCGAGCCCGGCCGCCATCAGCGCGAACCCGATCGCCACCGTGACCCGGGTGCCGGCCCGCTGCGCGACCCGCTCGGCCGACTTCGCACCGACCAGCATCCCGCCAATGATCGGCAGCAGCCGCAGCCCGGTGTGGAACGCGTCCGCGCCCTGCACCGCCTGGAACAACTGCGGCAGTACGAACAGCAGTCCCATCAGTCCGAACGACGCCAGCGTTGCGAGCACTGCGCCCCAGCCGAAGGCCCTGTTCCGCAGCAGAGTCAGGTCGGCCAGCGGCGACGACGTCCGGCCCTGCCACCAGGCGAAGGCAGCCAGCAACCCGAGCCCGACCACGATCAGGGCGAGCGAGGTGGCGTCGGTCCAGCCGTGGTCTCCGATCCGGATGAAGCCGTAGGTCAGCGCGATCAGCCCGGCGGCGGACAGTGCGATGCCGGCGATGTCGATCCGGCCGCCCGGCGTACCCGGCAGCCGCGGTACCCAGGCGATCACCGCCGCCACGCCGACGACGACCAGCGGCAGGTTGATCAGGAACACCGAACCCCACCAGAAGTGGTCTAGCAGCCAGCCGCCGAGCACCGGACCGAGCGGGATCCCCAGCGAGGTCGCCATCACCCAGATGGTCAACGCCCGCGGCCGCTCCGGTGGCGAGAACATCGCCGTCACCAGCGACATCGACATCGGAATCAGGAATGCGGCGCCGACGCCGAGGAACGCCCGCGCGACGATCAGCTGTTCGGGCGACCCCGCGTATGCGCAGGCCAGCGAGGCGAGCCCGAACAGCAACAGCGCACCGAGGAGGACGTACTTCTGGCCGAGCCGGTCGCCGATCAGACCGGCCGGCAGCAGCAGCGCGGCCAGCACGAGCGTGTACGCGTTCGCGAACCACTGGAGCTGGCTGGTCGACGCATCGAGGTCGGTCGCGAGCGTCGGCAGTGCGACGTTGAGCACGGTCAGGTCGAGGCCGACGACGAGCAGGCTGACGGCGATCGCGCCCAGCGCCCACCAGCGCCGCGGGAAGATCGGTTCCATGACGAAGCCCTTCTGATAGTGACTCTCAGATGAGACTAGCTATCAGATGAGAGCTCGTCAACGATTTATTCGGCGCGTGACAGCGACAGCGCGAACCGGTTGCCGGAGTCGGTCCACCACGACGACAGCCCGAAGCCGGCCGCGGCCAGCTCGGCGTCGATGCCCTCGCGGCGGAACTTCGCCGAGATCTCGGTACGCAGTTCCTCGTCCTTCGCGAACTCGACCTCCAGTCCGATCTCGGGCAGCAGCACGCTCATCGCCCGGGTCGCCCGCAACCGCATCTCGATCCACTCGTTGCGGCTGTCCCACAGCGCCACGTGGTCGAACGAGTCCAGGTCGAAGTCGGCGCCGAGCTGGCGGTTGAGCACACGGAGCACGTTCTTGTTGAACTCCGCGGTCACGCCGGCCGCGTCGTCGTACGCCGGGACCAGAACGCCCGGGTCCTTGACCAGGTCGGTGCCGAGCAGCAGCCACTCACCCGGCTCGAGCACGTCGTGCAGCGCACCGAAGAACTTCGCCCGCTCGTCGGGAAGCAGGTTGCCGATGGTGCCGCCGAGGAAGGCGACCACCCGCGGCGACTCACCCGGAAGCCGGCCGAGGTGCTCGGTGAAGTCGCCGACCACTCCGTGCACCGACAGGCCCGGGTAGTCGTCGACGATCGCCTCGGCCGCGTCGCGCAGGGCCGACTCGGACACGTCCAGCGGGACGAACTCGTGCAGGGTGCCGTGCCGGCGCAGCGCATCGAGAAGCAGCCGGGTCTTCTCCGAAGAGCCCGAGCCGAGCTCGACCAGGGTGTGCGCACCGGTCCGGGCGGCGATCTCGCCCGCCCGGCGGTCCAGGATCTCCCGCTCGGCCCGGGTCGGGTAGTACTCGGGCAGGCGGGTGATCTCCTCGAACAGTTCGCTGCCGCGCGCGTCGTAGAACCACTTCGGCGGCAGCCACTTCGGATCGGCCAGCAGTCCGGCGCGGACGTCGGAGCGCAGTGCGCGGGCGGCATGGCCTGGGGTCAGATGTACATCGATCACCGGGTCGGAGATCCGGGTTACGGTCACAGTTGTCCTTCCAGATCGGACATCTCGAGGGTTTCTCGGGTTGCCAGCAGCAGGGTCCGGTCCGGCACCTGCTGCCATGTCTTGTCGTGGAGGTTCCACGGTTCGGAACTCACGGCTATGGACTGTTCAACATGGCGGACGGAGAGCGAATGCCACCAGGCGGTCGCCACGATCCGCGTGCCGTCGGTGAGCAGCAGATTGAGCCGGGACTCGGGCGCCGCCGCCAGGACCTCGGCGACGACGGCTCGTACCGCGTCGGCCGCCGGTACGCCGGCCCGGAGCCGGTGCCGGACCAGGGCCCACAGCAGCGCCGAATCGGTCGCCGCGTCCAGTGTCATCAGATCGGTCGTCGGCAGTTGCTCGGCGAGCTTGGCCATCGAGTCAGGCCAGCCGCCGACAATTCCGTTGTGACTGAACGCCCAGCGCCCCTCGGTGAACGGCGCCACCGCGGTCTCGACCAGCGGAAACCCGGTCGTCCCGTTGCGTACGGCCGCCAGCACCGCCCGCGACCGGATCGAGCGCGCCAATCCCGGGAGCGACTCGTCGGCCCAGATCGGCACGCTTCGCCGATAGCGCACAAGTTCATCGCCGGCATACCAGGCCACGCCGAAGCCGTCGGCGTTCACCGTGCCGCCGTGCCGCATGTCGCAGGGCGCCCAGGACTGCCGGTACAGCGAGTGCGGCGGGTCGAGCACCACCTCGGCCAGGCTCACCGCCGGGCCGAGGTAGGCGAAGTGCCGGCACATCAGCGCAACTCGTCTCGCCGTGGGTCTCGGGCGCAGCGGAAGCCGGAGAAGATCTGCCGCCGGATCGGGTAGTCCCAGTTCCGGAAGGTGCCACGCACGGCCACCTCGTCGCTGCCGAACGAGCCACCGCGCAGCACCTTGTAGCCCGGCCCGAAGAAGACCAGCGAATACTCGTCGTACGGGAACGCGGTGAACCCCCGGTACGGCAGGAAGTCGCTGCTGGTCCACTCCCAGACGTCGCCGATCAATTGGTGTACGCCGAGCGGTGACGCGCCCGCCGGGTACGCACCCACCGGGGCAGGCCGCAAGTGGCGCTGGCCGAGGTTCGCGTGCTCCGCGCCCGGGTCCTCGTCACCCCACGGGTACCGGCGGGACCGGCCGGTCGCCGGGTCGTAACGGGCCGCGAACTCCCACTCCGCCTCGGTCGGCAGTCGCTTGCCGGCCCAGGCCGCGTACGCCTCGGCCTCGTAGAAGCAGACGTGCAGCA
Source organism: Actinomycetota bacterium (assembly GCA_046765875.1). Classification (GTDB taxonomy): domain Bacteria; phylum Actinomycetota; class Actinomycetes; order Propionibacteriales; family Kribbellaceae; genus DASRHY01. The sequence continues at coordinate 3,371 of JBKPSJ010000049.1, forward strand.
CCGGCTCGTCCGGGGGCAACGGCTCGCGGTACCCGAACCGCAGCCGCACCCACCCGTCGCCCTCGCGCTCCCAGAACCGCGGCGCCACCAGGCCCGCCTTCTGTACGTGGGCCCAGCCCGCCGGGGACCACCAGCGCTCCTGCTCGTACCCGCCCGCCTCGACGAACGCCCGGTACGCGAGGTTGGTCACGGGAGCCGTGTCGATCACGTACGGCGCCACCCGCACCTGGTGCGCGGGCCGTTCATTGTCCAGCGCCCACGGTTCGGTCGACGTACCCATCGTGAACTCGCCACCGTGGACCAGCACCTCCGCGGCCGGCAGCGCATGGCCGGGCGGCGGCTCGGGCGCGGTCAGCACCGGCGCGCCGACCCGGAGCTGGTGCGTCGCCAGCATCGTCTCGTCGTGCTGCTGCTCGTGCTGCGTGATCATCCCGAAGGCGAACGCGTTGTCCACCAGCGGACGGCCGTCCAGCCGGACGTGATCGAGGATGTCGAGCACCTTGTCGCGGACCTCGGCGATGTACGCACGGGTCTCGGCGGGGCTGAGCAGCGGCAGGGTAGGCCGGTCGGCCCGAGGGTGCATGAACGCGTCGTACAGCTTGTCGATGTCCTGGCGTAGCGGCTCGCGACCGCCGACGTCGCGGACCAGCCAGAGCTCCTCCTGGTTGCCGACGTGCGCGTAGTCCCACACCAGCGGCGACATCAGCTTGGAATGCTGGCGGACCAGGTCCTCCTCGTCGACGGACTCGGCCAGCAGCCGGGTCCGCTCGCGCGCCCGGTCGAGCTGCGCGGCGACCCGGGCGCGGAGTTGGTCGGCGCTGAGGTCGGCGATCGTGGTCATGCTGTGTTCCTCCTCGATACGGCGGACAGCGTGCGGTCGAGCCGATCGGCGATCCGCGCAGCGTGTCCTGGTTCGATGCCGATCAGGTCCAGTGACCGGCAGCCGAGCTCGACGACCTCCCGCGCGGTGCGCAGCAGCAGGTTGTCGGCGAGTCCGAGCCGGGCCGCCGGCAACCAGCGGTTCGCGGCCGGCTCGGTGGCCTCGAGCACCTTGTCGACGACCATCCGGTCCGCCAGCAGGGCACTCAGCAACACGACGGGAACCGTCCAGCCGTCGCCCGGTTGCGCGTCGAGATAGCGCACCTCGAGATGGCCCCGCGCGCGGACCGGCGGGAACAGCGTGGTCAGGTGGTACTCCAGGTCGTCGTACGTCGGCCGGACCTCGAGTGCACCGTCGGCCCAGTCCCCGAAGGTCAGCCCGGGCGGCGGGACCCAGCGGTCGCCGCCGTGCCGGAAGCAGATCACCGGCGCCGCCATCGCCAGCCGTGCCCAGCCCTGCGCCGGGTCGTCGTCGAGATCGGGCGGACCCGTGAACGGCGGACAGGTGCCGAGCGTCGCGCGCAGCCGCGCGGAGGCCCAGCCGGTGCCCGAACCGGCCAGCCGCGACGAGTTGGCGAACAGCGCGACCAGTGCCGGTCCGGCCGCGTGGACGGCTCGCCACCGGGCCGCGGTGTCGCGCTCCTCCCCTGCGTCGACGCACACCTGCACGCTGGCCGTGCTGCACATCATCCGCCGGCCCTCGGGACCGATCCGGTCGAACACGGTCTGCATCGCGGCGTACCGCGGGAGGTCCAGGATGCGGCGTGGTCGCCGGTGCGGATCGATGCCCGCATCGCCGACTGACAGACCGCGGGCCGCGAGTAGCCACTCGACCTCGGCCGAATCGGCGGAGACGGCGGCCAGGAGGCCCGGCACGGACTCGAACGGAAGACTGGAGATCTCAACCTGCCCGCCCGGCTCAACGGTGATGCCGGAGCCGTTCGCGAGCGGGAGTTGTGGACTGCCGGGTACCAGACTCGCCGGCGCATGATCCCCGAGGGCAGATCGTAAGACGTCTGCGTCGAGCGGACGGCGCGGGTCCCGCCTGTGATGGACGGTCCACTCCAGCTCGACGCCGGTATGGACCGGTGGTCCGTGCTTGAAACACACCTTCGCGACGAAGCCTTCGGCCTCCTCGCGGCTACCGATGCAGTGCTCGGTGCTCGTCATCGCCCCTCGAACCTAGTTCTGGGTTCCAAACCCCTCAACGGCCACGGCGTTACGGCTACGTGACATCCCACACGTGCCCAGAGAGGTACCGACGGACGATGACGATGCCCTTCGGCTCCGACAGTTTTGGATCGCGATTTCCTTTGAACCGCTTCGATCTCGTGGCCGTGTGACTTCTGAACAAGGTCCGGAACCACACCGAAAGCAGACGACCGTTGATGATGTCCATCGTCGTGTCCCGCCCGGCCCCGCTGTGGCCGGACGGTCACCGTGGGCCTATCGTTTGGCCAGGAGCAGGAGGAGCTGACAGATCCACCACACGCTCGGGGAGGACTGGGGTGGAAGGATCGGGCCGCTGGCCCCGACCCGGCCAGCAGCTGAGCGACGAGGCGGTCGTCCGGACACTGTACGAGGAGCACGGCCGCAGCCTGCTCGCGTACGCCACCCGGCTGACCGGTGACCGCGCGGCCGCCGAGGACGTCGTCCAGGAGACGCTGGTACGGGCCTGGCGCCACGCCTCGACGCTGACCGAGCAGCGCGGCTCGGTGCGCGGCTGGTTGCTCACAGTGGCCCGCAACATCGTCACCGACCGGGCCCGGGCGCGGGCGGCGCGGCCCGCCGAGGTCGCCGAGTCGCCGGCGACACCGCCGATCGAGCGGGATCACTCCGACACGGTGGTCGACACGATAGTGGTGCTCGACGCGCTCGACCAGGTGTCGCCGGAGCACCGCGACGTACTGGTCGAGATCTACTACCACGGCCGATCCGTGACCGAGGCCGCCAGGGTGCTGGGCATTCCGCCGGGTACCGTGAAGTCGAGAACGTACTACGCCCTTCGAGCATTGCGTGCCGCGATCGGCGGACCGGAACCGGAGGTGGCCCGATGAGCGCGCCAGAGCACGACCGCGCCGCTCTCGGAGCGTACGCGCTGGGAGCGCTCGACCCGGACGAGGCCCGGGCCGTGGACGAGCACCTGGCCGGCTGTGCGGACTGCCGTGCCGAGGTCGCCGAGCTCAACGAGTTGCACGCGATGCTCGGCGAGGTGCCGCCGGAGGCGTTCCTGGACGGCCCGCCCGAGGACGGCGACCTGCTGCTACAGCGCACGCTGCGTCAGGTCCGGTCCGAGCGACAGGAACGCATCGAGCTGGCCGCTCCCGAACCGGGGCCGAGCCGGTGGACGGAGCCGCCGGCCACCCGGACCGGTCGTGGCCGGCGCGCGCTGGTCCTGGTCGCGGCGGCGCTGGCCCTGATCGCGGGTGCCGGTGTCGTCGGCGGCCTCATCGGCCGCCAGACCGTGCAGCCGGTCGCGGTCCAGCCTCCGCCGATCGCCGGCACGAGGAACGTCAAGGCAACAGACCCGGGCGGTACAGCGATCAGCGCGACGCTGGTTCCGAAGCAAGGCTGGGTGACGGTGCACGTCGACGTGCGCAACCTTCCGGTGGGGGCCCAGTGCGAACTCCGGGTGGTCGACAAGTCCGGAAAGTTCATGGTCGCCGGTAGCTGGCTGGTATCGGAGAAGACCGCCAAGGCCGGCAGCATCCTCGACGGCAGCGCTCTGATCCCGATCGACCAGGTGAAGTCGATCGACGTCTACACGCTCCAGGGCAAACGGATGGTGTCAGTTTCGGCGCTCTGACCAAGCCGATCGGCCAGGTCAAGTCGATGCGACCCGCCGGCGAGCTCGCAGCAGGCCGATCACGAGCACAGCCAGGGCCACCGCGTACGCCGCGAGGAAGCGGACGACCTGGTCCCCCGGCGCGCTCAACTGCTCGGTGACATGCAGGGACAGCACGATCGACATGACGATGTGTGTGACCGCCGCAACGGCCGCCGCCGTCGGCCACGCGCCTCGTCCGCCGAGCAAGGCCGGCAACACCGCGAGCGCCATCGCCCCGACCGGGTCCAACAGGATCGCGCCGCGGCCGACCTCCGGTACGCCCGCGAAGTCCAGCACGAGCATCACCGCGAGGCCCGCGACCACCGCCCCTGTCGTCACCGCGTCCAGGCGTTGCCAGCGCGGGCCGCTCCGGGCGAGCACTCGGAGCCACCACACGGCGAGTCCGGTCACGGCCAGACCCAGCACCAGCGTCACCGGCCAGCGGCCGTCGTCGGTGCTCTCCAGCCAGCCCTGGCCCACCGTCACCAGGCCCCAGATCGCGAAGTTGAGGCCGAGCCCCGCCGTCACACCCAGGGAGTACGCCGTCCACCCGGCCCGGCCGCCGGCGGTTCCCGGCTGCCGTAGCTTCGTAATCGCGAGGCTCGCAAGTGCGCCGAGAATGACGCCGAACGATGCCAGCACGAACCCGTCGGTCCAAGCCCGGTCGACATTCGAGCCGTACGCGTACCACAGCCACTCGTTCTCGCTGCTCGGCAGATTCGCCATCACGAGGACGAGTCCGCACAACGTCAGCAGGATCGCGATCAGCCACGACTTCCACCCTGCGGACAGGTCTTGCGCACCACCGCCCGCCGGTGTCGCGGCCACCCCGGCCGCTGCCAGACCCGTCGCAGCCGACGGGTCCGTCCCGGCGGCGGTATCACCCGCAGCGGCCGCCGACGAAACGGCCGGCGGCGATGTGCCCGGCGGCGACGAAGCGACCGGCGACCCAGCGACCGCCGACGAGGTGTCCGGCGATGCGACGGCCGTTAGCGATGTGGCCGGGGTCGGGGAGCCGCCAGACGGTGGCGAGGACATCGGCCTTGATGGCTCGGCGTCGGCCGACGCGGAGGAGATGGCGGGGCTCATGGGCGATCCGAGAGTCCGGAGCCGGACCGGGATGGCGACGTCGCCGGTGGGCGCTTTCAGCACCACGGTTGCCTGCTCGTTGCCGGACTCCGGTGCGGTGGCGGTGATCCGGACGGCCGTACCCTCCTGCTCGACGGTGACCCAGGCGGCCGAGCTGCGCGCCACGGCGGTCAGCGCGACGGGCGGACCGGACAGCACGACCGAAGCGACCGGCTCGGTGGGGTCAAGGTCCAGCTCGGCCGGGGTCACC
>JBKPSJ010000050.1:0-4057 GCA_046765875.1 Actinomycetota bacterium
CCCCAGACCTGTCAAGGTCGTCGGCCCCGACGTGTACCGCCTGGACAGGGACCACGACGGGATCGGCTGCGAAAGCTCTTAACCTGCAAATCGAACCCGTTTGGGCCGCCCAGCTGCGCAGCGGGTTCGACGCCGGGCCGCCGAAACGTACGGATGGAATGACCATTCTGACGACCACCGAACCTGTCACTCAGAATGGCCATCTCACGAACTGAGCCATCTGGGCGTGGCAGTTGTTCGAAGCCGTGAGCCGTTCGTCTCTTTCAGTGGTGCGCTGATGACGCGTGAGTGTCACGGCTGACCAGCGTTGGGTTTGACGGCCTCGATCAGTCCCGACCGGCGCAGTTGTGCCACGTCGGGAGGGTTCACGTCGGTGGGCAGCAGCATTCCTTCGGTCAGGCGTACGTCCATGACAACCCAGTTGGCCTCGGGTGTCACGGACCATGCTGGACGGCCCGGGATTGTCCGCAGCCATCTCCGTCGGCTCGGAGTTGCCTCAGGCCTCAGTACCTGGCGCGGATGGAGTGTGATGGAGGCCGCCGTGACGCGGTACCGGACGTCAGCCATGGTTGCTCAGCTCCTCTCAGTACGAGCCCTCGGTGTCCGGCTCGAAGGTGTGGTGGTCATGCGCGCCTTGCGCTCATGACCACGGATGGATGATCGCGCAGTCCGGTAGAGACCAAGTTCGGGAGGCGGTCGTCGAGGGCTGCCGGGGTCCGCCAGGGCAGGAGCCCTCCTGCTCTCAGCACTGCCCGAGGGGCAACGCGGAGGCATTGGGCCTGATTCATTGCCAGCTATGAACGTCTCGCGCTCTGAGCGCCATAGTTTGACAAGTCAATGGTGCGTCAGATTGCGCCTGACGGTTCACGACTGGTCATCCAGACTGGGGAGGGCGGTCCGTGATCGTCTCTGGGCGGTCGTAGGTGCAGCCGTTGCTGTGCTTAGCTGCTGTACTGCACATCGGCACTGTCATGATTCTGCCGACCGTACTCGTCGTGGGTTCCGACGCCGGCAGACGCGCCTCTGCGGCTGTGACTCAGCAGTGCGCTTCGATCACGAACCATTAACCGAAGCCGCCGCCGGTGTCTCTGAGCGCCATGGTGTCCTTCTGCTTCTGGCAGCGTTCGCATTCTAGTGCACCGCGTGGAAAATAGCTTTACGGTTGGTGAGCGGTCAGAATGAGGCATGGCCAATCGTCCAGCCCCGGCGCTGATGCTGCGTGAGGGTGATCGAGAACAACTGTCCCGCCTGACCCGTGCCTCCTCGGTCCGGGCCGGTCTGGCGCAGCGCGCGCGGATCGTGCTGCTGGCCGCCGAGGGGATGTCGAACTCGGCGATCGCGGAGCTGATCCGGGTGTCGCGGCCGACGGTGATTGGCTGGCGGGAGCGGTATCAGGCCAAGGGGATCGCTGGGCTTGAGGATGAGCAGCGTCCGGGCCGGCCGCGCACGATCGATCATGCCGCGATCGTGACCGCGACCCTGACGCCGCCGCCGAAGAAGCTGGGTGTGACGCACTGGTCGACCCGGTTGTTGGCCAGGCATCTGGGCATCTCTGACGCCACCGTCGCAAAGGCGTGGCGCGACTACGGGGTTCAGCCCTGGCGGGCCGAGTCGTTTCGGTTCTCCACCGACTCGGAACTGGTCGCCAAGGTCATCGACGTGGTGGGCCTGTATCTAGCGCCGCCAGAGAACGCGATCGTGCTGAGCATCGATGAGAAAAGCCAGATCCAAGCCTTGGAGCGCTCTGCGCCGATCCTGCCGCTGCAGCCCGGGCTGGCCGAACGACGTTCGCACGACTACATCCGGCACGGCACCTCTACCCTGTTCGCCGCGTTGGAGGTGTCGACCGGGAAGGTCACCGCCGCGATGAAGCCACGCCACCGGCACCAGGAGTTCCTTGCCTTCCTCAAGCAGGTGGCCCGCGCCTACCCCAACCAGGAACTGCACCTGGTGATGGACAACTACGCCGCCCACAAGCACAAGGCCGTCAACGAATGGCTGCGTCAGCACCCCCGCGTGGTCTGCCACTTCACGCCCACCCACGCGTCCTGGATGAACCTCGTCGAGGTCTGGTTCTCCATGATCGAACGGCAAGCCATCCACCGCGGCAGCTTCGGCTCGGTCAAGGAACTCAACGCCATGATCCGCGCCTACATCGACGGCTGGAACGACCGCTGCCAACCCTTCGTCTGGACGAAGACCGCCGACGCGATCCTCAAGAAAGCCAAACCGTAAGAAGACTTCAAACGCGGGGCACTAGGTATTGCACGCCACTCTCGGGGTTGCGCTTGTGGACCCACCGATGAATGCCGATCCTACATAGGAGTCTCCCCATGATCAGATCGTCGTCCGCCGACAGGTCCAGCGCAACCTTGGACGCCCTACGCGTTCCACTTGACCAACCGGCCCTTGGCTGCGCGGCGTTCATCGTGCCTGACGGACTGCATATACAGCTCGCCGGCGGCCCGTGCACCGCCGTCCGATACCAGGTTCACAGTGAACGTGAGGCGGTCGGTGAGGGTTGTGAGTAACGGACGCGGACCGGTTGCGATCGTGGCCGCGTAAGCGGTGGGCTGACATTGCCGGGCGGCCACGATCGCTGGGATCATCAGCGTCGTTCCCTCATCTCGTCCAGAGGCGACGCTGCTGCAGGGGAGATCCCTGATAATGCAAGGTCAGCATCTATTTATGGGTGCCTTCGGCACAATGCCGCCTCGATGACGGTTCTGTCAGATTTCGTGGCGCTGTAGAGCGGTCGGAGGCGGTCGGTGAGGGCTGCCGGGTCAAGGCCCAGTCACCCATTGGCGACGAGAACCGCCGTCAACTCGGCAACGCGCTGCGGACCGCCCGCCGCAAGGCCGGCCCCACACCAGACGCCCTTGCAGCACGATTCTGCCAGTCGACGAACAAGCTAAGCCTCATCGAAGCCGCACGCGTAGGCGTCTTCGTTGAACACGTGACGCTGCTGGACGAGACCTGCCGAGTCCCTTGGTCCGAGCGACCGGCCTTGCTCGAACTCGCTCCATTGCCGCGCGGGTAAGCGACACGGACACTCTGCTTTGGGTGACCTCTCACAACGTCCCGATAACCACGGCCACGATCCTCGACGAAGCCGGCCGGAGCGCGCGGCAAGTCCCGGACCAGCCCGGACACTCCAAGCCGTCGATGATGTCGACGACGGGTGAAGACTGACCCCTGATCGACGGTTGAAAACGGACCCCCTTGCCAGATCCTGTGGAGGGTGATGTCGGTGGAGGACTGGGCTGAGATCCGTCGGCTGCGCACGGCGGAGGGGATGGCGATCAAGGCGATCGTGCGGAAGACGGGGATCTCGCGGAACGCGGTTCGGCGTGCGTTGGCCAGCGATGGTCCGCCGGTGTACTTGCGGCCAGTCAGGGGGTCGGTGGTGGACGCGGTCGAGCCGCAGGTTCGGGAGTTGTTGCGTGGGACTCCGACGATGCCGGCCACGGTGATCGCCGAGCGGATCGACTGACAGCACGGTCTGACGGTGCTCAAGGACCGGGTTCGCCAGCTGCGGCCGTACTACCTGCCGCCGGATCCGGCGTCGCGCACCGAGTATGACCCGGGGCATCGGGTGCAGTGCGACTTGTGGTTCCCGCCGGCACCGGTCCCGTTGGGCGCGGGGCAGGAGGGGTCGCCGCCGGTGTTGGTGATGACGTCGGGGTACTCGCGGATGCGGTGGGCGGTGATGATCCCCTCGCGCACCGCGCCGGACCTGATCGCCGGGCACTGGCAGTTGCTGGCCGCGATGGGCGCGGTGCCGCGGCAGCTGGTGTGGGACAACGAGGGCGCGGTCGGCTCGTGGCGGCGCGGCAGGCCGGTGTTGAGCGGGGAGTTCGAGGCTTTCCGTGGCAGCCTCGGGATCGGGGTGTATCTGTGTCGGCCGCGTGATCCGGAAGCCAAGGGGCTGACCGAGCGCAACAACGGCTACTTCGAGACCTCGTTCCTGCCCGGCCGGGTGTTCACCGGGCCGGGTGACTTCAACACCCAGATGGGTGAGTGGCTGGTGACGGCGAATGCCCGGCACTCGCGCCGG
>JBKPSJ010000051.1:0-4987 GCA_046765875.1 Actinomycetota bacterium
GGAGATCACCGATGGCACCGACGACGCCGGCAAGGAGGACGAGGCCGCAGCCGTCGACACCACCACCGTCCACAAGGCCAAGGACACCGCGACGGAGTCCGACGAGGACCCCGAGGACGAATCCACCGAGGAATCCGCTGAGGAGTCCGCTGAGAAATCCACTGAGGAATCCACGGAGGAATCCACGGAGGAATCCAAGCCGGTGTCTCGTAGGGCTTCCCGCAGAACCTCGAAGATCGCCAGAACAGCGGCGAAGGCGGCAGCGAAGGAACAGGTCAAGGCGGAGATCAAGCCGGAGCCTGCGAAGGCGGGCCCCGCGATCACGCCGCCACACCGGCTGCTCGGGGACGGCGCCCGGTTCGGCGACCTTCCGCCCAAGGTCGCACTGGACATCCAGCTCATCGTGGTCGACCGCGACGCCCCGCACCTGGCCGGCACGCTGCACACCACGACCACGATCGTCGCGCTGTCGGCCGGCACCGTGACGGCCGAGGAACTGGCCCGGCTCGCGGTCGCGGCCGCCGCCGACGACCGCGAGATCGACGGCCTGGTCGTGACCGATCCCGATCCGACCGACCGCACCATCGGCCGCGTCTCGCAGTCGATGCGCCGCTCCAGTTCGAGACTGCCGACCCTCCTCACCGGTACGGCGAGGGGGAACAAGTGACCGAACGGCTGAGCATCGAGAACACGGCGGCGGACACCAGATGGCTGGACGACGAGGACCCGTTCGATAGTGACGAGCGGTCGAACAGTTACCCACCCGACAGCCTGGTCACGTTCCGGTTCCTTGCCAACGCCATTCGCCGGCACTTCCGGATCTGGATCGCTGCCGCCTTGGTCGGCCTGATCGGCGGGCTCGCGCTACCGGTGGTGATGCCGCCGGCGAGCGTGTCGTCGACCAAGCTGCTCCTGACCCACCGCGACGGCGACGACCCGGCGCGGGCGATCGCGACCGACGTCAGCATGCTGAGCACGCACACCATCGCCGATCGCGTGATCGCAAAGCTCAGCCTCGCCGAGACCCCGGACGAACTGCTCAAGCAGTACACCGCGGTCCGGCTGACCGACCGGGTCCTGCAGATCACCGTCGGCGCCCCGACCAGCGCCGAGGCGACCAGGCTGGCCGCCACGCTCGCCACCGTCTACCTGGACTTCCGGCGCGAGCAGGTCAAGCTGCAGGGGGAGCCGCTGAGTAAGGACCTGCAGCAGGCCCAGGACGCCTTCGACAGCGCCAAGGCCGACCTCATAGCCAGAGGCGCCAATCCGAACGCCGAAACCTTACCGGCCAGCGATGAGGCCACCCGGTTCAAGGCGGCGCGGGACAACCTGGCCAACCTCAAGCAGCAGGTCAAGGATCAGACCCAGGCGGCACAGAAGATGAACACCAGCCGGGTCCTCGACGCCGCCGCGCCGGTGCCGAAGTCGAAGAAGAAGGCGCTGGTCGTCAACGTCGCCGCCGGGATCTTCGCCGGGCTGTTCTTCGGGCTCGGTTTCGTGGTGGTCCGGGCGCTGATCTCGGACCGGCTGTGGCGCCGGCAGGACATCGCGAACACCATCGGCAGCCGGGTCCCGCTCAGCATCGGCCGGCCACCGCACTGGCGGCTGCGGCCGTTCCCGCGGTACCTGCGCCGATCGCAGACCCACAAGCCCGCGGTCCGGTTGGTGGTGCGCCACCTGCGCTCGTTCGTGCGCTGGGGTGAGACGCCCAAGCCTGCCCTCGCCGTGATCGGTGTCGACGACCTCGAGGCCTGCGCGCTGATCGTCGCCTCGCTGGCGATGTCGTACGCCGAGGAGGGCAAGAAGGTTCTCGCGGTCGATCTGTCCGGCACGAAGGCGCTGGCCAGCACGCTCGGCGTGAGCACGGCGGGCACCCACGACTCGCGCTTCAGCGGACCCGACCTGAGCCTGACGGTGTTCCTGCCGGAGAAGGACTCGGGTCCGGCCGAGGGCCGGCATCTGCTCCGCGGCGAGGCGGAGCATTCGGTGCCCGACTACGATCCGATGGCCCAGGCCTGGGCCGATGCCGATGTGATCCTCACGCTCGCCGCGCTGTCGCCGTCCGTCGGCGCCGAGCACCTGCGGACCTGGACCGCGCAGGCGACGGCCGTCGTGACGGCAGGCAAATCGTCCACCACGACCGTGCACTCGGCCGGCGAGATGATCCGGCTGGCCGGCATCCGCCTGGTCTCGACCGTGCTGCTGCGCGCCGACCGGACCGACGACAGCGTCGGTGCGGTCGAGGGCGATGTGCGTGCGCCGAAGGCCGACGCCGGCGTCGAGATGATCACGCGATGAGCCTCGCCGTGCTGCCGGACACCGCAGAGTGGCGGGCTGCGCGATCGCGCAGCCCGCTGTACCGGAAGTCGCTGCCGCCGAGCCGGCGGCGCCGCCGCCGGGTGCAGATCATCTGGGCGCTGCTGATCTTCAACGTGATGACCTTCTACGCCGGCGCGCCGCACATCCTGCCGATCCCCGGCGCCGCCGGGAAGATGCTCACCCAGTTCGCCCTGGTCGGCGCGTTCGCGCTGGTGCTCACGGTCAACCGGCCGGCCGCGGTGCGGCCGAGCGTGTTCATCCTGCTGTTGACCCTGCTGGCGAGCGAGGCACTGCTGACCAGTCCGTGGGCCGAGTTCGTATCCGGCGCGGTGTTCCGGTCCGGCCGGCTCCTGGTCTTCGTCGCGGTGCTCTGGCTGCTCACACCGTGGTGGGGGCGGCATGACCTGCTGCTGGTCAAGGCGCACCTGAAGGTTGTCTGGGTGGTCCTCGGATCGGTCGCGCTGGGTCTGTTGGCCGCGCCGGGGCTGGCGATGACCCAGGGCCGGTTGGCCGGTGTGATCTGGCCGATCCCGCCTACGCAGGTCGGCCACTACGCCGCCGCGGCGGCCGGGCTTTCGACGGTGTTGTGGCTGACCGGGCTGATGCGGCGCGAGCTGGCGCTGGCCGCCGCGGCGGTCGCGCTGCCGATCCTGTTGCTGACCCATACCCGCACCGCGCTGGCCGCCATGCTCGCCGGTGTGATGGTGGCCGGGCTGAGCCTGTTCATGACCCGGTCGCGGGTACGCCGGGCCTTCGCCGCAGGCATCGCGGTGTTCGCCGTCGGCGCGATCACGCTGTCCTCGGTGGTCACCACCTGGCTCGCGCGCGGACAGGACCCGTCGGACCTGGCCGCGCTGACCGGCCGCCGACTGGTCTGGGACGCGGTCCTTGCCACGCCGCGCTCGACCTTCGAGCTGCTGTTCGGCTTCGGCCTGTCGAACAAGTCGTTCAACGGCCTGCCGATCGACAGCAACTGGCTCGCGACGTACTACGACGTCGGCCTGGTCGGCATCGCGATCAACATCCTGATGCTGGTGTTCCTGCTGTTCGCCGCGGGCTTCCGTCCGCAGGGACCGGAGCGGGCGCTGGCGTTGTACCTGGTGACGTACTGCATCGTCGCGTCCTTCACCGAGACCGGGCTCAGCGACGCGACGCCGTACCTGCTGGAGCTGACCCTGGCGGCCAGCCTGATGGTGTCGGCCCGCAGGCGAGGTGTGTCATGAGGATCCTTGTCGTCCACAACCGGTACCGGTCGACCGCGCCGAGCGGCGAGAACCGGGTCGTCGACCAGGAGAGCGCGGCGCTGACCGCGCTAGGCCACGAGGTCGAGCACTTCGAGCGGCACAGTGACGAGATCGAGGAGTGGTCCGCGGCCCGGAAGGCGACACTGCCGGCGCGCGTTGTGTGGAACCCCGAGACCCGGCGTGACCTGAATACGGTCCTGCGCCGGTTCCGGCCGGACGTGGTCCACATACACAACACGTTCCCGGTGGTGAGCCCCTCGATCCTGTACGCCTGCCGCGACGAGCGGGTGCCTGTCGTGGTCACGCTGCACAACTACAAGCTGCTGTGCGCCAGCGGTGACTTCTTCCGCGACGGCGAGGTGTGCCACGACTGCGCCGGCGGGAATCCCGCGCCGGCGCTGGTGCACCGCTGCTACCGCGGCTCGGCCGTGGCCACGGTCCCGACGGTGGTCGCCGCCCGGGTGCACCGCCGGGCCTGGCGCAAACTGGTCGCGGCGTACATCTTCATCTCCGAGTCCCAGCGCCGGCTGTTGGCCGCGATGGACTTCGACCCCGACCGGATCTTCGTCAAGCCGAACCTCGTGCCGTACGACGGGTCCCACGGCCGGCCGCGGGACCGCCAGGTCGCCTATGTCGGCCGGCTGGACCAGGCCAAGGGAGTGCCGCTGCTGCAGCGGGCCTGGGACCGCTATCGCGAGAACGCGGGCGACGACGCGCTGCGGCTGGTGATCGCGGGCGGCGGCCCGCTGGACGACGAGGTACGCCGCTGGGCCGCCGGCCGACCCTCGGTCGACCTGGCCGGCCACCTGCAAAAGCAGAACTGTTCCGACCTGATCGCCCGGTCCCGTGCGGTGCTGCTGCCGTCGCAGTGGGAGGAGACGTTCGGACTGGTCGTGGTCGAGGCGATGGCCGCCGGAGTGGCGCCGGTCGCGGCCGCGCACGGATCGTTCCCCGAACTGGTCACCGACGGCGTGGACGGCGCGCTGTTCCAGCCCGGCGATCCCGACGACCTGGCCAAGGTCCTGCTCGACGTGGACGGAAACCCCGACCGCTACGAGGACTACGGCCGCCATGCCCGCGAGACCTACGAGACGCGGCACGACCCGCGGCACGGCATCGAGCATCTTCTGCAGGTCTACCGGTTCGCCATCGCAAGACGGCCGACCGGCGGGCCGTAACGGGTCGAGCCGGTCCCCCACCCCGGAAAGAGAACATCGATCCCCGCCCCCGGATGAGGAACAGCAATGGAGCATCGCGCGTGGTACCGACGCAGGCCCGTCGTGGTGGTCTGCGCGCTCGTCCTCGCCGCCGCCGCAACGGTCACGGCCGTACGGCTGGCCGGCGACGACGGCGACGGTGCACCGACGCCCGCCGCCGGGTCGTCGGCCGCCGCCTCCACGCCGTCACCGCCGGCTCCGCAGACC
>JBKPSJ010000052.1:0-2276 GCA_046765875.1 Actinomycetota bacterium
TCTCTAGGTGGTCTCCGACCGTCGCAAGCCAGAGTTTCCCCTACAGAACAGGCACTTTCGCATTCCTACGACCCGTGTCGGCCGCGGCCTCATGTAGGGTCGGGGGCTGGCGCGGTGTGGCAGCAGATGCCGCCCGTTTCCAGCCCCCGCCCGTCGAACCGTGCATGCGGTTCTCCCGCACACGGCTCACCGACGTCGTTCACCGCCGGCATTCGGTCTGACCCGCCAGGCCCGGAGGGGCCTGGGTGCGGCCACGGTTCCGTGTGTTGTGAGGTCGATCAAGCCGAGTTGGTTCGACGAGGCGAAGGCCACGACGTACCAGCCGAAGCTGCGGGAGCGGCGATGTCGCTTGGCGATGACGATCGCCATCCGCATTCGGGTATACCGGTTGATCTTGTCGAACTGGTCGGCGGAGTTGCCGTAGCGGAAGTACGCGGCCCAGCCGCGTAGGAACCGGTTGAGGTCCTCCACAATCCAGTCGACTCGGTGCAGCAGTCTGCGCCGGGCCGTGAGTTCACGGATCCGGTCGCGGGCATGCTGCACCGCCTTCTTCGAGGGCCAGCGTGCGAGGAAGATGACGCCCTTGGCCCCGACGCGCCCCTGACTGCGCACCAGGCGATGGTGGAACCCGAGGAAGTCGAAGCCTTCCCCGCCCACCTGCAGGTGCACGATCCGGGTCTTGGCCGCCTTTGGTTCCAAGCCGAGGTCGGCCAACAGCAGTCTCAGCCACGCGAGCGCGGCCTCGGCCTGCTGTCGGGACTTGCACATCACCACCAGGTCGTCGGCGTAACGCACCAGCACCCCGTGTCGGCGAACATCCCAGGCCCGGTCCAGCCGGTGCAGGTAGATGTTGGCCAGCAGCGGGGAGACGACCCCGCCCTGTGGGGTGCCGGTCACCGGCTTGCGGACCTGGCCGCCGTCCATCACCCCTGCCCGCAGCATCGCGCGCAGCAGCTTCAAGACCGCCTGGTCGCAGACCCGTTCCTCTACCGCCTGCATCAACTTGTCGTGCGGAATCGCCTCGAAACAGTTGGCGATGTCCGTCTCGACCACCCACCGGCGACCCCGCCAGGACTCATCGATGAGCACCTGCAAGGCGTCGTGCGCGGCCCGTTTGGGCCGAAACCCGAACGAACAGGGCAGCATGTCGGCCTCGAAGATCGGCTCGAGCACAATCTTCATCGCCGCCTGCACGACCCGGTCACGCACCGTCGGGATGGACAACGGACGCTGCTCGGTAGTACCAGGCTTGGGAATGAACACCCGGCGTGCCGCCAACGGCCGATAGCCGCCGTCCCTCAGGTCGTCGGCCAGCTCGCCGAGCAGCCGGGCAACCCCGTACTGCTCGACCATGGCCAAGGTGGTCTTGTCGATACCGGCCGCGCCGTTGTTGCGGCGCACATTGACCCACGCCCGCCACAAGACGTCTCTGCGGTAGACCTTGTCTCGCAACGAGTGGAACCGTCGCCCGGGATCGGCTTTGGCCGCCCGGTAAAGCGCATGCTGCAAGGCACGGACCGGATCCGAGGGAGAACCTCCCTCGACGGCGGGACTAGCCACACGGGCACTCACCGAGCCACTCCTCCACAGACGCTACGCACCGACGAAGCAGCGGCCCTTCCCTCACCGGCGGTTGTGTTGTCCGCGCGGCTCAACCGGTACTACGACCGCCTCCGACGCCCACCCGGCACGCCACCCACTTCCCGGGATCACCGGTTATAAGGCGCGACGCTCCGACGACGCCATCAACCAGATGACCGCAGATCGCCGGGCCGGGGAGGGCCTCCCCAGTTCCCGCCGCCACCATCTGAACGTTCCGCGCCCCATACGCCGAGGAGTTCCTCGCGGCTGCACACCAGGCTCTACACCGCTTCCACGGCCTTCACCCTGATTTCGCGGGCTCGGCACTCCCTGTGCCCACCCACCGGGGTGGACCTGTAACGACGCCGCAGGCTTCGCGTAATGCTACGGACCGCTCAGTCGCTCCCCCTGCAAGGGCTCTTGACGCTGGGCTTCGACGCCGGACGTTTCCCTCCGACACCGCCAGCCTGCTACCGGGCCTCCTGGCAGCTACCCGGACCGGACTCACACCGGCAGGCGACGACGAGCTTGTCAACAGCAGATCACCTATCCACAGTGACCTCCTGTCTGCTGGGCGCACGAAAAATCCGGGTTAGGGGCAATACCGTTCAGTTAATGGTTCGGATGTGGTAGTTGGGCGGGTACTGGGGCTGGGGCCAGGCGCTGTGGTGGGCCCGTTTGACGTGCCATTTGGG
>JBKPSJ010000053.1:0-8574 GCA_046765875.1 Actinomycetota bacterium
TGGTGACTGCATGTCCGAGCCGAACGGGGGCAATCGGGGCGAGTCGGGGGAGGAGCAGAGCCACCCGGCCGAGGTGAAACAGCCGTTCTCCTGGCGGCGGTATCTGATCTGGCTGGTGGTCGGTCTCGCGGCAGCGGTGGCCGCCTATCTGTTCGCGGTGGCGTTCCTGCCGCGCTGGTGGGCCCAGCGGGTCGCGGACCAGGTCAACGGCAAGATGGGTGCCGGGATCGGGTGGGGCCTGTTCTACGGAATCGTGTTCACCCTGCTGCCACTGCTGGTACTGCGGCAGGCGGCGCGTGACGTGAGCAAACGAACCCGCGGGATCCTGATCGCCGTCGCGGTCCTGCTGGCGATTCCGAACCTGCTGACGCTGGCTGTGGTGCTCGGCACCGGCGACGGGGCACATGCCGGACAGCGGATCCTCGACGTCAACGGCCCGGGTTTTCGCGTCGCCACTCTGATCGGAGCGATCGGAGCGGCGGTCGTCACGCTGGGCGTCTTCGCCGTGCTCGCGACCGGTCGTCGCGACCGCCGCCGGCTCAAGGAGCTCAGGGACCGCCCGAGTTAGACATTCCGGTCGGTGCGAGCACGCGCCATCGACCGCACCGGCAGTGTTCGTAGATGACCACTCCATCGCTCACCCGGTGCACCGACGCCACCATCCAGCGGTGGATATGCACTTCGCTCGATGTCATGCACCCATCGTGATGTAATGGCATTATGCATCTCAACCCTTACGGCAGCGCCGCGGTCCTGCTCGCGGTTGACCTGGTCACCGACCCGCCGCTGACGGCCGCGGATCTCGACGAACGCTGCCGGGCCAACGGCGTTGTCGTCGAGTTGCGCACCAAGGCAGCCGACCTCGCGACCGTACGGACCGCGCTGGACGAATGGGTCGGGGTCGTCGACGCACCGGACGAGGACACCAGGGTCCGCAGGATCAACACGATGCTGGCCAAGTACGCCGACCACCCACGGCTGAGCAATCACGCCGATGACGGCTGGCACGTCCACTACCGCCCCGACAACGTCAGCACCGGCAGGCTTGTCGCCACTCTGATCACGACTGGAACGGCGCTCCACCTCGCCGGCCGCGGCGTCGGCCGGCTGGGCCGATGCGCGACCGACGGTTGCGACAACGTGTATGCCGACCTGTCTCGCACGGGACGGCAGCGGTACTGCAGTCCGGCCTGCGCCAACCGTGATGCCGTCCGGCGGCACCGTACCCGAGCCCGTACATCGCACCGGCCTAGGATTGGGGCATGAGCGAGGCGAGCAACGAGGACCAGGGCCAGCGACCGATGACCGGTGCGCACACCGAGGACGGCAGGGTCGTCATCGTCGGCCCGGACGGGATGGCCGTCGAGGGTCCGCCGCGTGACGAACGCGAGCGCGCCGAGGACGACGACGAGCCGCGTTCGGTCACCGAACTGGTCGAGCAGCCTGCCAAGGTGATGCGGATCGGCAACATGATCCGCCAGCTGCTCGATGAGGTGAAGTCGGCGCCGCTCGACGAGGCGTCCCGGCAACGGCTGAAGGACATTCACCAGGCGTCGATCAAGGAACTCGAGACCGGTCTGGCGCCCGAACTCGTCGAGGAACTGGAGCGGCTGAGCCTCCCGTTCACCGAGGACGGCACGCCGACCGAGGCCG
This sequence comes from Actinomycetota bacterium, assembly GCA_046765875.1. Classification (GTDB taxonomy): domain Bacteria; phylum Actinomycetota; class Actinomycetes; order Propionibacteriales; family Kribbellaceae; genus DASRHY01. The sequence goes on from JBKPSJ010000053.1 coordinate 1,654, forward strand.
AGCTGCGGATCGCACAGGCCCAGCTGGTCGGCTGGCTCGAAGGCCTGTTCCACGGTTTGCAGACCGCGCTGTTCGCGCAGCAGATGGCCGCCCGCCAGCAACTGGAGTCCATGCGCCGCGCGCTGCCCGGCGGCCAGCAGTTCCCGCCGGGCCAGGTGCCGGGCCACCCGCAGAACGAGCCGGGCCCGTCCGGCGGCATGTACCTCTAGAACAGACCCTCCAACACGACCGCGACACCGTCCTCATCATTGGCCGGGCAGACGTGGTCAGCGATGTCGAGCACCTCGCGGTGCGCATTCGCCACCGCGTACGACGTACCCGCCCACGACAACATCGGAATGTCGTTCAGCGAGTCGCCGAAGGCGATGACGTCAGAAGCTGAAAGTCCTTGCATTGTTGCGAGTTCAGCAAGTGCCGCGGCCTTCGATACACCGGTCGCCGAGATCTCGACCAGCTGTTCGCCGCCGGAGTGACTGGCGGTCACCCGCTCGCCGACGACCGCGCTGACCCGTGCGAGGAGGTCGTCGGAGTGCCAGCTCGGGTGCCGGACCAGGAGCTTGGCCGTGGGTTCGGTCAACAGCTCGGCGAGCTCGGCCACGAGTGAGTCGTCCGGTTTGGGCCAGTGGTTCTGGTACGCCGGCTCGTGTCCGTACCGGTTCGCGCGTTCGATCGCGAACTGCACGTCGGGGATGGCCGCCCGGATCGCCTCCGCGACCTCAAGTGCCATTGAGGGCTCAATCATCCTTGTACGCAAGGGCTTCCGGGACGCGACGTCGTACAGAATGGCGCCATTGGCAACAATCGCAAGACCGTGTTCTCCGGTCAGGTCCGCGAGTTCATCGACCCAGCGTGGCGGACGTGCCGTCACCATGACGAAAAGCGCACCGGCCGCCTCTACCCGGCGTACGGCCGCCCTGGTACGGTCCGACACGGTGCCGTCGGAACGCACCAATGTCCCATCCAGGTCCGAGGCGACGAGGCGGGGGATGTCGGCTGCCACGCGGACACCGTAACCCGGCTGCGGCCGGCGTTTGTTACACCCCTCGGGACGCAGCGAACGCACGTGAAACAAGGGCCGTCGTTCATGTTTGAACAAAGTCACCAGACCGTTACGGCAGGATGCTGCAAAGGCAGCTAGTTCCCGTGCAGAAGGCCGATCGGCCGTGATTTCATTCTCGGGCTGTCGGGGAACCAGGGGCGGCGTGGGCTCGTCGAAAGGGCTGTTTCCGGGTCTTCCAGATCCGGTGCGGACCTGCCATCGACGATGACGAGATTGCAACGGAGATGGGTGCAACCAAAGCAAGTCGTGTGACGTCAACGTAGATGGACTGAACCGTCCCCTGAGTCGGGACATACAGGGTGGTCGGCACGGAGCTGGTCGACCATCACAAGCGGATCCGTGTGTTCGAACACGTGTCACCGTTCGTTCACGCTGATCCCGAAACGTTGGGGAGCCAGATGAGCGAGCACCGCGCCACCGCATCCGGAGGGCGAGACATCCGCACGAGCGCCGCTGCCATCGACTCGTCGCCCGTTCTTGAAGGAGCCATGACCGGCTGCACTGCACGCGCTGACGTGTTCCAGCACCGCCTGCTCGAAGAACCGCCGACCTCGTCGGCGCCACGCCGCACGCGGGAGCGCTACGACCAACTCGTCCGCGAGGCGAAGACGGTCTGCGCGGCCTGCCCGCTGTTCACCGACTGCCTGTTCAACGCGGTCGTTGAACACGACATCACCGGCTTCGCCGCCGGGACGACGGCCGCCCAGCGCAGGTCGATGCGAAACCTGCTGGACGTCGACGTCCAGGCCGACGACTTCGACCAGCTCGCCGGTGCCCGAGGCACTCGCCGGCCGGTCAGCCACGAGGAAGTACTGCGGTTGCGTACGCAGTACCCCAACGACAGCCTCGAGTCGCTTGCGATGCGGCTGGGCTGCTCGCTCTCGACGGTGAAGCGGCATCTGCGTCGCGCACGCCGTGGCCAGAGTCCGGCCGCGAAGGCACCGCGTCGCCGCCCGACCGTCGAGGCCGTCCTGGACGCGTTCGACGCCGTCACCGAGACGCCGTGCACCTCACGCAGGAGCAGCAACGCCCCGCGCGTGGCCTGATCAGCTGCCGAACCCGGTCGTTGCCTCAAGCAACGACCGGACGGGCTCAGAACCAGCTGTTGAGTTCGAATGCGGCGCCGTCCTCGGTGACCGGCTTGGTCACCGCGTCGGCCGCCACCTGGACCTCCGGCGGCGCATGGCCCATCGCCACGCCGCGGCCGGCGAACTGGAGCATCTCGACGTCGTTGCGGCCGTCACCGATCGCCAGCAGGTCGGCCGGTGCCAGGCCGTACTCGGCCAGCGCCACCTTGAGTCCGGTGCTCTTGTCCACGCCTTCGGGGGCGATATCCAGCCAGGCGGTCCAGCCGACGAAATAGCTGACACCGTGCAGGCCGAGCCGACGCGCGAGTGCGACGAAATCGGCCTCGGAGCTCTCCGGGTCGCGGATGATCAACCGCGTCACCGGCTCGGGCGCCAGTTCGTACGGTCCGACGACCCGGATCTCGCCGACAAGGTCGCCGTCCGGGAAAAGGCCGGTCACCCGGTGGCCGATGCCGTGTTCCTCGACGGCCATCAGCGCGCTGGGCGCGTGCCGGCGCACGGTCTCGATCACGTTCGTCGCGTCGAAGCTGCGCTCGTCGAGGATGTCGCCGTCCGGATACCGCAAGGTCCTCGCACCGTTGCTGCAGACAACGACCCCGTCCGGCAGGCCGAGCAGCGCCCCGACCGGGCGGGCGGCGTACCACGAGCGCCCGGTCGCGAGGATCACAGGCACCTGCTCGGCGGCACGGCGAACCGCCTCGGTGACCACGGGTGAGATCCTCTCGTCGTGGTCGAACAGGGTGCCGTCGATGTCTAGGGCGACCGCCCGCGGCCGCCAGTCCGGACCCGTCGTCATCGAGCTACCGGTTCGAGGCTCTCCTGCCCGCCGAGATGGGGCCGAAGCGCCTCCGGCACCCGGACCGAGCCGTCCGGCTGCTGGTGCGTCTCTACCAGCGCGACGATCCACCGCGGCGTCATCAGCGTGCCGTTGAGCGTCGCGACGTGCCGTGGCTTGCCGTCCCCGTCGCGATACCGGATGTTCAGCCGCCGGGCCTGGAACTCCGTGCAGTTCGACGTCGACGTGAGTTCGCGGTACCTGCCCTGCGTCGGCACCCAGGCCTCGCAGTCGAACTTGCGCGACGCGGACAACCCGAGATCACCGGCCGCGGTGTCGATCACCCGGTAGCACAGTTCCACCTTGTCGAGCATCTGCTTCTCCCACTCGAGCAGCCGCTGATGCTCGGCCGCAGACTCCTCGACAGTGGTGTAGGAGAACATCTCGACCTTGTCGAACTGGTGTACGCGGATGATCCCGCGGGTGTCCTTCCCGTACGATCCGGCCTCGCGGCGGTAGCAGGACGACAACCCGGCGTAGCGTCTCGGGCCGGCCGACAGGTCGATGATCTCGTCCATGTGGTACCCGGCCAGCGGGACCTCGGATGTACCGACGAGGTAGAGGTCGTCGGCCTCCAGCCGGTACACCTCCGGCGCGTGCGAACCGAGGAATCCGGTGCCGCCCATCACCTCGGGCTTGACCAGGCTCGGCGTGATCATCGGAACGAAGCCGGCCTCGACGGCCTGCGCGATCGCCATCTGGAACAGCGCGAGCTGGAGCAGGGCGCCCTGCCCGGTGAGGAAGTAGAACCGTGCGCCGGAGACCTTGGCGCCGCGCTCCATGTCGACCGCGCCGAGTCCCTCGAGCAGCTCCAGGTGGTCGCGAGGCTCGAACCCCTCGGCCGCGAAGTCGCGCGGTTTGCCGACCTCCTCCAGCACGGCGTAGTCGTCCTCGCCGCCGGCCGGCACCTCGGGCTGCACCAGGTTCGGGAGCCTGCTCGCAAGCTCGTCGAACCGTGCACCGGCCTTGTTCGACGCGGCCTCGGCCGCCTTGACCTCGGCGGCCAGCGTCTTGGTCCGCTCCAGCAGCGCGGCTCGCTGGTCACCCTGCGCCGACGAGATCTCCTTGCCCATGCTCTTCTGTTCGGCCCGCAGCTTCTCGAACTCGGCGATACCGGTCCGGCGGGCGGTGTCGGCGGCGACCAACTCGTCGACCAGGTCCGAACTCTCGCCGCGCTTGGCCTGGGAGGCGCGGACGAGGTCGGGATTGTCACGGATGAGCTTGGGATCGATCACCCGTCAAAGGTTATCCGCCACCTGTGACGGACTGCCGCCGGATCTCTCGTACACCACCCGTTCAGGGCTCAACCTTTAGCTGCCTAGTATAAGGTTCTGGCCTTAAGGCACCGAGGTTAAGGAGTCTGCGGATGGTGTTCGTGCTGACCGTGGACCAAGGGTCCAGCCGTTCCTCAGCCGACCTGGTGCCTGGGCTGCTCAAGGCTCTCAACCGGCGGAGCAGAGTGGACGGCCTGGTACGCAGGTTCGAGCGGACCGCCGGCGACGAGGTGCAGGGCGTGCTGACCGATCCGGCCACCACGGTCGACATCGTCGTGGAACTGCTCCGTGCCGACACCTGGAACATCGGACTGGGGATCGGCGCGGTGGCCGAGCCGTTGCCGCGGATCACCCGGGCCGGCCGCGGCGACGCGTTCGTACACGCCCGCGAGGCCGTCACCGCCGCGAAGGCGAGCCCGCATCACGTGAACGTGGTCGGCTCCGACCCGTACGCTGCGGAGCGAACCGAGACCGTGCTGTGGCTGCTGGCGATGGTGCTGCGGCGGAGAAGCTTACGCGGGTGGGAGGTGGCCGACCAGCTGTCGCAAGGCCTGACCCGTCGCGAGGTGGCCGCCCGGCTCGGCATCAGCCAGTCCGCCGTGACCCAGCGCGCGCAGGCCGCGGGTGTGGTCGAGGAGCAACGCGCCAGGCTGCTGGTCGCGGATCTGCTCGGCGGCGCCGGATGATCTCGTGAAGGGGGCCCTTGGCATTCAACGTGACCAGCCGTCGGGAATGATGGCTGCACCAGAACGCCCGGCCGCCAGGGGCCGGGAACGGCAGGAGGGCCGTGATCCACACGCCGGCGACCCGCGCCGGTCGCGTCGCCGTGGCGATCGCCGGGCTGATGCCGTTCGCCCTCGTCACGCTGCTGGTGCTGTTGCCCTGGGCACCGGTCATCCGGTTCGACGAGTGGGTTGCCGGCAAGACCTCCTCCTACGGCGCCACCCGGCCCGGCTGGGTCGACTTCTGGGACGTCACCGGCGACGTCGTGCTGCCCTGGGTGTGGCGCGGGGTCGTGGTCGTGGTCGCGGTGGTGCTGTGGCGGCACAAGGCGCGAATGCTCGCCCTGTGGCTGGTCGTCGCGGCCGCCGCTGAACTCGGCCTGGTCCAGCTGGTCAAGTACCTCGGCGAACGGGACCGGCCGCCTGGCCGGCTGATCGAGGCCACCAGCCCGTCGTACGTCTCCGTCCACGCCGCCGCGGCGACGGTGATGGTCGGCACGGTCCTGGTGGTGCTTCCCTCCGTGCGGGGCTGGTCGTTGCGGGCGAAGGTACCGGCCTGGGTCGGCGGCGCGCTGATCATCTTGCTGACATCGGCGGACCGGGTCCTGCTCGACGTCCACTATGTCTCCGATGTGATCGGCGGATGGGCGCTGGGGCTCGCTCTCGTTGTCGCCACCACCGCCGGTTTCGCGCTGCGTCCTCGGCTGCGCAGCCGGTCCAACGGCACCACCGAGGGCGAGCCGCCGCCACGCGCAGCCGTGATCGTCAACCCGGTCAAGATCGCCGACGGACCGGGGTTCAAGCGCAAGGTCACCAAGGCCCTGGACAGCCGCGGGTACGACGTCCCGCTGTGGCTGGAGACGACCAAGGACGACGCCGGTCACGCGATGGCCAAGCAAGCCGTCACCGAACAGGTGGACCTGGTACTCGTGGCCGGCGGCGATGGCACCGTCCGTGTGGTCTGCGCACAACTGGCGCGCACGGCGATCCCTGTTGCGGTACTGCCCGCCGGTACCGGGAACCTGCTGGCCCGCAACCTCGGCATACCGCTCGACCTGGACGATGCGTTGTACCGGCTGCTGGACGGCCGCGACCGGCGGATCGACCTGGTCGCGGTGCAGGGCGACGATCTCGACACCGAGTTGTTCGCGGTGATGGCCGGACTCGGGTTCGACGCCGCGATCATCGACGACGCACCGCCGGACCTGAAGAGGCGGCTCGGCTGGCCGGCGTACGTGGTCTCGGCGGTGAAGAACATCAACCACCCGGTGGTCAAGGTGACCATCACCGTGGACGACGAGGAGCCGGTACAGCGCCGGGCCAAGACCGTTGTCGTCGGCAATGTCGGGCACCTGCAGGCGAACATCCCGCTGCTGCCGGACGCCGAACCGGACGACGGCACCCTGGACGTGGTGGTGATCGCACCGCGCCGGATCACGCAGTGGCCACGGTTGTTCGTGCGCGTGGTGACGCGGCGGCGGCGTACCGACGTCTATCTGGAACGGTTCCGCGGGCAGCGGGTCGAGATCGTCGCGTCGGAGGACGTCCGCCGCCAGCTCGACGGCGACGCGATCGGCTCCGGCCGGACGATCATCGCCGAGGTACAGCCGAGCGTGCTCGTGGTCCGGGTACCGGACCGGAACTAGCTCGCGCTGTCCTTCTTGAGGAACGCGATCGCCTCGACCTCCTCGGGCGACAATTTGGCGTCACTTGAGAAGTCGCGGACGTTCTTGGCGTACGAGCGCGACTCGCTTCGGCCGTTGATCGAGGTGACCACCACGCCGTTGCCGTTGTCGTCCAGCAGCGCCATCGACCAGGACATGTGTCCGCCCATCGTGCCGAACGCGTCGTACCGGACGACGGCCAGGTGCCGCAGCGCGTCGGCGAGGTCGAGTCGCAGTGTCTTCACCTCGTCGCGGAGCCGGGCGACGTCGGACCGCGG
>JBKPSJ010000054.1:0-10742 GCA_046765875.1 Actinomycetota bacterium
TACCTGCACCGCGACACGAATTCATCGGCGCCCCACGAACGGGAACCGTCGCACCCCGAGACCAGCAGCCTCGCCCTATGCCGGACGCCCGGGATCACCGCACCAGCGCGACACCCCGGACCGTCCCCAGCCCGCGCTCCAACCTTCCCGCGGTCGCCACGGTTGGGCCCGCCGGCCACCCGTCTCGGTCCTCCGCCGGCGATCGTGGTCAATGACCGCGGGACCGCGGCAACCACGCGGGCCGGGAGCATTGATCGACGCGGTCCAAGCAAGACCCAGTGCTGATCACCTACACAGATGTAGGACCACCTCGCAGTTTGGGTACCGGCAGATCACGGCTGGTGTGAGGTGGCCGGTGCGTGGCGACGCCGGTACAGCCACCCGCGCCAACGGCGATGGCCGCGCCGTCGGCCGCCGAGACGCCGGTCTGCATGATCTCAAGGCCGGTGTGGTTGGACGCCCCGCTGACTGTGGCGATCTCGCCGCGGGGCACCTCGTACCGTGGGTCGTAGTTCGGGTAGTTGGTTTCCGGGTTGGCCGTGCTTGAGCTCGGATATCCCGACCTTCGTCGGGCCAGTCGTAGGCCCCCGGTTGGGTGACCGCCATCGTGGGCACGGAGTTCGGGTCCTTCACCATGGCCGAGGCCTCGGTCGCGGCGGGGGCGCCGATCGCCAGCACCAACACGGCGCCGAAGGCTGCGGATGTGCGGAGTGGCGGCACGACTGTCGACGGCGGGCCACTTCGCCATCGCCATCGAGCGGCTTGGCCGCTTTGTAGACTCGATTCGGCTGGCGGCCCGCGGGCTGACTCATGCTTGCTCGTCGACCTCGGCGGCCCCCACCATGGCGGGTCTGGGTGCCGAGGTTCCGCGCGTGGGTGGCGGGACGGTGCGTTGCTACTGCAGGTCGGTGACGAGACGGGAGGTCGTGCGGGCGCCGCACTGGTCAGTCGGGATGTTGGTAACCCGGTGGCTGGCCCCCCTGGCGCAGCCATTTGCTTAGCACAGCGTTCTGCTTCCGCTCGTCGTCGTTGTCGGCGGGCAGTGGCAGGTGCAGGGCGGTGAGAAGGTCGAAACGGTAGAGGTCGAACGTGACACGCAGCGAATCCCCGTACGCGACCGCGGCCGCGACCGCGGCGCGGTAGGACAGTGCCGACAAAGTCAGGAGGGCAACGGGTAGCCACCACCACGTCCAGGTCCTCCACAGCAGTCCCGCGGTGACGGCGGCCGTGACGCCGAGGGTGGCCGTGAGCCGGGCCGCGAGGTCGACCTGGTCTCGCCGGTCGTCCAGCACGTCTCGCTGCTGGTCCGGGACCAGCGGGTACAGCCGCGGCCAGAGCACGACGGCATCCATCGCGTACCGGCTCCCGGCTCGCTGCTCCGCCGCCCGCAACGCGTTCCCCAAGCTGGTGGGCAGCAACGGGTCCCGCGGGAACCGGGCCCGGCGCTGCTGGTCCGCCGCCGCGGCGTCGGCGTCGACGCTGTCGGCGTCTACAGGCAGGGCGGCACGGTCCATCAGCCGCTTCCGCAGGCGTGCCTGCCGGTCGATCAGCGGACGTTGCAGCCGGGTCGCCAGGGGGCGGTTCCCCCAGTAGCCCTCCAGCAGGCGCACCAGCGACAGCTGGAGTGGGTGCAACGCTACAGCCACGGCGAGCACGGCCACGGCCAGGAGGCCGACGTCGGCGGCGTCCAGGCCCCGGGCAGCGCGCACCGCCCGGTCCCAGTCCGCGGGCTGGCCCGGGGCGCCGGATGCCAGCACGAACACGATCACCGTGACGCCGACGGATGTGGGCAGCAACGAGACCAAGGAGAAGCGGCTTCCGAGAGACCCACCGGCCACGCCGACCAGAGAGGCCAGACCCATCAGTCAGCCCTCCAGGCCGAGCGGGGTGTGGTGCAGCGGACAGCTCGGCGGGTCGTCGGGATCGAACGACACCACCGTGAACCTCACCTGACAGCCGGCCGTGCTGCAGACCAGGTGCAGCGGAACATAGGCCGTGCTGATCCCCGGAAGGCTCGAGTAGTCCCCGGATCCCAGGCCGCCCCGGTCGCCCGGGGCCGAAAGGTCGTACAGCGACTCGCGGCGCAGCACACCCTCGTCGACGTCGTCCACGACGATGCGCACCTGGGCGCGGGCATCGTCGCGGCCGAACCACTCCTGCAGGTAGCCGACTACGACCGTGGCGTCGACCGATGACGGCACCACCAGGACTTCGTCCCGCGCTGCCGCTGGCACGCTGTTGTCGGCGAGGTCGCGGATCTGCTCCCAGCTAGTCATCTTGTCCTCCACCGGACCAACGGTTCCCCAACGACGAACAGCGGCGCGCTGTCGTACGGATGGGCGTACGGGCGCGCGGTGCCGAGCCGGGCCGCCGCCCCCTCGAGCAGGAACCGGGCCCGGCCGCTCGTAGCGAAGGAGCGTAGCCGCCGGATCCGGTCGCCGGCCTGCGCTGCACTCATCGCGGCAAGGCCAAGTCGCGTCTGCCGCACCACGTCGTAGACGTCCACCACGCCCGCGGGTCGGGCGCACAGCAGCTCCCAGAACACGTCGGCGGTGATCGCGCTGAGCACGTCGTCCACCGTCCATGCCGTGCACACCACTGTCCGGACCCCAGCGAGCATCAGCGCGGCCGGCAGACCGCCCAGCTCGTCACTGCCAAGGCCCAACTCGCCCCCGCCGCTCTGGCACGCAGACAGCACAGCGAGCCGGCAGCCGCGCAGTGCTCCCGACACCGCCATGTCGCCCGCCGACCAGAGCTCCGCGAGCCTGACCAGTCGCCCGTCCAGGTACGCGGCGAGCAGCGTCCCGCTCGGACCGTGCTCGAGGTAGCGCAGCACGATCCCGTTCTGCAACCGTTCCTCGCGCAGCAGCCCTGGACGGTGGCCATCGCCGGGGTCGGCGATACGGACCTCGGCAGTGCGCACGCCGTCGGCGGGTGCGGACCAGTCGGCGGAATTTGCGAGACCCTCCAGCTCCGCGACAGCCCTCGCGCCCGACCACCGCGGTTCAGGGAGCACATGCAACGCGGAGCGCACGCTGTCGGTGAGTTCGGACGTGGCGTGCCCGCTGAAATGCAGAACAGTTGACGAGGCGACGGTCGACGTCACGGCGTCCTCGGTGGATTGCTGCGTGGGGAGCACGTCCGCCGTGACGCCGTGCCGACGGAGCTGGTCTGCGATAGCGGCGACCTCGGCCTCGGCGGCCGGCAAATCTCCGGTCGCATTGCCCAGCAGCACGACCGGCCCGCCCAGCCGGGACGCGCCGCGGGCCCGCGGCAGCAAGGCGAGGCAGGGCGCCTGCCGGATGTCCAACTCGCGCAGCGCGGCAACGCCCCACCAGGGCACCAGGCCGAGCACCCCGTGCGCCACCACCCAGATCCGCAGCAGCCGCTCCCGCTCCGCCCACGCGGCCAGGCGGCGGCCCACATGCTCGTTGGCGGCCTGCAGGGCGTGACCGAGCGCGGCCCGCGGGTCAGCCTGCGGCATATCCGGGTACTCCCACGGCGCTCCCAGGACATAGGCCCAGCGGGGAGGTTCCTCGGCGCCGAGTACTTCGGCCCAGGTGGCCAGGGCTGGGCCCGTCACGACGCCGCCCGGCGGCGGGCGGTCCGTGGAAGGAACGTCTTGTCCGGATGGGGCGACCGGCGTGGTCGCCGGCCGTCGGAGCAGCAGGACCGCCGTGCCCCAGTCGCCTGTGCCCAGGACCACGATTCCCTCTTCCGGGCCCAGCAGCGCGCAAACCTCGACTAGGTCCGGTACCGCCAGCCGCGTCGACAGCTGTGACGCTGCGCGCCGGTGCGCCTCCCGCAACTGGCTCAACGCGGATACCGACTGTGCCAGCCTGCCCTCGCGCGCCGTGCGCGAGACCGTCACGTCCGCCAACCCACGCTCGGCGGCCCACAGCTGCGCCTCCAGCCGCCGGATCCGGCCGCCGGAGCGGCCACGTCGGGCCGTCATGCGGTACCGCAGTCGGGCGCTGCTGGTCACCTCCAACGCCCACAGGAGCAGCGCCAGGTCCTTGGCCCGCGCAGCGCTCGTCGCCACACTCCGTAGGGCGCTATCGACGTCCTCCCGGTTAGCCGCCGCGCGCTCCGGATCCGGTTCGGTGGCGTACTGCTCGACCAGCCCGGTCAGCGCCTCGCGGGCGTGCAGCAGCACGACGTCGTCTCGGTCCGACAGGTCGCCTGTGCGTAGCACTCCCGCGAGGGCGATGAGGCGTCTGTCGTCGGATAGATCGTCGTCCAGGGCCCGAAGGTAGGCCTGCACGGCCGAGGCCGCTTTCTCCTCTAGCTCGAGCAGCAACCCTTCCATCACCAGCGGGTATCCGTCGGTCGCATCCTCGTCGAGGATCGGGACGAGAACATCGCGGGCCTGGGCCGCCAGGTCAGCTTGCGCGACGGCGTCACCGCGATCCCGGGCCCCGATGCACAGCTCGATCAGCACGCCCGCGGCGCTGAGCCGGAACATCCGCTGCGCGGTGGCATCGGTGGACCGGGGCAGAAGTGCCTGTCCTTCCTGGAGCAGGCGGTCTTTCTGCTCGGACGACCTGGCCCGGTCGAGTTTCGTTGCGAGGATCGAGAGCCGTTGGTCGGGAACCGTGGTGGAGGCTTGGTCGTCCATCAGGGCGACGGCCTCGGCCAGCAACGCCCGACGGGTCGGATGCTGCTCGGGCAGCTGGCCCAATGCCTCCACCGCGAGCCTCGCCAATGCCGGATTCCTGCGCGCCATGTCGATCGCCGCCAATGCACGACGCTCGTCCTCGTCGGCACGGCGGGTCAGCCTCCGGCCCCCCATCCAGGCAGACAGCAGGTCCAAGGCGCGATCACGCAAGGGCTCCCCCCAGCTCGGGTTCTCGCGTGCGGCGTGGCCGAGCACCACCATGAACAGCTCACCCCAGGCGACAATCCCCTCCCCCAGGGCGGTCTCGCGCTCCGCGTCCGATCCCGCCTCCAGGGCCAGTCGGACGTAGACCACCATCGCCCTCATCTCGTGGACGTTGATCGGCCGATCGTCCGACATGGTCACCGCCCCCTGTCACACCTCCGCCCGCGAGCAGGGCCACGATCTCGCTCGCGAGTCCGGCGTCGCGCGCTCAACGTTAGGGGGCGTCGACCGGGATTTCGAGTGGGTGAACCGCGCTGCGATGGACAAGTTCGGCGCCCGCCCCGCTAGTGGCGTTCGCCGGCTCCCCACCATCGGGCATACCGGAGCAGAGCCCGACCCGAGAAGAGCGAATCAGCCTCGTCGAGCCGCAGTGGTGATGGAGCCGCGCCAACGTCACCACCTCGAGGCGCTTCTGGGACCCGGACTCAGTAGATCTGCGCTGCACCGGTGGCCGGACGGGGTCTCCCACGTCGCAACGGTCGGTTAGTTGTGATGTCTGCGTGCGACAGGCAGTTCGGTCTTTGGTGCCGCACGGATACGTCGGCCATCAATCGGATGGGCGATACTCAAGACAACCTGCGGACTACGTCGAGGCGGGAGCCGACGGCGCTGGACGGATCTGACGGAGTTGGGCGCCGCCCGGAGTCGTTAGCCGGATCAAGCCTGGGACTCGCCCGACACGGCAGTCGACTCAGTTGGCTGCATCGAAGGCAGCCATGACCGCGTTCGGGATCCGCCCGCGGTCGCGCACCTGATAGCCATTGGCCCGAGCCCACTGCTTCACGGTGCGAGTGTCGGCCGCGACCCTGGTTCGGACTGGCCGCTGGCGGGTCGCCGTGGACGGCCGGCCAGCGTCGATATAGGGCCGCAGCACCTTGCGCAGACCATTCGCGTTCCTGGCCGTCAGGTCGATCTCATACAACCGGCCATCGAGGCTGGAGGTGACCGTCTCGCCCTTGCCGGCCGGGATCTCCGCGCACCTGAGGTCGTCGATAAGCCGGACTACCACGCGCTGCGCCATCTCGCTCCATTCGATAGGTCCGCGGTGCAAGGATACGCAACGTTGCAATCGGCAACTATCCCGGTGATTCGAACGCCGGCACCCCCAGAGCACTCAAGCCGACGACCCAGGGATTATGAGAGCCACGGCAACTGCCCCACCAGCCACCTTCAGACTGCAGGAGTCAGCCGGTCAGCATCAATCTCCATCGGCAACGCTGCTTGACGTCATTTCGCACCACGATCGGCACCACGGACTCGTGCAGGCGAGCCGGCACGGCCGAGCACGGCGGGTCGAGTCCTGCGGTAGCAGCGCGGCGAGATCGGCCGCGGACAGGAGGCCGTCGCGGATGGTCTGCAACGCCGCGACCTGCGCGGCCCGGGCCCGATCAAGCGGGAACAAGAACGGGAGCAGCCGAGCAGGGGTGGCCGGCCGTCGGCCCGCGGCCGTACGGTCAGGGCACCGGCACCGCAGTTGAGTCGCTCCGTGAGAGCGAGCAGCGGCGTGTGGTCGGAGCCGTCCGCGGGGCAACGGTCTAGACAGTAGGTTGCAGGCGGCGAGAGGAGAGATCAGGTGACCAGGAGGAGGACGTCGACCGCATTCGGGGTCGACATCGGCGGCAGCGGGATCAAGGGTGCCATCGTCGACCTGGACAACGGCGACCTGGCCACGCAGCGGGTGAAGTACCTGACGCCCAATCCGTCCAGCCCGCAGCCCGTCGCCAAGGTCGTGGCCCGGCTGGTCAAGGAAGCCGAGTGGACCGGTGAGCTGGGTGCCACGTTCCCGGCCGTCATCAAGAACGGCGTGGCCAAGAGCGCCGCGAACGTCGACAAGAGCTGGATCGGGACCGACGTCGACAAGGTCTTCACCGACATCACCCACTGCGACGTGACCGTGCTCAACGACGCCGACGCGGCCGGCGTCGCCGAGGCCCGGTTCGGCGCGGCCAAGGGCGTCGACGGCGTGGTCATCGTGCTCACCTTCGGCACCGGTATCGGCAGCGCGCTGCTGCTCGACGGCCAGCTCGTGCCCAACACCGAGCTCGGTCACCTCGAGCTGGACGGGTACGACGCGGAGACGAAGGCCTCCTCGGCGGCCAAGGACAACGAGGGCCTGTCGTACAAACAGTGGGCCAAGCGGGTGCAGCGATACCTTCGGCACGTGGAGAACCTGTTCACCCCCGACCTGTTCGTGCTCGGCGGCGGGGTCAGCAAGCACGCCGACAAGTGGGTACCGCTGCTGGAGATCTCCACCCCGGTGAAGCCGGCTCAGCTGCTCAACAACGCCGGCATCGTCGGCGCGGCGATGGCCGCGCACGAGAAGTTCACCGACTAGGCCGGGCTACAACCCGAGGTCGTGATGCCACGCGACCGGGCCGGCACCTTCGGGCCTCAGATCGTCGCGAAGCACCGGCGGCGACTGTCAGGCTTTCGACGAGGCCGTGGTCTCGCTGTATGCGAAAGGGATGACCACCGGCGATATCGCCGCACACCTCAAGGAGGTTTACGACACCACGATCTCTCGTGATCTGGTGTCCACGGTGACCGAGAAGGTCACCAAGGAGATGCGGGGAGTGGCAGGCTCAACTGAGCCGATGCCCGCTTACACAGAAATTCCGACAGTCCCGATCAGCGGGTCCCAGGCGGTGTCGGTGGTGATCACCGCGTGCCGGTGTCGCAGGATCGTGTGAGGTTGACGCCCTAGCTGAAGGGAACCGGAGGCGTGGCGTCCCGTCGCGGGCGGCGGCGGGACGCCGGTTGGACGCACGGTTGGACGAGGCGCCCGACCCCGCGGAGGTGGAGGCGGGTCTGCTGAACCTGAACGCGACGCTCACTTGCCACTTCCCAGCGCAGCTGTTCTCGCGTTGATGAAGCGATGTCATCCTGTTTGGCGTGTGGCGAACCGGCGACTGGCGCTACGGCCCTTGGTTCTGGCTGTGCGTCGCGGAGGTGATCGTCGCCAGTGTTCTGCTCGGCATCATCCTTGGACCGAACGCAGAGTAGCGCACTGCGCTGGACGGCCGGCGCCGCGCTCAGCCGCGCGATTGCCCTGACCGCTCGGGCCAGCTCGCATCATGTCACTGACCTCGGCCGTCCAATCGCAGACACGAGGCCCTCGCCGAGCAGACCCCTGCTGGTGTTCAGCTGGCCGCCTCCGCTGCCGTAAACGCGTCAGGTCAAACTCGGTCATCTGATTACAAGATGCACGGCCCGCACCGACTCCGCTGCCAGCACGCTTAGAACGCTGACGTAACGGCTGTCTGACCTGTCATTTTCGGCAGATCCGGCTGGTCTGCATTGACACGGCCATTGACAGACCTGTTGCCGTGGGCAACCTTCGTCCCGGTGGTCGGGTGCGGTCAGCCCTGCATGCCCATGGCGTCGCTGATATCGCTGGCGAAGGCTGGCAGGACCTCTTGGTGGTTCACCGGGTCTGGGCAGATCGTGAGGGCTGCGATCTTGACCTTCAGCGCTAGGACGGACACCGGCTCCAACATGTGTGCGAATGTGAGCTTGCGAGCCCTCTCGACGATCTCGCCGGCCACCAGTCTGCTGCATCCGGCCGGGCCGTGGCGATATCCACAGGGGGCGGGCCTGCCGGTCTGTTGGCGGCCGTCGGGATCTGCCCGCGCGGTCACCAACCGCTGCCCGGCGCCGGCCAGCCTCGTCACGGACCGTGACTAGGGGTGTTGCATGGACATGCCGGAAGCCGACTCGGTTGGTCAGGCCTGGCGGCGGTCACGATCGGCGCCGGATCCGACGCGGATGGGCGAATCCGTCCTCGCCTGCGTGTGCTCGTCGTTAACCGGATCTGCCGAATTGAGGACGACCATCATGCCAGGCGGTCAGCCTGAGGCACGCGCCTGCTGGGCGGAGAGCACGCTGACCGCGAGGTCTCGCAGCTCGGCGTAGGCGGTCGAATGCACGGAGGCGGCGCTGCGGGCCATCCGCCGGCGGCTGAGGCACAAGACGGGCCGGGATCCGTGGCACGGCTCCGACTCCTGCCCTCGGCTGGTGACAACCCGTGCACGAAATGAACGTCCACCGTCCACCCAGCACGGGTGGAGACAACTACCGAGGGGGAACGCTGATGAGCAACGAGCAACCACGGTCGACCCGCAGCAGCGGCAACAGCAGTAACGGGTGGGCCGGTACCGCCACAGCAGTTCGAGCCGCCGAAGAAGTCGCACACGTTCCGCAACGTCGTCCTCGGCGTGGTTGTCGGAGGCCTGCTCCTGCTAGGCGGGTGCGTGGCGGTCGTCGCCATCGGGATCGACCAGAGCATCAAGGACGCCGAGAAGTCGACCCGTCGACGACACAAGTGCACCCACCGCCGCAGCGAGCTCGGCCCCCGCAACGACGGACGACTCGCCGCCGGCGGTGCCGGAGTCCAGCGCGCCCGAGCCTGACTCAAGCGTCGCCAAGGTCGGCGCCACCCAGTGGCATAGCTACGAGGACGGGCTCGGGGTCCAGGTCACGAAGCTGACCCGGTTCAAGATCGGCCAGTACGCGCGCTGCTAGCCCAGCCCAAGGGCGGGTGGGATGGTTTCGCAGAAGAGCGTGAAGCCGCTCTCGACGTCCGGATGGGGTCCACGGTCGACGATGATCTCGGTGCTCAAGTCCTCTTCCTCGCCGTTGCGAACCACGTGGACAACGACGGAGCCAGCGCCTCGGTACAGCACTCCCTGCTCCGTGCGGTACGAGTGAATCAGTCCCTTGAAGGTCCGCTCGACTGTGTGGATCCCTGCCGGGTCACCGGAGATGAGCGTCTCGGAGAACGCGCCGGCGAAGTGGTCGACGACCGTCGCGCCGTTCAACGGGTTCGTGTACACGATGGTGCCCGGGCCCGCATTCCAGTAGTCCACTGGCTGGTTGGGGGCTAGAAACTCCGTTCCGTGAACTGAGATGAAGACATTCACCGCCTGGCCGGTCCCGCAGAAGTCCTCCTGCGTGAACGACGCGGAGAAGGCGAAGTGGTTGACCCCTGGTTCCGCGGCGACCGCCGACGGCGCCCCGCCAAGTGCTAGTGCAGCGACGACGATCCCGAGCAACAGCGTGAATCGACGCATGGTTCCTCCCCTATTTCCAGAATCCACCGCTCCGCAACGCTGAGCCTCCGCGGAACAGTCCCACCTGCGCTTCCCTTCCTCGTTGGAACGAACTCCCGCCCAAGCTGGCAGGGTCCGGCCTCCGGATTGAAGCGTGATATCACACGCCGGCCCAGCGAATCCCCCAATCATCGCGGAGTCCTCTCACCGCGACACCCCTCTCGAATGACCTCGGTACCCAAGCTGCGGCAACGCGCAATTTGACGCACCAGGCACATTCTGCGTACCACGGTAGAAGCCGCCAAGACAAGCCGGACGTCGGAACGAATCGCCGCCACCCATCGGAAACGTCGCCTAACGAGTTGGTTCGTCACAGCCGGGTGTAGCTCGATCACCCTGGCGATTGCAGTTCGTGGGCGAACGTGGACCGCGCAGTCCACCGCAGGACCCCGTTAGCTGCCGGACCGTACCAGTCCATCCTTGCCGTCGGGGCGATGCGGAGCCGCAGTCTGCGGTCAGCCGGCAGGCGACCTGTGCCATGGAGCCCGGGTGCCCGGCCAGATGACCGCGTCCAACGACTCATCGCCGCGAATGACGTCGTCGCGCCGGGCCATACGAAGCAGATCGGCGGGCTCCAACCATCGACTATCCAGCCGTCTGCGTCGGTCACTGGTCAAGCATCCCAGCGGGCGGCGGCCTGCGCACGCATCTGGCTCCCCTTTATGTCAAGGGGCGGTGTTGACCGCCGGGGTCTGGGTTGTCTTTCGCCTCATGCTGGGCGGGGGTAGCGTCGTGGGTGCGGGTCCGGGCAG
>JBKPSJ010000055.1:0-31290 GCA_046765875.1 Actinomycetota bacterium
GGTGAAGAGGTCGATCGCGTCGAGTTCACCCGAGCCGACCGGACCCGGTTCCGCGACCAGGTGCACCGCGATCTGGACGCGTTCGCGCGGATGCTGCGCGAGTCCCGGTTCGACACGAGTCGGCCGCTGACCGGCGTCGAGGTCGAGCTGAACCTCGTCGACGAGAACAACGACCCGGCGATGAAGAACGCCGAGGTGCTGGGTGCGATCGAGGACGACGCATTCCAGACCGAACTCGGCCAGTTCAACGTCGAGATCAACGTACCGCCGCGCGAGATCAGCGACACCGGGCTGGAGCTGACCGAGAAGTCGGTCCGCGACAGCCTGAACGCGGCCGAGGAGAAGGCGAACAAGACCGGCTCGCACATGGTCATCGTCGGCATCCTGCCGACGCTGTTCCGCGAGCACGTCTCGATAGAGTCCCTGAGCGCGAACCCGCGCTACGCGCTGCTCAACGACCAGGTGTTCGCGGCCCGCGGCGAGGACCTGCACATCGCGATCGACGGCGTCGAGCGGCTCGCCGTGACCGCCGACACGATCATGCCGGAGGCCGCCTGTACGTCGACCCAGTTCCACGTCCAGGTCAGCCCCGAGCAGTTCTCGCTGTACTGGAACGCGGCGCAGGCCATCGCCGGCGTACAGCTCGCGGTCGGCGCCAACTCGCCGTTCCTGTTCGGCAAGGAACTGATGCGCGAGACCCGGATCGCGCTGTTCGAGCAGGCGGCCGACACCCGCACGCACGAGCTCAAGGCGCAGGGAGTGCGGCCCCGGGTGTGGTTCGGCGAGCGCTGGGTGACGTCGATCTTCGACCTGTTCGAGGAGAACGCACGGTACTTCCCGGCGCTGCTCCCGGTGGTGTCGGACGAGGACGCGATCGCGGTGATGGACCGCGGCGACACGCCGCGGCTCGGCGAGTTGCGGCTGCACAACGGCACCATTTATCGCTGGAACCGGCCCGTATACGACGTGGTCCGCGAACGCCCGCATCTGCGGGTCGAGAACCGTGTGCTGCCGGCCGGGCCGACGGTGGTCGACACCATCGCGAACGGCGCGTTCTACTTCGGCCTGGTGCGGGCACTGGCCGAGGATGAGCGGCCGATCTGGTCGCAGATGTCGTTCAGCGCGGCGGAGGAGAACTTCCACGCAGGCGCGCGGCACGGTATCGACGCCGAGGTGTTCTGGCCCGGCGTCGGCACCCTCCAGGCGACCGAGCTCGTACTGCGCCGCCTGCTGCCGATGGCCTCGCGGGGCCTGGACGCCTGGGGTATGGCGCCCGAGGTCAAGGACCGGCTGCTCGGCATCATCGAGCAGCGCTGCCTGCGGCAGCGCAACGGCGCGCAGTGGCAGGCCGACGTGTTCCACCAGCTCTACACCAGGGGCGAGTACGACCGGCGGCAGGCGCTGCGGGAGATGGTCGCGCGCTATCGCATCCACATGCACGACAACACGCCCGTACACGAGTGGCCGGTCTGAGCCGGAGGGACAGCCGTGAGACCAGTGAGGCCAGAGGTATGCCGGTCGCGAGCGACACCCTGCGACGTGCTTCCACCGGATGCCGGGGACAGGATCGGGTAGTAGCGTTTCGTTTCTAAGGCTCGCAAGGCCTCGGCCGAAGACCAACGCTCGGGGGGCTAGACGGGTGTATGCCCGGGAGGTGAGGCAGGTCGAATGACAACCATCGTCGTGGGGTTCGTGCCGAAGCCGGAGGGCCGGGCCGCACTGCGGCGGGCCGCCGAGGAGGCCCAGCTGCGGGACGCGAAGCTGGTGGTCGTCAATTCCCACCGCGGGGGACGCAGCTACGACACCGATGAATCGGCCGCAAGCGAGTCGGCGCTGGCGGAGGTACGCCAGCAGCTCGACGCGACCGGCGTGTCGTACGAGGTACGACAACTCGTCCGCGGGCTGGATCCAGCCGAGGACATGATCGCCGTCGCCGAACAGGTGAAGGCGGAGTTCATCGTGATCGGGCTTCGCCGCCGGTCACCGGTCGGCAAGCTCATCCTGGGCAGCAACGCGCAGCGGATCCTGCTGGACGCGCCCTGCCCCGTGCTCGCGGTCAAGGCCGAGGAAGAGGCCGAGGAAGAAGCCGAGGAAGAGGCCGAGGAAGAAGAGGAGCAATGAGGTGACCTCCGTGCGCGGCAGGCGCCTGTGCCTGGCCCAACAGGCCGAGGCAGACGCGCTGCTCAGCCGGGATCCGTTCGCCCTACTGGTCGGGATGCTCCTGGACCAGCAGATCCCGATGGAGAAGGCATTCGCCGGCCCGGCGACGATCGCCGAGCGGATGGAGGGCCCGTTCGACCCGGGCACAGTCGCGTCGTACGACCCGGACCGGTTCGTCGAGATCGTGGCCGGACCGCCGGCGGTGCATCGGTTCCCCACCGCGATGGCGGCCCGTATCCAGACGCTGGCCAAGCACCTGCACACGGCATACGGCGGTAACGCGGCCGCGGTCTGGGCCGATGTGAAGTCCGGAGACGACCTGCTGGCCCGGTTGTCGGCGCTTCCCGGCTTCGGTGCGCAGAAGGCGAAGATCTTCGTCGCGCTCCTCGGCAAGCAGCTCAAGGTGCGCCCACGCGGGTGGCGGGAGGCCTCCGAACCGTACGGTGAGGACGGCGCGTTCAAGTCGGTCGCGGACGTGATCGACCCGGGCTCGCTGGCCAAGGTACGGATGTACAAACAGCAACAGCGCGCGATGGCACCGACTGTCGTCGCACAGCGCCCGTTACGGCATGTGCGCAACGGATAGCGGCCGACGGGGAGTGGCGTCGCATTACCGCCTTGAGGGTCGTTTTACAATGTAGTGTTGCCGCCACCTATCAGTGGGACGCCCCCAGCACCACCACCCGTTCACCAGGCCGCGCGACATCAGCAGACCGAACCCGTCAGACGAGAGGTAATACGTGTCGTCCAGCTCGTCCGAGAAGCTTCCCGCAGACAGCACCCGAGCCGTTCCCGCCGCCGCGCGGTCGGCTGCCCGGACGAGTGCCAGGGTGACCGATCCAGCGACCAAGAAGGCCCCGGCCAAGAAGGCCCCGGCCAAGAAGCCGCCGGCCAAGAAGGCGCCGGCTGACAAGCCGGCGGCGGACGCGAACGCCACCGCCACGCAGACCAAGAAGGCCGCCGCGGCGAAGAAGGCCGCCGCGAAGAAGTCCGTGGAGGCCTCCGCCGCCGAGGAGGTCGTCGAGGTGGCCGTCGGCGCCGATGGCGCGGCGCACGTCGACGCCAAGACCTCCAAGTCAGGAGGCAAGCTCGACGACGTCGACGAGTCGGAGTTCCAGCCCGAGGCGGAGAAGAACCTGGAGAAGGAGCTCGCCGAGGACGAGGGCTTCGTGATCTCCGAGGCCGACGAGGGCGACGAGCCCGAGCAGCAGGTGCTGGTCGCCGGCGCCACCGCCGACCCGGTCAAGGACTACCTCAAGCAGATCGGCAAGGTCCCGCTGCTGAACGCCGAGCAGGAGGTCGAGCTCGCCAAGCGGATCGAGGCCGGCCTGTTCGCCGAGGAGCAGCTGGCCGACGAGGAGCTCAGGCTCAAGGACAAGGTCCGCGACGAGTACGACTGGATCGCGGAGGACGGCCGCCGGGCCAAGTACCACCTGCTCGAGGCGAATCTGCGGCTGGTGGTGTCGCTGGCCAAGCGGTACACCGGCCGCGGCATGCTGTTCCTGGACCTGATCCAGGAGGGCAACCTCGGCCTGATCCGCGCGGTGGAGAAGTTCGACTACACCAAGGGCTTCAAGTTCTCCACGTACGCGACCTGGTGGATCCGGCAGGCGATCACCCGGGCGATGGCCGACCAGGCCCGCACCATCCGAATCCCGGTCCATATGGTCGAGGTGATCAACAAGCTCGCCCGGGTGCAGCGGCAGATGCTGCAGGACCTGGGCCGCGAGCCCACTCCGGAGGAGCTCGCCAAGGAACTCGACATGACCCCGGAGAAGGTCATCGAGGTCCAGAAGTACGGCCGTGAGCCGATCTCGCTGCATACCCCGCTGGGCGAGGACGGCGACTCCGAGTTCGGCGACCTGATCGAGGACTCCGAGGCGATCGTGCCGGCCGAGGCGGTCTCCTTCACGCTGCTCCAGGAGCAGCTGCACGCGGTGCTGGACACCCTGTCCGAGCGTGAGGCGGGCGTGGTCTCGATGCGGTTCGGCCTCACCGACGGCCAGCCGAAGACCCTGGACGAGATCGGCAAGGTGTACGGCGTGACCCGCGAGCGGATCCGCCAGATCGAGTCCAAGACGATGTCAAAGCTGCGCCACCCGTCCCGCTCGCAGGTGTTGCGGGACTACCTGGACTGAGGTCCAGCGCTACCGTGCGACGTTTCGCAGGTCAGAAGCCGGTTTCGGGCTTCTGACCTTGGACGGTCAGCGTTGCACAGCGCTCCGCTGAACGGTCTCGTGCTCACGATGGTCACCACCGGGGTCGACGACGTGGTGCTCGCCATGACGTTCATCGCGACGGCGCCGGCCGACATCGCCGGTGCGACCAACCTGGCGGTCGACAAGGCCGAACGGGTTCTCATCTAGCGCTGGCAGATCGTCACGACGGGCCCGTGGCGTGTCTAGGCTTGGTGCATGGTGCTCGGCTGGCTGCCTGACCCGGCGTTGACCGGTCAGAGCATGCTGCTCGTGCTCGCCGCGGTGCTGCTCGCCGCGGTCATCTCGTACGCCACCACCACCTCGGCCCGGGTGGTGCCGGCGTACGCGCTGGTTACGGTCACCCGGGAGATCCGGCGCGGCCGGCCGGCGTACGTACGGCTGGCCGATCCCGACGCGGCGGGCTGCCACCGGCCCAGAGCACCCGCATTCCGCAGCCCGGCTGCGTAAGCATCTGCTCACGCAGCCACTCACGCCTGCCGGTCCCTCTAGTAAGCGGAGTGCTGCCTCATGCCGTCCTGGTTCGACCTGCCCGTCTCGGGTGCGTACCACCTTGGCCACTGGATGTCGCTGCCGGCCGGGGTGCCGGTCGCGATCGTGCTGTTCACCGTCATGGTGCGGCTGCTGCTGCACCCGCTGAGCCGGGCCGCCGTCCGCGGCGAGCGGGCCCGGGCCGCCCTGATGCCGCGGATCACCGAACTGCGGAACCGGTATCCGGACGACCCGGAGCGGTTCCGCCGGGCGCTCGCGAAGCTGCAGTCGGAGAACGGGTCGCTGCTCGCCGGCTGTCTGCCGCTGCTGGCGCAACTGCCGTTCTTGTGGGTGCTGTACCGGTTGTTCTCGGCCTCGGTCATCGCCGGGCATCCGAACGCGTTGCTGGCAGGAACACTGTTCGGGGCGCCGCTGGGGGCGTACTGGCCGATGCTGACCGCTACCCCGGTCTTCCTCGGCCTGGCCGTGCTGCTGGCTGTGGTCGCCTGGTTGCAGGTCCGTCGTACGACGAACGGTGGGCCGATGTTGCTGCGGCTGCTGCCGTTCGGAACGATCGCGACTGCTGCGTTCGTACCGCTCGCGGCGGGCCTGTACCTGCTCACCACGACGACCTGGACGGTGGTCGAGCGGATGATCGTGCTCAGGTGAGCGGGAGGTGCAGGGTGAAGGTGGCGCCGCCGCCGGGCGTGTCGGCGACGTCGATGGTGCCGCCATGGGCCCCGACCAGGGCTGCGACGATCGACAGGCCCAGTCCCGAGCCGCCGGTGGCCCGGGTACGCGCGGAATCGGCCCGGTAGAAGCGCTCGAAGACGCGGGACTTGTGCTCGTCGGACAGGCCGGGTCCGGAGTCGCGAACGTGGACGACCGCACGGCGGCCTTCGGTGCCGACGGCGACCGTGACCGGCGCCGACTCCGGCGTGTGGTGCAGGGCGTTGCTGAGCAGGTTGCCCAGCACCTGGCGCAGCCGCGCCTCGTCACCGGTGACCACCGGCGCCTCCGAGCCCGGCAACACCTCGAGCCGGACCGGGCGCTCGGGCTGGATGGCCTTGGCGTCCCGTACCGCGTCGCCGGCCAGTTCCAGCATGTCGACCGGCTCGTGCGCCAGCGGGCGTTGCTGGTCGAGCCGGGCGAGCAGCAGCAGGTCGTCGACCAGCAGGCCCATCCGCTTCGCCTCGTCCTCGATCCGGCGCATCTCGTCCGGTCGCAGCTCGCCGCCGCGCTGCCGGGCCAGTTCGGCGAAGCCGCGGATCGAGGTCAACGGCGTGCGCAGTTCGTGGCTGGCGTCGGCGACGAACCGGCGCATCCGGTCCTCCGAGCGCAGGGCCGCGTCCTCCGAGCGCCGCGCGGCCGCCTCCGACGCCGTCCGCTCGGCGAACGCGTTCTCGATCTGGTGCAGCATCACGTTCAGCGCACCGGACAACCGGCCGACCTCGGTACGCGGGTCACGCTCGGGCACCCGCCGGGACAGGTCGCCGCCGGCGATCGCCACCGCCGTGTTCTCGACGTCGACCAGGCCGCGCAGGTTGCGCCGTACGACATACGAGCCGACACCGGCCAGGACCACCAGCAGGATCACACCGACCGCGACCTGCAGCCCGACCATCTGGCGGACGGTCTGCTGGACGTCGGTCAGCGACTGCGCGATGAGCGCGGAGCCCGGCCCGTGCGTCAGCGGTACGGCGAGCACCCGCCAGTGCTCGCCGGTGTTGGGGTCGCGGATCTCGAAGGCGTGCCCGTTGCGCTGCTCGACCTCGGTCATCGTCATCGTCGGCAGGTCTGGGAGTTGCTGGTTCTCCTGCAGCGGCTGGCCGACCGACTCCTCCTCGTTGCCCTCGGCATCGATGTACTTGACGACGAACTCGCTCGGCAGCCGCGGGCGGCGCTTGCCCTGCGGGTCCGCGAACTGCGGCCGGTCGGCGATCATCGGCGCGACCTGGTGCAACTGCTCGTCGATCCGGTCGACCAGGTAGCCGCGCATCAGCGCGGTGGCGGTGATGCCGGAGGCGACCAGCGCGGCGGTGACCAGCGCGAGCAGGGCGAGCACAAGTGTGATCCGCAGCGGCCACCGCTCGGCCGGCCGCGGCCGGTTGGTACGGATCGCCGGCGCCGGGGTGGTCATCCGCGCGGGGTGCGCAGCACGTAGCCCACCCCGCGGACCGTGTGCAGCAGCTTCGGTTCCCCGGTGTCGACCTTGCGGCGCAGGTAGGAGATGTACGACTCGACCACGCCGGCGTCCCCGGCGAAGTCGTAGTTCCAGACCGCGGACAGGATCTGGCTCTTGGACATGACCCGCTCGGCGTTCTCCAGCAGGCAGCGCAGCAGCTTGAACTCGGTCAGCGACAGCTGCACGGGTTGGCCGGTCTTGAACACCTCGTAGGTGTCCTCGTTGAGCTCCAGGTCGGCGTACCTGAGCACCGGCACGGCCGACGAGGCGCCCTCGCGATGACCGGAGCGGCGGAGCAACGCGCGCACCCGGGCGACCAGTTCGTCGAGGCTGAACGGCTTGGTGACGTAGTCGTCGCCACCGGTCTGCAGGCCCTTCACCTTGTCCTCGACGGCGTCGCGCGCGGTCAGGAACAGCACCGGTACGTGCCGGTCGTCGGCCCGTAGCCGGCGGACCACATCGAACCCGTCGAGGCCGGGCATCATCACGTCCAGTACCACCAGGTCCGGGTCGACCACCCGGGCCTTCTTCAGCGCCTCGGTGCCGTTCGTGGCCGTGCTGACGTCGTACCCGGCGAACCGCAGGCTCGCGGACAGCAGCTCGACGATGTTCGGCTCGTCGTCCACAACGAGCAGGTGCGCGTTCATGGCACCAGTCTGCGCGACCCGCCCGTGCGGACGCTGGGAGCTTCCTGGGAGTTTCCTGTGAACCGGCCCGGCTCAGCGCGGGCCGCGCTTGAATCCCCAGTGGTCGCGGGCGGCGTCGCGGACGGTGCCGTCGTTCACGCTGATCGCGGTGGCGTTGCCGTCGGCGACCGTGGCGACCACGTTGACGGTGTTGCCGGTCTTGACGTCGTCGATGCCGTCGCGGGCCGCGTTGACCATGGTGTCCTCGGTCAGCTTGTACGTGCGGCTGTAGCCGTCCTCGCTCTTCACCGTCAGCGAGTCCTTGCTGACCGCGGTGACCTGGCCGCGCTGGGTCGCGATCGTCTGGTAGCCGCCGCCGTCCTTGGGCACGACGAACTCGCCGTGCAGGGCATCGACGAAGCCGAGCATGCCGTGCCGGCCAAAACCGCCAGGACCGCCGCCCGGCTTGCCGGGCTCGGTGGACGGGGAGGTCGACGGGGACGGCGTCGGGTCGGCCGCGGCCACCGAGCCGTTCCGGGTCAGCGCGGAGGGCAGATCGGTCGCATACGCGATCCCGCCGGCCGTCGTCGTCACCGCCACCGCGGCGATCACACCGGCGACCCGCCAGCGGTGCTGGTTCGGCTTTTGCTGGTACGGCGTCATTGCTCCTCCGTCGTCGATTCCGTACGAGGGTCCCGTACGTTCCTATCCCACCGTGCGCCGGGCACCTGAGACGAGCCTGCAGCGAACCTGGCAAAACCCTGGCAGTTTGTCACCCCGGTACCACTAGTCACACCAGCCACAGGACCGCCGCCAGCCAGACGCCGGCCGCGAGCAACGTGCCTGCGAGCTCGATCAGCATGGACAGACCTGTCGCCTTCAGCGCGTGCTTGGTCGACTGCCAGGCCGCGCCGCTCGTGCGGAGCCGGAACCGTTCGCTGATGAACACGCCGAGCGGGAACCCGACGAACATACCGACCACCGGGATCAGGAAGAACCCAGCGATCGCGAACAGCACGCCGATCAGCGTCGAGTGCTGCGGTATGCCGGCATCGCGCATCCGGCGCTCCGGTACGACGTACTTGATCACCTGGCTGGCCCCGATCAGCACGGTGGCGACCGCGAGCACGACCCACCCGGTGCTGCTCTGCTCCTCCAGCGCCCACACCAGGATCGCGGCCCAGCTCAGCAGCGCGCCCGGCAGCACCGGCACGACGATGCCGACGGCTCCGACGAAGATCGCGACTCCGACCAGGAACAGTGCGAACGAGTTCACAGGCCCACTCTGGCACCCCGGCAGGACCAATCTCCGGACCGACGGCGTCCTAGGCTCGCGGGCATGACTACGCCGTACCTACACGACCTGATCGTGACTTTGGCCGCTCCCTGGGTGGCGATGTCGCGACGGGACGGGACGATCGGACGCGGGGTCGAGGGGGTGTACGCGCGCGACCGGCGGGTGCTGTCGCAACTGGCCGTACGCGTGGACGGTCGCGAGCCGGTGCCGGTGGCGACTGCCGAACCGGCGGCGTACGACGCGGAGTTCACGGCCGTACTGGACTGGCTCGGCCCGCAGGACCGGCACGACCCGACGGTGACGCTGCGACGCCGGCGCCGGGTCGACTCGGCCGGCATGACCGAGGAGATCACGATCGACAACCGGTCCGGCGGGCCGGTCTCCTGCGTGCTCGCGCTGGACCTGGCTGCGGATCTGGCCGGCACCGCCGCAGTCCGCAGCGGCGCCGCCGACAACCTGCCCGACCTGCCGATCGCCGAGACCGGCGGTGCCGTGACGGCCGTTCTCGAACCGGCGAGCGAGACCGGCACGTGGCCGTGTGAGGTACCCGCCGGCGGCACCTGGACGCTGCGCCTGCGGCTGACCGCCGCGGAACCGGATACGGACGGGTTCCGGATCGAGCCGCCTGGGGAGCGGACCGATCTGGCCGGCCGGGTCACCGTCGACTGCGACGACATCCGGGTGGGCCGGTGGGTACGCCGATCGCTGTCCGACATCGCCGGTCTGATGCTGGCCGACTCCGCCGACCGCTACCTCGGGGCCGGGCCGCCCTGGTACCTCACGCTGTTCGGACGCGACTCGCTGATCTCGTCCTCGATGCTGCTCGCGGTGGATCCGGCGCTGGCAGCCGGGACGCTGCGGGCGCTGGCGCGCCGGCAGGGCACCCGGGACGACCCGGACACCGCCGAGCAGCCGGGCAAGATCCCGCACGAGTTGCGCGCGACCGCGACGGACCACGGACACGGGTTGGTGCTGCCGCCGGCGTACTACGGCACCCACGACGCGACCCAGTTGTGGCTCATGACGCTGCATCGCGCCTGGCGATGGGGGATGCCCGCTGCCGAGGTGGCCGAACTGGTTCCCGCGGCCGAGCGGGCGCTCGGCTGGCTGCGCGATCACGCCGACCCCGATGGCGACGGGTTCCTGGAGTACATCGACGCCTCCGGGCACGGTCTGGCCAACCAGGGCTGGAAGGACTCGCCGGACGCGGTGCAGTGGCCCGACGGCACCCTCGCCCGGGCGCCGATCGCGCTGTGCGAGGTCCAGGGCTACGCGTACGCCGCGGCGCTCGCCGGTGCCGATCTGCTGGACACGTTCGGCGCCGGTGGCGACGAGTGGCGGTCCTGGGCGGGGGCGCTCAAAGAGCGGTTCCGGTCGGCGTTCTGGATCGACGACGAGGACGGCGGCTACGCGGCGATCGCGCTGGACGCGGACAAGCGGGCGGTGGCGGGCCCGGCCTCGAACATGGGCCACCTGCTCGCGACCGGCATCCTCGACGCCGCCGACGCAGCTGTGGTCGCCGCACGGCTCGGCTCGGCCGAGATGGACAGCGGCTACGGGCTCCGGACGTTGTCGACAAGATCACATGGCTTCAATCCGTTGGGCTACCACACCGGCTCGGTCTGGCCGCACGACACGGCGATGGCCGTCGACGGCCTGTGCACCACCGGTCACGCCGACGTCGCGACGTCGTACGTGACCGGTTTGGTTGATGCGGCCGAGGCGTTCGGATACAGGTTGCCGGAGCTGTACGGCGGATCCGGCAGAAACGCCGAGGCGGTGCCGACGCCGTACCCGCCGGCGTGCCGGCCGCAGGCGTGGGCCGCGGCATCGTCTGTGGCGATCCTCACCGCGCTGCTCGGTATCGAGCCGGACGTGCCGGCCGGGACGCTGCGGGTGGCGCCGGTGGAGCCGTTCCCGTGGCGCCGGTTCGAGGTTCGCGGGCTGACGGTGGCCGGTGGGCGGCTTTCGGTACGGATCGAGGGCGACACGGTGAAACTGCTCGAGGTGCCGGAGGGGCTGGAGCCGGTACTGAAGACGACGACGGCGGCCACCCGATAGGCCGGGTGGCCGCCGTTCGTGCTTATGTGCGAGCGGTCAGCGCTCGTCATCGGGGGCGGTCGTCGGAACGTCCGCCAGGCGATTGGTCTCGTCGTGGATGGTGACCGCGATGTCCCTCAGCTTCTCCGCGTGCTCCCGGCCGTGGTGGGCGCAGAACAGGAGCTCTCCGCCGCTGGTCAGGGTGACCCGCATGTATGCCTGGGCGCCGCAGCGATCACAGCGGTCCGCAGCCGAAAGTGCCGAGCCCGGGGCGAGTGCTGTAGTCACTAGAGGCCTCTTCTCATCACGTCCTGCGTTGCTCTTCCCTCGTTGCCTTCCTGTCAGATGACAACATCTTCACACGCCGATCACTTCCCGACCGGGCTGGCGTGTCTGTCTGTGAGACGTACCACCTGCGCTATCTATGACGAATGATTCCCACCGTTTGTGTCGGGATCACTCTGATTGTTATCTGCCCGCTCAAGTCGGGCGTCTCGGTTGTCACATCGTGCGAAATTCCGCTCACCAGGTGCTCTCCGTAGGTCGACTCGGCGCGGGTCCGATGAACTGGAGTGCCGCTCAGTACCCTGAGATGAGCAGGATCAGCAGGTTTCAGCACCAGTCCGAAGGAGCCCAGTGGCCGCCCCACCGCCGCGCAGTACCGAGCTCGACCCGACGTACAACGCCCGGCACCTGCTGGTGCTGGAGGGGCTCGAAGCGGTCCGCAAGCGGCCGGGTATGTACATCGGGTCGACCGACAGCCGCGGACTGATGCACTGCCTGTGGGAGATCATCGACAACGCCGTCGACGAGGCGCTGGCCGGGCACGGCGACCGGATCGACGTGATCCTGTACGCCGACGGCTCGGTCGAGGTGCGCGACCGAGCCCGCGGCATCCCGGTCGACATCGAGCCGAAGACCAAGCTCAGCGGCGTCGAGGTGGTGTTCACGAAGCTGCACGCGGGCGGCAAGTTCGGCGGTGGGTCGTACAACGCGTCCGGCGGCCTGCACGGCGTCGGCGCCTCGGTGGTGAACGCGCTGTCGGGCCGGCTCGACGTCGAGGTGGACCGCGGGGGCGCGGTCTGGACCACATCGTTCCGGCGCGGGATCGCCGGTGAGTTCGACGGTGCGGGCGCGTCCGCGGCGTTCACGCCGGCCAAGGGCCTGCGCAAGGCGGGCCGGGCCAGGAAGGGCGTCACCGGCACCCGGATCCGGTACTGGGCGGACCGGCAGATCTTCACCAAGGACGCGGCCTTCAACTACGACGAACTGGTCACCCGGGCCCGGCAGACCTCGTTCCTGGTCCCCGGGCTGGAGATCGTGGTCCGCGACGAGCGCGGCGGCGAGCCGCACGAGGAGTCGTTCAAGCACGACGGCGGGATCAGCGAGTTCTGCGAGTTCCTGGCCACCGACCAGCCGGTGACCGGCGTGGTAAGGCTGGCCGGCACCGGGCACTTCACCGAGACGGTGCCGATGCTCGACGACGACGGCCACATGACCCCGACCGACGTCGAGCGTGACCTCGAGGTCGACATCGCGGTCCGCTGGGGCGACGGGTACGAGACCGAGCTGCGCAGCTTCGTCAACATCGTATCGACGCCGAAGGGCGGCACCCATGTCGCGGGGTTCGAGCGTGCGCTGGCCCGGACGTTCACCAAGGTGCTCACCGGCACCCGGCTGCTCAAGGCCGGCGACGAGATCGTCAAGGACGACGTACTCGAGGGCATGACCGCGGTGGTCGCGGTCCGGCTGGCCGAGCCGCAGTTCGACGGCCAGACCAAGGAGGTGCTCGGCACCCCGGCCGCGTCCCGGATCGTGTCCAAGGTGGTCGAGACCGAGCTGGAGTCGTTCCTCACCTCGACCAAGCGCGACGCCAAGGCGCAGGCCCGGTCGGTGCTGGAGAAGGTGGTCGCCGCCTCCCGCGCCCGGGTCGCGGCCCGTCAGCACCGCGAGCTGCAGCGCCGCAAGAACGCGCTGGAGTCCTCCGCACTGCCGGCCAAGCTGGCCGACTGCCGCAGCAGCGACGTGGATCGCTCGGAGCTGTTCATCGTCGAGGGCGACTCGGCGCTGGGTACGGCGAAGATGGCTCGGAACTCCGAGTTCCAGGCGCTGCTGCCGATCCGCGGCAAGATCCTCAACGTCCAGAAGGCCTCGGTCGGCGACATGCTGAGGAACGCGGAATGCGCCGCGATCATCCAGGTCGTCGGTGCCGGCTCCGGGCGGACGTTCGATCTCGACCAGGCCCGCTACGGCAAGATCATCTTCATGGCCGACGCCGACTCCGACGGCGCCCACATCCGCTGCCTGCTGACAACGCTGTTCTTCCGCTACATGAGACCGCTCGTCGATGCGGGTCGCGTGTACACGGCTGTACCGCCGCTGCACCGGTTCGAGCTGACGAACCCGAAGAAGGGCCAGGACAAGTACGTCTACACCTACACAGACGCCGAGTACCAGCGGAAGACGGCCGAGCTGATGAAGAAGGGCACCAAGTTCAAGGACCCGCCGCAGCGGTACAAGGGCCTGGGCGAGATGGACGCCGACCAGCTCGCGGAGACCACGATGGACCCGCGGCACCGTACGCTGCGCCGGATCACCGTCGACGACGCCGAGTCAGCCGCCGCCGTCTTCGACCTGCTGATGGGCAACGACGTCGCGCCCCGCAAGGAGTTCCTGGTCCAGGGCGCCTACGAGCTCGACGAGAACCGCATCGACGTCTAGGGCTGCTCGAGTTGGTCGAGCAGGTGAGCGGGGGCGACCTGGTACCAGGAGTCGACCAGGATGTCGTACAGCTCGTCGATGTCTTCGAGGGCGGCGAGCCGGGCGCGTACCCAGGCTGAGCTCGCCTCGTGGGGCGGAACCCAGAACTTGCCGGGTTCGGACGCGATCAACTCGTCGCGCTCGAGCTTGGGGCAGCGGACCGCGAACGAGGTCTGGTCGTCCGGGACGGTGATGAACATCCGGCCGGCCACGTCGAAGGTCGGATGACCCCAGCGCTCCACCTCGGTCGTGTCCGGCAACGACAACGCGATCCGGCGGACGTCCTCGGCGTCGGGCATGCGCTCCTTCTACTACGTACGCGGGCCGCTTGGCACCCGTACCAACCAATTTCGGCGCGCGAAACGGTTGGTACGGGTGCCAAGCCAGGCCGGTCCGGTGTCGCCGGGGTGAACCCGAGGTGCCGTTGTGTTTCACAACCACTACTGTGCGAAGCTCCTGACCAGTTCGGCACCGATGCGGGCGAGCTCGGCGCGGACCTCGGGGGTCTCGACGTCGATCAGCGAACCCCAGCCGGCCAGGTCGCGGGCGATGTCGCGCGGAGTCGGTGCCGTCAGCCTGACCCGGGTTCGGTCGTCGCCGGCCGGGCCCTCGATCGTCAGGTGCCGGCCGAAGTGGTCCTGCAGGACCCACAGGAACCGGTCGGGGATCACGACCGTGGCCGCGGTCGCAGATCGTTTCTGCTCTACCTCGTTGACGACCCGATCCCACTCGTCCGCGAGCCGGAAGTCGTCCGGCCGGTCGGCGGGATCGTCGGTGACGGCAGCGTCGGCGATTCGCTCGACCCGAAAGGTGCGCTGACCCTTGTCGGTTCCGGCGATCAGGTACCAGACGTCGTCCTTGTCGATCAGTCCCCACGGATCGACCAGCCGTTCGGAGTGTTCGCGGGTGCGGCCGGCGTACCCGAGCCGGACCTTTCGCCTGCGGATCACCGCGTCCTGCAGCATCCGCATCATCGGCGGGCGCTCCTTGACGTGCTCACCCCAGCGAGCCGGGTCGATCACGACCGCACTGGCCGCGGCCTCGGCGTCGGCACGGAATGTGCGCGGCAGAGCCCGGACGAGTTTGCGCAGCGCGGACTTCGCCGCCGGCGCGACCGCGGCCGCCGGCCCGGCGAGCAGGAACAAAGCCTGCGCCTCGGCCGCTGTGAGTCCGCTCAGATCGGTACGCGCACCGCCGAGCAACTGCCAGCCACCACCGCGGCCGGGCTGCGGGTACACCGGGATTCCGGCCGTGGACAGTGCCTCCAGATCGCGCCGGGCGGTGGCGACCGAGATCTCCAACTCGCTTGCCAGTTCGGCGGCGGTCACCCGTCCGCGCGCCTGCATCAGCAGCAGCGCCGCCACCAGCCTGTCCGCTCGCATGAATCGAGCCTCGCATGAAAAGTGATCAGTCGATGAGCACTTTATGCAGGCAATGTGTTCTCACGACCACGATCGAAGGGACCACACCGATGTTGCGAGGGATGAGCACTGTCTCCTACTACGCCGACGACGTCGCCGCCGCGGGCCGCTGGTACGCCGAGTTCCTCGGCACCGAGCCGTACTTCTCCCGCGAGGTGCAGGGGAATCCGGCGTACGTGGAGTTTCGGATCGGCGACTACCAGCACGAACTCGGCATCATCGACCGGCGGTTCGCCCCGGCTGCCGGCGCCTCGAACATCCCTGGCGGCGAGATCGTGTTCTGGCATGTCGACGACCTCCACGCGGCGGTGAAGCGGCTCATCGAACTGGGCGCGACGGAGTACCAGCCGATCACCGAGCACGGCCCGGGATTCGTCACCGCGACGGTCGTCGACCCGTTCGGCAATCTGCTCGGCGTGATGACCAACATCCACTACGTGGAGGTGCTGGACCGATGAACACGCTCTACGCCGCTGACACCGCCGCCTGGCGCGACTGGCTCGAGCAGCACGGTACGACCGAACAATCGGTCTGGCTGGTGATTCACCACAAGGACAGCAGTACGCCGAGCATCAGGTACCACGAGGCGATCGAGCATGCGTTGTGCTTCGGCTGGGTGGACAGCAAGGCGGTCAAGAACGACGAGAGGAGTTGTCTGCTGCGCTTCACCCCGCGCAGACCGAGGAGCACCTGGGCGCCCACGAACCGGGCCCGAGCGCAGAGACTGATCGACGCCGGCCTGATGCGACCAGCCGGCCAGGCGATGATCGACCTCGCCAAGCGCACCGGCCGCTGGGAGGCGCGCTGACGGCCGCTTGGCACCCGCACCAACCGAAATCGGGTCCGAAAACGGTTGGTACTGGTGCCAAGGGTCAGGCTGCCTGCGCGAGGTCCTCGTCGAACGAGGACTCGTCGACGGATTCTTCGGCGGGCTGATCGTGGGTGGCGGGGGAGACGTGCCGCAGGGCGGTGATAGCCAGCACGGCCAGGCCGACGGCGATCACGGCCGCGATGCCGGCGCTCAGCTGCATGCCGTCCACGAACGCCTGCCGGGCCACGTTCAGGACAGCGGAACCCAGGTCGCCCGGCAGTTGCGCCGCGACGCCGACCGCACCGCCCAGGGTGTCGCGGGCCGCGTCGGCCGCATCGGCCGGCACACCGGTCGGCAGCTTGTCGCTCACCTCGCCGCGGTACAGCGCAACGCCGATGCTGCCCAGCGCCGCGAGGCCCAGGGCGCCGCCCAACTCGGCACCGGTCTCGGAGATGCCCGACGCCGCGCCCGCCTGCTCGGCCGGGGCCGAGCCGACGATCATCTCGGTGGTCAGGCCGAACACCGGCGCCAGACCCAGCGAGATCACGACTGACGCGATTACCAAGGTCGGCAGCCCGCCGGACACGCCCACCCGAGTCAGCAGCGCCAGCCCGATCGCGGCGGCGAACAGCCCGCCGCCGATCAGGTACGCCGGACGCACCCGTTGTGCGACCTTCGGCGTCAGCTGCGAGCCGAGGACGAACCCTGCGGCCGACGGCAGCGACCAGAGCCCGGCGTGCAGCGGCGACAGCCCGACGACCAGCTGCAGGTACTGCGCGACGAACAGGAAGTACCCGACCGCGACGAAGATCGCGAAGAAGTTGACCGCCAGCGAAGCGTTGAACGAGCGGATCGTGAACAGCCGCACGTCGAACATCGGGTCCGACGACTTCAGCTGGCGCCGGACGAAGGCGAGTCCGACGACGACGCCGGTCACGATGGCCGCGACGGCCACACCGCCGATACCGTCCTGCGCGATCGACTTCAGCCCGTACGTCACCGACAGCACAGCGGTGATCGCCATCGCGGCGCTGACCAGGTCGATCCGGCCTGCGTCGGGGTTGCGGTACTCGGGCAGCACCCGCGGGCCCAGGATCAGCAGCGCGGCCATCACCGGCAGGGCCAGCAGGAACACCGAACCCCACCAGAAGAACTCCAGCATCAGGCCACCGAGCACCGGGCCGATCGCGCTGCCGGCCGAGAAGCTGCCGATCCACAGCCCGATCGCGACCGAGCGCTGCTTGGGGTCGGTGAACATGTGGAAGATCAGCGACAGCGTCGACGGGGCGATGGTGGCGCCGGCGATGCCGAGCAGCGCCCGGCTCACGATCAGCATCTCCGGGGTGGTCGAGAACGCCGCCAGCACCGAGGTCAGGCCGAACGCGACTGCGCCGATCAGTAGCAGCCGGCGGCGGCCGATCCGGTCGCCGAGGGTGCCCATCGTGATCAGCGAACCGGCGACCATGAACCCGTAGATGTCGATGATCCAGAGCAACTGCGCGCTGGTCGGCTTCAGGTCTGCGCTCATCTCGGGTACGGCCAGGTGCAGCACGGTGAGGTCCATCACGTAGAGCAGGCAGGCCAGCGAGAGCACCGCGAGCCCGATCCACTCCCGCCGTCCGGCCTTTCGTATCTGCGTGATCTCGCTCATCGCATCTGCTCCATATCCGGGCATGTGTTTTGTCGGTGGTGGTGCCTTCACTGGGTATGGACAGCGACGTGGATCGAAACTCATCGCGGGAGGGATGGCCATGACGGACCGCGGCTATGTGCCTGCCTATGGACAACTGCTGACGCCGTACATCTGCTGCCGTGAGGCGCTCAAGGCGCTCGATTGGTATGCCGAGGTGCTCGGCGCACGCCTCGTGTCGGAGCCGATCGTCGATCCGGACGGACGGCTCGGGCACGCTGCGATCGAGATCGACGGTGCCCAGGTGATGGTGTCGGACGGCTATCCGGAGGTGCATGTGGCGGCAGCCGAGCCCGGCGAGGACGCCAGGTTCACCCTGCACCTGTACGTGCCGGACGCCGACGCCACCGTCGCGGCCGCGGAGCGGGCGGGCGCCACCGTCCAGCGACCGGTCGAGTTGCAGTTCTACGGTGCGCGGATGGGGGTGATCGTGGACCCGTTCGGGGTGCGCTGGATGATCGGCACCCACGTGGGCTCGGGACAGACCGGCTAGGTCTGACTAGGTCTGACTGGGTCTGGCTGGGTCTGGCTAGGTCTGGCTAGGTCGGCTCGCGCAGGAAGACCGCGAGGGCGCTCATGTCGGCCTCGCCGAGGCCGGCCGCGAGCGCGTCGCGGACGACGGCCCGGTTGGCGGCGAGTTGGTCCATCCGCGCGTCCACCCGCTGGGCCAGCGTGTCGATCAG
Source organism: Actinomycetota bacterium (assembly GCA_046765875.1). Taxonomy (GTDB): domain Bacteria; phylum Actinomycetota; class Actinomycetes; order Propionibacteriales; family Kribbellaceae; genus DASRHY01. The sequence goes on from JBKPSJ010000055.1 coordinate 18,361, forward strand.
CTCGAGATCCTTGGCGACCAGGTCCAGCATGAAAGCCACGGGGGCGTCCCGCGGGTGCTCGAAGGCGGCGCGTTTGTAATGCACGAACGGCGCGCCGATCGCGCTCGCCGCGAACACGTCGTACGCCGCCTCGCGAGGCAGGCCCGCCTTCTCGGCCAGTACGAGCGACTCGGACAGCGCCTGGTTCAGTCCGTGCACGATGCTGTTGACGGCGAGCTTCATGGTCGCGCCGGTGCCGACCGGGCCGAGGTGGAACACTCGCGCGGCGAGCATGTCGAGAACCGGCCGGACCCGGTCCAGCGCGCCGGAGTCGCCGCCGACCATGAAGGTGAGCTCGCCGCGTTCGACCAGCGGCACGCTGCCGGACACTGGCGCGTCGAGCAGGGACGCCGAGTGCTCCTCGACCTGCGGGGCGAGCCCGCGCACGGTGTCGGGGTCGACGGTGCTGGTTTCGACCACGACGGTGCCCGGGGCGAGTCCGGCGAGCAGGCCGTCGGGCCCGGCGTACATCTGCTCGAGCGCGGCGTCGTCGGACAACGAGACCAGCACGATGTCGCAGGCCGCGGCGCCGCGGGCGGTGGTCGCGAGCGAGGCGCCGATGTCGGCGGCGACGTGCGCCGCCCTGCCCGGCGTGCGGTTGTAGAGCACGACTCGCTGCCCGGAGGAGCGCAGCCGCCGGGCCATCGCGCCACCCATCCTCCCCGTGCCGACGATCGCCACACTCGGCTGATGGGTAGCGCTCATAGCAGCAGCCAGCCGCCGTCCACGGACAGGCTCTGGCCGTTGACCGAGTTGTTCTCCAGCAGGAACACGACCGCTCCGACGATGTCGGCCATCGTCGCCAGCCGTCCGGTCGGCGTCCTGGCCGCGATCGCGTCCAGCACCGCCGCCGGTCGTGCCGACCAGTACGGGCTGTCGCCGACGATGCCCGGGTGGAGCGCGTTGACCCGGATCGGCGCCAGCTCGACGGCGAGCGTGTGGACCATCCCGTCCACGCCGCCGTTGACGGTCGAGACCGTGGTCGAGCCGGCATAGGGCCGGTTGCGTGCCTGCCCGCCGAACACGACGATCGAGCCGCTCGGGTCCATCCGGGGGAGGAGCGTGTGGATCGTCTCGGTGTACCCGACCAGCTTGAGCGTCACCAGCTTCATCGCCTGCGCGATGTCGTATTCCTTGACCCTGTTCTCGTCGCGGTCGATCGCGGCGAGCACCAGGTGCCTGACCGCGCCGACATCGGCCAGCGCGGCCGCGAGGTCGCCGGGTCGTTCGAGGTCGAGCGCGATGCCGCGGGCGCCGACCTCGGTGGCGATCGCCTTGGCCCGGTCCGGGTCGCGACTGGACAGCACCACCTCGGCGCCCCGGCCGGCGTAGTACGCGGCGACCGCGCGGCCGAGTCCGGACGTACCGCCGATCACCACGACAGCACTCATGGCGTCTCCTTCCGGATCGCGTCGCGAAGGTAGTCCCAGTCCCGCACGAACCGGTACGAGTGCCGCCCCGGCGGCTGTGGTGCCTGCGTCTCCAGCCAGGCCAGCCGGCCGCGGCCGAGATTGCGGAAGCTGTGCATGCAGCCGACTCCGGCCCAGGCGATGTCACCCGGCCCGAGTACGTATTCCTCGCCGTCGAAGGTCGCCAGCGCCGTGCCGTCCAGGAAGTAGTAGGTCTCCTCGAACGGGTGGTCGTGCGGCCCGGTCCCGCCGTCCGGGGCGTACTCGACCATGAACATCGTCGACAGCAGCGCACCGAGGTCGGAGTCGACCATCATCTTGACCGTGATGCCGCCGTACACCAGCAGCGCGGTCCGCATACTTGCCGTGACCGCAAGCTGGTCCTGGCCCTGCTTGTTGACGTCCATATGCGCCACAGTGATGTTGCCGAAGCTCCGGTTTCGTGGATCTCGCACGTCCACGGGAACGGCGGTTGCCTTCGGCAACTGCGGAACCGGCACCGTGTCACCGCCGTACTGCGACCGCGGTGCCGGCGCCAGCATGTCCGCCCACCGGGCCGGACCACCGGACTCGTTGCGCCAGGCATGCGGGACGCCGACCGGGATCACACCGTAATCGCCCGGCCCGAGTGCGGTCGCACCGTCTGCGGTCTGCAACACCAGCGATCCGCCGGTCACGTACAGGCTCTCCTCGTAGGAGTGCACGTGCGCCGGAACGGCACCGCCGGGTTCGAGCTCGCACAGCCCGAACCCGGTGTGCACCGCACCGGCGTGTTCGCCGACCACCGGCCAGCGCCGGTACCCGTCGACCGGGTCGGTGTACGCCGCTTCACCGGCCCGCCGGACCAGGTGCTGGGTCATGCGGGCTGCTTGTGCTCGGTCTGCCGGAGCAGGTTGTCGCGGGACTCCTCGACCAGCCGCCGAGCTGTGTCGACATCGCCCGTGAGCTTGCCGTTCTGCTTGCGGATCGCGCCACCGATGATCACGGTGTCGACGTTCGACACATCCGCCGACAGCGTCACAGCGGCGATCGGATCGATCACCGGCGCGACGTTCAGCGAGCGGGCGTCGATCAGCACGACGTCGGCCTGCTTGCCCGGGGTGAGCGAACCGGTGCGGTCCTCCAGCCCGGCAACGTACGCGCCGTCGATCGTTGCCATCCGCAACACCTGTTCGGCGGTGAGCAGCCCGGTCGCGGCCTCGTTCTTCTCCCAGAACACGGCATTCGCCCGGGCCCGCTCGGAGCCGAACGCCGCTCGCATCTGGGTGAACATGTCGCCGGGCACTGTGGTGACGACGTCGATCGACAGGCTCGGCCGCAGCCCGTACTCGATCGCCTTCATCACCGGCGGCCAGCCGTGGCCCATCTGGGTCTCGACCTGCGCGGCGATCGAGATCGTGCCGCCGCTGTCGCGGACCAGCTGCCACTCCTCGTCACTGAAGTAGCAGCAGTGCACGTACGTCGTGTCCGGCCCGAGCAGTCCGAGATCGCTGAGCTGCTTGACCATGCCGAACCGGCCGGCCAGCCGGCCCATCGCCACGTGCACGGTGATCGGCAGCCCGAGGTCGCGGGCCAGCGCCCACTCGCCGCGGACCACGTCGTCGACGCAGAAGCCAGGCCCGCGGGTGGCCAGCGCCATCGTGAGCAGGCCGTCGTCCGAGCTGAAGTAGGTGTCGCGGATCCTGCGCACGTCGTCGCCGGGAATCGACAGCTTGCTCTCGAACCAGTAGTCGGCCAGCGAGGTGTTGGCGCTGCCGTACGCGTACTGCGCGCGGATGCCGGACTCCTGCAGCCCGCGGATCGCGGCGTCGGGGTGGTCGGGCGTGTTGTTGATGTGCGACCAGTCGACCAGCGTCGTGATGCCGGCGTTGATACACTCCAGCGAGCCGGCCAGGTTCGAGGCGTACACGTCCTCGGCCCGGTACAGCGGGGCGAACGTGTCCAGGATGTCGACGAAATAGTCGTCAAGGGTCGCGTTCGGGGCACTGCCGCGGATAGCGGCCTCCCAGGTGTGCCGGTGGGTGTCGACGAAGCCGGGGATCACGATGTAGCCCTCGGCGTCGATCACCTGCGCATCGGCTTCGATCGACGGTTGGACGGCGGCGATCTTGTCGTCCTCGATCAGCACGTCCCCCCGTGCAAGATTGCCGATCGCGGCGTCGACGCTGACGATCTGGCCGCCGCGGATGAGCAGCTTGTCACTCATGCCGGTCTCCTTCTCCTGCCAGCTGTACTCCGGTTGTCAGTAGGCGCTGAGCCGGCGGATTGCGCCGGCCAGCTTGGCGGTGCTCGGGATGACCTCGTCCTCCAGCGCGTCGGCGAACGGCAGCGGCACACACTCGGCTGCCACCCGTACGATCGGCGCGTCCAGCAGTTCGAACCCCTCGTCGGCGACGATCGAGACCACGGTCGCGCCCCAGCCGCCCTGGAACGGGTTCTCCTCGACGACGACCAGCTTGGAGGTACGGCGTACCGACTCCAGCACGGTGCGCATGTCGAGCGGGACCAGGCAGCGCAGGTCGACCACCTCGACGCTGATGCCCTCGGTGGCGAGTTGTTCGGCGGCCTGCAGCGCGATCGGCACGGTCGACGCGAGCGCGACCACGGTGACGTCGTCGCCGGACCGTGCGATGTTCGCCTCGCCGAGGGGTACGACATGATCCGGCGGCGCGACCGGTCCCTTGGACGCGAACAGCCCCTTGTGCTCGAACACGACCACCGGGTCGTCGCTGCGGATCGCCGAGGCCATCAGGCCGACCACGTCCGCCGGGGTCGACGGTGCGGCGATCTTGAGCCCGGGCACGGTGAAGGCCCAGTTCTCCACCGCCTGCGAGTGCTGGGCACCGAACCCAAGCCCGCCGCCGTTCGCGGTCCGGACCACCAGCGGTACGGTGACCTGCCCGCCGGTCATGTACCGCACCTTCGGGATCTCGTTGGCCAGGTAGTCCCAGCAGCAGGCGAGGAAGTCGGAGAACATGATCTCGGCGACCGGCCGCAGCCCGGTCATCGCCGCACCCATCGCGGCGCCGACGATGGCCTGCTCGGAGATCGGGGTGTCCCAGACCCGGCGCGGGCCGAACTCGTCGAACACGCCGGACATCGTCTTGAAGACTCCGCCGGCGGCGCCGATGTCCTCGCCGAGGCAGACCACCGACGGGTCGCGGCGCATCTCGCGACTGATGCCTTCGGCAACCGCCTCGCGGTAGGTGATGACGTCGGTCACGTCCGCCACGCCGCACCTCCGTCCGCCCAGACGTCGGTGAGCGCCTCGGCCGGGTCGGCGGCCGGCGCGTCCTTGGCCGCGGCGATCGCGTCGGCCACGATCTTCTCGGCACGTTCGTCGGCCTCGGTGACCGATCCGCCGGCCTGCTCGATCCGTTCCTTGAGCAGCGTGAGCGGGTCGTGCGCCATCCAGGCGGCGACCTCGTCGGCCGGCCGGTAGGTCGCCGGGTCGGTCCGGCTGTGCCCGAAGTGCCGGTAGGTGCGGGCCTCGATGATGGTCGGCCCGTCGCCCGCGCGGGCCTTGGTCACCGCGCGGGCGACGGCGTCCCGGACGGCCAGCACATCGTTGCCGTCGACAACCTCTGCGGGCAGGTTGTACGCCGGGGCCCGGTCGGCCGCTGGATTCTCCACCGCCGTCACCGAGGCGATCGGCGTGTACTCCATGTAGAAGTTGTTCTCGCAGACGAAGATCACCGGCAGCCGCCACACCGCGGCGAGGTTGAGCGCCTCGTGGAAGGCGCCGATGTTGGTGGCACCGTCGCCGAAGAAGGCGACCGCCACCTGGCCGGTTCCCCGAAGGCTGGCCGACCAGGCGGCGCCGACCGCCATCGGCAGGTGCGAGCCGACGATCGCGTACGAGCCGAGCATCCCGCCGTCGGCCTTGGTCAGGTGCATCGAGCCGCCCTTGGCCTTGCAAAGCCCGGTCGCCTTGCTCATCAACTCCGCCAGGCACGCCTCCGGGCTGGCGCCGCGGGCGATCGCGTGGTGGTGGCCGCGGTACGTCGCGAACACATAGTCGTCCGGACGCAGTGCGGCACTCGCGCCGACGGCTACCGCCTCTTGCCCGGCGGCCAGATGCGTTGTGCCCTTGACCAGGCCGGCGAGGAACAGGTCCTGCGCGGCCTTCTCGGTACGCCGGATCACCGCCATCTGCTCGTACATCTCGAGCAGGTCGGCGGCCCGCTCGGTCGCCCGGGTGTCAGTCGTCATGACGCTTCTGACCGTTGGTGTTCAGGTTCGACTGGGACTCGCGGGTCAGGTTCAGCGGCCCGCCGGCGGTCCAATATCGCTGCCCGGCGACCAGCAGTTCTTCGGCCGGGAACTTGGTGATCACCTCGCAGCCGGTGGCGGTGACGACGACCTCCTCCTCTATCCGCGCGGCCGACCAGCCGTCGGCGGCCGGCCAGTACGTCTCGAGCGCGAAGACCATGCCCTCCTCGAGCACCTCTGGGTGGTCCAGCGACACCAGCCGGCTGAAGATCGGCTTCTCCCAGATCGACAGCCCGACGCCGTGGCCGTACTGGAGGGCGAAGGCGGCCTCCTCGTTGGCGAAGCCGAACTCCTCGGCGCGCGGCCAGACCGAGACGATGTCGGCCGTCGTCGCGCCCGGTTTGACCAGCGCGATCGCGGCGTCCATGTACTCGCGACAGCGTACGTACGCGTCCCGCATCGCCGGTGATGCACTGCCGACCGCGAAACAGCGGTAGTAGCAGGTCCGGTACCCGAGGTGGCTGTGCAGGATGTCGAAGAACGCCGGATCGCCGGGCCGGACGATCCGGTCGCTGTACACGTGCGGATGTGGTGCGCAGCGTTCGCCTGAGATCGCGTTGACGCCTTCGACGTACTCGCTGCCGAGGTCGTACAGGACCTTGCTGACCAGTCCGACGCACTCGTTCTCGCGTACGCCGGGACGCAGGAACCGATACAACTCCTCGTACGCCGCGTCGACCATCGAGCAGGCCTGGGTGAGCAGGCCGATCTCGTCGGCGGTCTTGAGCCGCCTGGCCTCGAGGAAGACCTGCTGGCCGTCGACGACGGTGAGGCCCTGCTTCTGCAGCGCCGCGAGCACCGGCATCTCGACCAGGTCGACGCCGATCGGCTCGCCGGTCAGCCCGTACTCCGACAGCACCGCGGCGACCTTGGCGGCCACGTCGTCGGCGATGCCGGCGTCGGGGTTGAACGCGCCGCGCAGCGTGGAGATGCCGGCCCGGGCTCGCTTCTCGCCGTCCAGCCACGGGTCGAACAGTTGGTGATGCCGCGCGGCCGAGCCGAAGTCCCACAGCACCGGTTCGCCGCCGCGCGGCAAGACCGCGAACCGGATCAGCTTGTCCATCGCCCAGGTGCCGATGTGCGTGGCGGTCAGATACCGGATGTTGCCGAAGTCGAACGTCAGCAGCGCGCCCAGATCGGAGTCGTCGAGCGCCTTCTTGATCCGCGCCAGCCGGTCGTCGCGCAGCCGTGCCAGGTCGATGCGCTGCTCCCAGTCCACCGCGTTCGGTCCGTAAGTGCGGACGGCCATCACGGATCACCTCGCTTCGACCGGTGTTGCAGTTAACTAAACACTGCTCGCGCTCGGCGTCAATACATACTTAACGCATGAGCCGCTATGGTGTTCAGGTTCGCTATACGAATCGGGAGGGTCGGATGCCGGCCTCTCAGCTGCCGTCGGTGGGTCAGCGGATCCGCGAGGAACGGATGAAGCGCGACCGCTCGCTGCGCAGCCTGGCCCGCGAGGTCGGGGTCTCGGCCAGCCTGATCTCGCAGATCGAGAACGGGAAGAGCCGCCCGTCGGTGAGCACCCTGTACGCGATCACCTCGGCGCTCGGCATCTCGGTCCAGGACGTGTTCGACAGCGCCGAGGCGCCGGTCGCCGAGGCCGTCGTCGGCGCACCGTCGACGGTGCTGGATGCCCTCGGGTCGTTCCACGGCAGCCGGCTGGGACCCCACGTACGGCCACCTGACCGGCAGGTGATCAAGCTCGAGTCCGGCGTCACCTGGGAGCGCCTCGGCGCGCTGCCGCATCTGCCGGTCGACTTCCTGCTGGTGACCTACGACCCGGGCGGTACGTCGTCCAGCAACGACGGGCTGATGCGGCACCAGGGCAGCGAGTTCGGGTACCTGCTCAGCGGCGAGCTGGTGCTCACGCTCGGCTTCGAGGACATCGTGCTCAAGCCGGGCGACGCGTTGTCGTTCGACTCGACCACGCCGCACCGGTACCACAACCAGGGCACTGAGCCGGCGGTCGGCGTGTGGTTCGTCACCGACCAGCACCACTGAGGTTTTGCGGGATAACCCTCGCATCGGATCGGGATAGCCGATCGCGAATGGCCGAGTCCTTGTGCAGGGCGGAGCGTACGGGCGTAGCTTCGATCGATAGTGCACGATTCGTGCTCGATCGATCTCGAGGAGACACCGCCCATGAACGACTCGGGAATCACACGCCGTGCGGCCCTGACGGGGGCCGCGGCCGCGTTGCCACTGCTCGGCGTGACGACGACCGCCCAGGCGAACAGCCCGGCCGGTGGATGGCAGGGGAAGTTCCCGCCTCCCGACGTGGACAAGATGCTGCGCGAGATCAGCGCGGCGAACATTCAGCGGACCATCGAGAAGCTGGTGACCTTCGGCACCCGCAACACACTGTCGTCCCAGACCGACCCGACCCGCGGCATCGGAGCCGCGCGGGACTGGCTGTTCGACGAGTTCAAGAAGGTGGCGATACCGTCCGGCGGCCGGATGACCGTCGAGCTCCAGTCGTACGTGCAAGGGGTCGCGTCCCGGATCCCGACGCCGACCGTGATCACCAACGTGGTCGCGACGCTGCAGGGCTCGCAGCCGGACTCTGTCGGCCGGACGTACGTGGTCAGCGGCCACTACGACTCGATGCCGACCGACCCGACCAATCCCGTCGCGGACGCGCCGGGTGCGAACGACGACGCGTCCGGCGCCGCAGCCGTACTGGAGATGGCCCGGGTGATGGCGACCCGGCAGTTCGACGCGACGATCGTGTTCATGACCGTTGCCGGCGAGGAGCAGGGACTGTACGGCTCGAACTTCTTCGCCACCCAGGCCAAGGCCGCCGGGCGGAACATCGCCGGGATGTTCACCAACGACATCATCGGCAGTTCGACCGGCCCCGAGGGCGAGCGTGACCCGTACAGCATCCGGGTGTTCGCCGAGGGCCTCGGGAACCCGCCCGGCCCGCTGGAGGCGGACTGGCGGCGGTTCGGCGGCGGCGAGACCGAGTCCCCGCCGCGGCAGCTCGCGCGCTACATCAAGGAGGTCGCCGAGAACGAGGCGACCCACATGTCGGTCAACATCATGTACCGGCGCGACCGGCTCGGCCGCGGCGGCGACCACATCCCGTTCCTGCAGCAGGGCTACTCCGCGGTGCGGTTCACCGAGCCGAAGGAGGACTACCGGCACCAGCACCAGGACGTCCGGGTCGAGAACGGCGTCCAGATCGGCGACCTGCCCGAGTTCGTCGACTACGACTACTGCGCCCGGGCGGCGCGGGTCAACGCCTCGGCGCTGACCGCTCTGGCGAACTCGCCGGCCGAGGTACAGGGCGCGCTCTACAACGTCGTCGGCCTGCGTACGGACACCGAGCTGCGCTGGAACGCGAACACAGAGGCCGATCTGGCCGGGTACGAGGTCGCGATGCGCTCTCCAACCGCGGTGGAGTGGGAGGACACGATCGACGTCGGCAATGTCACCAACGTCGTGCTGCGCAACGTGTCCAAGGACAACTTCTGGTTCGGCGTCCGCGCCGTCGACAAGGACGGCAACCGCAGCCCGGTCGCCTTCCCTCGCCCCACAACCACCTAACCCGCCTGGTCGGCCGGCGTTGGCCTTCGTCGGACCTGTCTGGTCACCTCCCTTGGCGTTCGTCGGACCCGTCTGGTCACCTTCCCTGGCGTTCGTTGGACCCGTCTGGTCAGCAGGGGTGACCAAACGGGTCCAACGAATCGGGTGGCGTCAGGCGCGGCGATGTTTGTCCAGGAAGGTGGTCGTCTCGTCGTTGGCGGGATAGAAGGCCTCGATAGCCAGTTCGGAGACGGTGACGTCGAGCGGGGTGCCGAAGACCGCGGTGATGCTGAGGAAGGACAGCTCGGTGTCGTCGTACCGGTAGCGCAGCGGTACGGCGACGTCTGCTGGCCCGGGTAGGTCGAGGCCCGGCTCCGGCCGGTCGGAGGGGTACGCCTGCAACTCGTCGTACAGGTCGGACAGCTCCGGATCGGCGGTCGCGGCGAATTGGTGGCGTAGGCGGCTGAGCAGGTGCGCCCGCCACCGGCCGAGGTTGAGGATGCGCGGTGCCATGCCGTCCGGGTGCAGGCTCGCGCGCAGCACGTTGACCGGCGGTACGAGCAACTCGGGCGCGGCTCCTTCGAGGAACAGCCCAACGGTCTGGTTCGCATCGACGAGGTTCCAGTGCTGGTCGACCACGACCGCTGGGTTCGGCTCGTGCCCGGTGAGCACCCGCCGCAGCGTTTCGCGGATCGAGGCCAGCTCGGGCCCGTCCAGGCCGCCGGCCGGATACACCGGGGCATAACCACCGGCCAGCAGCATCTCGTTGCGATCGCGCAGCGGTACGTCGAGCTGCTCGGACAGCCGCAGGATCATCTGGCTGGTCGGCTTGGACCGGCCGGTCTCGACGAAGCTCAGATGCCGGGTCGACACATCGGCCTGGATCGCGAGTTCGAGCTGGCTGAGCCGGCGGCGGACTCGCCAGGCCCGTAGTTGCTCGCCGACCGGTGTGCTCACCCGTCCGAGATTAGGCGACCCGCTGTGGCCACCACCATGACCTCCGAGGTAATCGACAGCATGACGTCAGCCCGGTCACGATCGGTGCCGTCGAACAACGGACAACACACCGAGGAGACCGAGATGGAACTGATCGAGCGCTACATCGCGACCTGGAACGAGACCGACGCGGACGCACGGCGGACGATGATCGACGAGACCTGGACCGATGCCGCGACCTATGTCGACCCGCTGGTGGTTGCCGAGGGCAAGGATGTTATCGACCAGGTGATCTCCGGTGCGCAGCAGCAGTTCACCGGGCTGACGTTCCGGCTCGCCGGACCGGTCGACGCGCACCACAACCTGGCCCGGTTCACCTGGGAGCTGGCACCCGAGGGCGGCGAGGCGATCGTGGTCGGCTTCGACGTAGCGGTGCTGTCCGAGGACGGCCGGTTGGAGACGGTGCACGGCTTCCTGGACCGGGTGCCAGCCGCCTGACCCCTGTCGCGACGATCACGGCCAGCAGTGCCGCCGCGTACCACAGCGTGATCCGGGCGGGCTCGTCATAGGCGGCATACGCACCGTGCGCAGCCACCACGACGGCGAGCCATTCCCAGCGGCCGGACAGGATGGCCAGGCCGAGCAGCGGCAGCGTGTACCAGGGATAGGCCGGGGTGCCGATCAGCACCGCCGCGCCGAACAACCAGGTCGCGCTGACCGCTGCTCCGTCACGTCCGGCGCGATGCCAGGCGATCGCGGCCAGTACCGCGCCGAGCAGCACGGCCACCGGTGTACGCAGGTGTGCTGGCAAAACCAGTGCGAGCAACGCGTACCGGCCGGTGCCGCCGTCGAAGCCCTCCTCCCCGACGTACCCGGGCAGATACCCGAATGCGAGCCAGCCCGCTGTTAGTAGGTAGGGCAGGTACGCGACGACCAGCGTGGCTGCGGTAGCGAGGCGGCCCTTGATTCCGGTGCGGATCGCCGGGGCCACTAGGAGCGGGACGAGTTTGTTGCCGATGGCCAGACCCAGCAGTACACCGCTGAGGATCCTGCGTCTGCTCGTGACGACGGCGGCCACTGTGAGCAGCGTCATGAGGAGTTCGACATGTCCGTCGTTGCCGGCCTCGAGCGCGACGGCGGGGCACAGGCCGAAGCCCAACGCCAGCAGTGGGTTGTGTTTGAGCCTCGATGCGAGGAGCGCCGCGGTAGCGATCGCCGCGAGCGCGGCGGCGAGTTGTACACCGAAGGTGCCCGCGGACCATGGCGTCACCGCGGCGATGGCGGCGAACCAGACTTGCGCCACGGGTGGATAGATCGTCGGTACGTGTGGACGGTTGATCCTGGTTCGCGGGTCGTCGGTGGTGTCGTCCGACAGGCCGTGTACGCCGGTGAGGTCGGTCGGTGCCAGCCCGGGGAACAGCACCGGGTCACGCAGGTTCGCTAGATCGTCGTCCAGCGGGCTTCGGGTGTACGGCGAGTGCCCGGCGAGTTGGACCCTGCCGTCCCAGACGTACCGGTAGGCGTCCGTACTTCCCTGCGGCGCCGCCGTGAGCCCCGGAATCTGCACCAGCGCACTGCACGCGACGGCCAGCAGGACTGCCTTCCCCGGGCGCAGCCTGACGACTGCGATCAGGATGGCGGCGAACACGAGCCAGATCACCAGCCGACCCGGCCAGTGCAGGTGCAGGAATGACCAGTACGTCGCCGTACAGATGACGGCGCCACCTAAGACCAGCACCGTCGGCGTGGCTCGGCCCTCAGTGGTCATCGGGTTGGACGGAGGGAAAGGAAGGTGCGGCCGGCGGCGGACCACTCCTCGGCGACGGCGAAGCCGGCTCGCGCGGCCCGATGCCGGCACGCTCGAGAGCCCGCACGTGCCCACGGCACCGCACCGGTCCAGCCGCCCGCGTCGTCGAACACGGCCAGCGTCGTCGTCTCGTCGACCGCGTCGTCCGGGTCCACCTCGACGATGACTGTGCCTTCGGGGCCGACCAGCTGGCGGCACCGGTCGAGCAGGGCGTCGACGTCGCCGCCGATGCCGACATTGCCGTCCATCAGCAACACCGTGGCCCATCGACCTTCTGCCGGGAGCGGCCGCTGGACGGCGCGGTGCAGGACGGCCGCGCCACGGCCGGCGGTGAGCTCCACGGCCGCGGGTGAACTGTCCACGCCGAGCGCGGCGATGCCGCATTCGGCCAGCGCCCGTACGAACCGGCCGGGCCCGCAGCCGATGTCGAGCGCCGGACCGCGGCAGCGTTCGATGACGAGCCGGTCGACCTCGTCGGCCGGTCGGAGCCAGCGTTCGTGGTCGAGGGCGACGGGTGCTCGTCCGCTGGCCGGATCGACGTAGGCGACCCCGCCGTGCCGTCCGGCGAGCGCGGCGTCGAAGACTTCATGGTGCACCGCCCTGATTTCGTTGCTCTTGGCAAGCAGGCGGGCATGGACCCGGCTGAACCTGAGCTCGGGATGCGCCTGCGAGACGGCGGCGGCGTCGGCCGGGGTGTCGATGTCGCGGAGCCGGGGGAGCAGCCGGACCTTCAACCCGAGCGAACGGAGCCGGTCGAGCTGGTGCTGGCCGGTGTGTTCGGTCGACATCGGTACGCCGGACACGCATCCGCTGACAAACCTGCGCAACCCGATCACCCAGTAGCCGCCGTCGTCGGTCAGCCCGAGCACCGCGTCGGCATCGTCGTACCAGTCGACCGCCTGCGCGAGTGCCCTGCCGAGCTGTGGTGTATCC
>JBKPSJ010000056.1:0-10387 GCA_046765875.1 Actinomycetota bacterium
ACGTCTCGCTGTTCCGCAGCGGGTCGTTCAGCGCCACCCTGGTCAGCCTGCTCAGCTACAGCCTCACCGGCGGCGCGGTCATGCTGTTCGCCACCCAGCACTTCCAGTCGGTGGACGGGCTGTCGCCGCTGCGCGCGGGCCTGGCGATGCTGCCCGGCATGGCCGCCGCCACGGTCGGCTTCATGGTCAACCCGGGGTTAGCCACCAAGATCCGCCCCGCGTTCGTCATCGCCGCCGGGATGGTCGGCACCGCGATCGTGCTGGTCACGTTCACCCAGGTCGGCACGCACGCCACCATCCCGCTGATCGTCGGCTTCGCGGTCTTCTCGTTCTGCGGCTCCGGCCTGGTCGCCCTCGGCGTCAACCTCGTGGTGGGCGCCGTCCCGCCGGAGCGCGCCGGGTCGGCCGCCTCGCTGGCGCAGGTCTGCAACGAGTTCGGCGCGGCGCTCGGCATCGCCACGGTGGGCACCATCGGCAGCGCGATCTACCGCGGCAACCTCGACGACCACCTGCCCGCCGGGCTGCCCGCCGGCGCGACGGACGCTGCCCGGGAGAGCGTCGCGGGTGCGGTAGCGGCCGCCGCCAACCTGCCCGGCCAGCTCGGCTCCGGGCTGCTCACCGCGGCCCGCGAGGCGTTCACCAGCGGCCTGCACGTGGTGACCGGCATCGGCGCGGTGGTGCTGGCGCTGATCGCCATCCTGATCGCCACCAAGCTGCGGCACATCCCGCCGATCGGCCAGCCGCAGCCGGCTGCCGAGGCTCCGGCCACGCCGACCGACATCACGCCGCCGGATATCCCGCTGGACGAGGCGGTCTGAGGCCGGCGGGGCAGTTCGAAGGGGCGGACGACTCGATCGGAGGTGTGACCAGCGACCTGACCCCTCGCGTCAACCCGAGCCGACCCGAGACGAGTTCTGCATCGACCCAGTTCTGCATCGACCCAGTTCTGACATCGACCCAGTGATGGAGGGAATTGCATGACTGCCGCGAAAGCCGTGGACACCCTCAAGGTTCCCGGCGCGACCCTGCACTACGAGATCACCGGCACCGGCCCGGTGCTGCTGCTGATTCCCGGCGCACCCGCGGACTGCGCGGTCTTCGGCGGGCTGGTCGCCGGGCTGTCCGACCGGTACACCGTGGTGACCTACGACCCGCGCGGCTACTCCCGCAGCCCGCTGGACGTGCCGGACGAGGACCAGAAGATCTCCGTGCACGGCGAGGACCCGCACCACGTGCTGGAAGCGATCACCTCCGAGCCGGCGTACGTGCTCGGCTGCAGCGGCGGCGCCCTGGCCGGGCTCGAGCTGGTCGCCAGGCACCCGGAGCAGGTGCGCACGCTGGTGGCGCACGAGCCGCCGGCCAGCGAGCTGCTGCCGAACGCCGCGGACTGGAACGCGTTCTGGACCGACGTGAACCAGACCTACCAGCAGGCCGGTCCGGGCCCGGCGATGGGCAAGTTCATCGCCGGCGTGAGCGGGTTCGGGCCGCACCTGCCCGCGGAGCTGCCCCCGCTGCCGTTCGAGGCCCCGGACCCGAACTTCCAGCCGCCGCCGGAGGTCATGGAGATGATGGCGCGGATGGAGAAGAACTCGCAGTTCTTCGTGGCGCACCAGATCACCTCGCTGATCGGCTACAAGCCGGACGTGGCGGCCATCAAGGCCGCGCCGGCCAAGGTCGTGGTGGCGGTCGGCGACGCCTCGGGCGGCCAGGTGGCGCACGACTCCGCGGTCGCGCTGGCCAGCGCGCTCGGCAGCGAGCCGCTGACCGTGCCGGGCGACCACCAGGGCTTCGCCACCAACTCCCCGGAGTGGGCGGAGCTGCTGCACGAGGTCTTCTCCGGCTGAGGTCTCACGTGTCCACCGCGGGTCCCCGGGCGATCGGGGACCCGCGTTTGTTCCTACCCCCCTTTCGCAAGAGAACGGATTGCCCATGACCACGACCACCCCGGACGCCGACCAGGTCGAGATCACGATCAGCCGGGTCATCGACGCCCCGCGGGAGCGGGTCTTCGCCGCGTACGTCACGCCCGAGCAGCTCGCCCAGTTCTGGGCGCCTGCGGGGCTGACCATCCCGCTGTCCACCGTCGTCATCGAGCCGCACGCCGGCGGGGCCTTCGAGGCCGTCATGGTGGCGGGCTCGGACGGCACCGAGTACCCGATGAAGGCGCGGTTCGTCGAGGTGGCCGAGCCCGGACGGATCGTCTTCACGGTGCCCGCCTCGGGCCGGCTCACCGAGCTCACGTTCACCGACGTCGAGGGCCGGACCAAGGTCACGTTCCACCAGACCAACGTCGCGGTGGAGGCCCAGGCCGACACCGAGTCCGGCGTCACGAGCAGCCTGGAGCGGCTGGCCTCCCTCGTCACCGCCTGAGGCCCCCGGGGCGGCCTTACCTCGTACGATCGGTTGTCTTACCTCGTAGGATTCGAGTACCGCAGCACCACCAGCCGTGAGGTGCTGCGGTACTTTTACGCGCGACAGTCGTATCGGCGAGCGGATCCGGCAGGCGATCACGCTCCTTGATCGGCCCGACCGCGGTGTCCAGCTCGGCGACCACCCTGGCCTACGTCGAGGCCGGCTGGCCCATCGTGCCCGGCGCCACTCCCTGACCCGAGCCGCCGAACGCCTCGAACAAGGCCGACACCGCCGCCTCGCCCGCGAACGAGCCACCAGGCGGTGACCCACAAGCCAGCCGGTGGCGCGCAACCCAACCCAACGGATCGCTCCGCTAGTTGATGACTACCGACCCCAGGACTCCCGGCGCAGCGCTCCATCCGGTGCCTCCGTCCTTAGAGCCTGTTGGCAAACCCTGCTGGCGGCGCCCCCGGCGCCCAGACGACGACCGGCGGCGTTGTCGTCGTCGCCGATACAACAGCGGTATAGGCTCCTCCTCCGCCTTGCCGGATCGCCGCCTGGATCACCGGGTGCATCCACCGAGGGATTGCCAACAGGCTCTTACCAGAACGGCGCCGGCTCATCCGCCCGAGGTCCTGGCCGGAGGAAACAGCCGGGCCGGAGCACCACGGGGGTGCGCCGGCCCGGCCGGGTGATCGGTTCCCTCATTGCGAGGGCGGGGCGATGGCGGATGTCGGAGCGGGTCTCACGCAGACTTGCGCTCGGGTTCCGCGGTGGTGGGCGACTGGGGCAGGGCGGTCACGGTGGCCGCCTTCCTGGCCTTCGAGCGGGCCACGATGCGTTCGCCCCACAGCAGCAGCGGGCGTTCGATCAGGTAGTAGCTGACCGAGGAGAACACGATGCTGCCGATGATGACCACGGTCACCATTTCCCAGAACCCGACGGTTCCGATCAGGAAGAACGCCAGCTTCGGCGGGGCACCGAAGATGCTGCCGCTCTGGAACCACAGGTACATGACCGCGAAGTGCCACAGGTACAGCCCGTAGGAGATGCGCCCGAGGTAGCGCATCGGCCGGTTGGACAGCACCGCCTCGATGAACCGCGACCGCCCCTTGGGGGCCACCAGCGGGATACACAGCGCCGCGGCGAACGTGGTGAACGCCACCTGCTGGACCACCGCGAACAATGGCGAGCCGTAGTCCCAGGTGCCGCGGTGGCCGAACGGGGAGATGCAGTCCACCGCGAGGGCCGCCAGCGCGACCAGCCAGTACAGGTTCGGCCGGCTGGCGGCGAGCCGGTAGATCCCCGGCAGCTTCTGCGGCCGGGCCTCGGCCAGCACCGACTGCAACGCCATCCACATGCCGATGCCGAACAGGCCGACCCGGCTGAACGGCCACCAGTACACCGTCGGCCACGGGCCGAGGGACGCCTTGTGCATGTACGCGGTGAACGCGAACCCGACGACGACCAGGCCGACCAGCGGGACCGACATCCGGCGGATCTTCTGCACCGGGTCGGCGACGCCCTTGGCCAGCCGGTGCATGAGCGCCGCGAGCAGCGGCAGCACGATGTAGAACTGCAGCTCGGTGGGCACCGTCCAGGTCGGGTCCATGCCGGCGTACCACACGTAGTCGTAGTCCTGCATGAACAGCAGCGGCCGCAGCACGTACCAGGCGCTGTGGATGCTGCTGAAGTTCAGTAACAGCAGGCAGAACGCGGCCAGCACCCAGTACGCGGGTACCAGCCGTAATAAGCGGCGGAGGAAGAAATGCCGCACCGGCGGTACCTGCTTGCCGAGGATGGTGCGCCGTGCGAACGGCCGGTACAGCAGCATCCCGGACAGGATGAAGAACGGTCCGAGGCTGACCTCGAGACCGACCGCCAGAATGGACCAGATGCCCTGCTTCGGGGGTCCGGCGTCCGAGCCGAGCACCACACCGGTGGAGAACGCGACATGCGTGATGATCACGCCCATTGCGCAGAGCCCGCGAACTCCCTCTAACCTCGGGACACGTTTGCTCTCACGGGTCCCCGTGTTGGACGCGCTGGCGAGAGTCACCATGGCGCCCTCCTTCCTGAGTTAACCGACCTGATCAGCTTCGGGGTCGGTCGGTCGCGAACGCATCTCCTGGGCTGCGGTCTTGGATTTCGCCGGACAATGGCACGCGGAATTGTCAGCCGGGTGAGTTCCGCGGCGCTGCGCCGAATGGTCAGGCGGCAGCCGGCGGGGTCACCACGCCGGTCAGCGTGGAGTGCGCCCGCAGCTCGGTGAACGAGGACAGGTCCGGCACCGTCCACCCGTCCAGGTCGTACTCGGACAGGCACCGGTCGACGAAGGCCTTGTACTGGTCGAGCTGCCCGCCGGCCTGCTGGGCGGCGAGCAGCTCCACCCGGGTGTTCTCGTGGTTGCCGGCGTAGTTGCGCTCGTACAGCTCGTGCCGGCCGCCGAACTCGGTGCCCACCGCGTCCCACAGCAGCTTCATCAGCTTGGTGCGCTCCAGCGCGTCCACCCCGTCCGAGCCGCGCACGTACTTGTCCAGGTACGGCCGGATGTCCGGGTTCTTGAAGTCCTCGGCGCTGGAGTTGACGTAGATCAGCCCGCTGGCCACGTCCTGCATGATGATCTCGCGGACCCGCGGGTAGCCGACCTGCATGAACCACCGGTAGGCCAGCCCGTACTGCGGGTTGGGCAGCACCGCGCCGTTCCGCCAGGGCACCGGGTTGCGCGCCGCCGCGTCCGACAGCGACCAGAACAGGTTGCGCCAGGCCAGCACCTCGCCCAGCCGGCTCTGCACACCCCGGAAATCCTTGGTGCCGGTGATCTCCAGCGCCTTGGCCAGCAGCCCGGCGATGAACTCGAGCTTCACCGCCAGCCGCGTGCACCCGTGGAAAGTGAACCGCTCACCGAACCCGGACTGGTCGCTGAACATCTGCACCTTGCCGAGCTGGCCGTAGATGAAGACGTTCTCCCAGGGAATCAGCACCTTGTCCAGCACCAGGATGGTGTCGTTCTCGTCCAGCCGCGAGGACAAGGGGTAGTCGAACGGGCTGCCCATCACCGCGGAGGTGGCGGTGTACGAGGGCCGGCAGATCAGTTTCATCCCGGAGACGCCCATCGGCACGGTGGCCACCAGAGCGAACTCCCGGCGCTTGATCGGCAGCCCGTAGTGCGCGATGAAGTTGTAGTGGGTGAGCGCCGACCCGGTGGCGACCACCTTGGCGCCGCTCACGACCAGCCCGGCGTCGGTCTCCTTCTCCACGTGCACGAACACGTCGGCCACCTCGTCCGGCGGCCGGTTCCGGTCCACCGGCGGGTGCACGATGGCGTGGTTCCAGTACAGGACCTTCTCCTGCGACTCCCGGTACCACCGCCGGGCGTTGTCCGCGAACGGCTCGTAGAAGTCCGCGTTCGCGCCCAGGGTGCCCAGGAACGACGCCTTGTAGTCCGGGCTGCGCCCCATCCAGCCGTAGCTCAGCCGGGCCCACGCCGCGATGGCCTGCTGGTCGGCCACCACGTCCGCGGCGTTGTGCGGCGTGGTGAAGAAGCGGTGCGTGTAGCCGTCGCTGCCGGCGTCCGTCGGCGCGGTGAGCACGCCCCTGGTGGCCGGGTCGTGCAGCGCGTCGTACAGCCGGGCGGTCATCCGGATCGGGTTGCGGAACGCCGGGTGCGTGGTCACGTCCCGGACCCGCTCGCCGTAGATGTAGATCTCCCGGTCGTCGCGCAGGCTGTCGATGTACTCCGCGCCGGTCAGCGGGCGGGTCTTCGGCCGGGCGGGCTCGGCCGGCGGTGCCTGGTGGTCGCTCATCTTCCCTCTGCGTGGTCCTGGGCGGGGCGCACGGCCGATGCGCGGGACGTGGCCGGGTCAGCCGACGCCGAACCGGGCCTTGGCCAGCTCGCGGTTGGCCAGCGCGCTGAGGAACGTCCCCAGGCCGGCGTGGCTGTGCAGCATCGACATGTCCCGCCAGACCCGCTCGATCCGCGCACCGGTGCGCACCGAGCTCGACCCGGCGGTGGGGAACAGCTGCCCCTCGACCGCACGCCAGCACAGCCGGACCACCTCCCGGCTGATCAGCGCCAGCCGCAGCTCCTGCTCCCGGGTGAACGCGTGCGGGCCGCGCTCGCAGGTCTGCTGCCACTGCTGGACGGCATTGGTCAGGGCCGCCTCGGCCGCGGCGATCAGCCCGGTCGCCTCGCCGTAGCGGAGCTGGTAGTCGGGGTCCTCGGTGCGGGACACGATCGGGAAGAAGATGGTCGTCCGGGTCCGCATCAGCTCCTCGTACGCGTCCAGCGCGCCCTTGGCCATGCCCAGCGCCAGCGCGCCCAGCTCGAGCAGCATGAAGCTCAGCGGCCCCCCGCCGTACTGCGGGCCGTGCAGCGCCCGCCCCGGGGTGCCCCCGGTGACCGACAGCTGCGACAGGTGGGTGCCCAGCGCGTGGTGCCCCGGGATGCGGGCGTTCTCCAGGGTGATGCTGTGCGAGCCGCTGCCCTTCAGGCCGAGCTGCCGGCCCCAGTCGTTCTCCAGCCGCCACTGGCTGCGCGGCGCGATGAACAGCAGCGGCGCCGGCGGCTCGTCCGGCCCGCCGAAGACCAGCGCGTGGCCGATGAAATGGGTGGCGTACGGCGCGCCGGAGCAGTAGTTCCAGGTGCCGTTGACGACCCAGCCGCCGTCCCCGGTCGGCTCGGCGCCGCCGCTGGGCGCCACCACCGCGGGGCAGAGGAAGTCGCCGGCCTCGAACAGCTCGGCCTGCGCCCGCTCCTCGAACAGGGTGCCCACCACGAGCGCGTGCGCGGAGCCGAACAGGTACATCCACGCGGTCGACGGGCAGCCCCGGGCCAGCGTCGTGCAGACCGTCATGAACGTGTCGACGCCGAACTCGTAGCCCCCGTACCGCCGGGGCACCAGCAGCCGGTAGAACCCGGCCCTGGCGAACGCCTCGTGGGTGTCCTGGGCGTAGTAGGTGCGCTGCTCGGTCTCCGCCTGCCGGGCGACCAGGGTCGGTGCGATCGCCTCGGCCCGCGCGAGGACCTCGGCCGGGGTGAGGTCGGGCTCGGGCGGTGGCGGAAACCCTGATTCGGTAACGCTGGTCGCGATGCTCATGTGCGGCGCCGATCCTTCGTCTCGGATGGGTCAGATCTGCTGCAGCGGGGCGTCCGGCGCGGCCACCGCGTCCCGCAACACCCGGCGGAACTCAGCCGCCAGGCCGACCATCGTCGTCTTGTCGTACAGGTTGGGGTTGAACTTCAGGCTGCTCACCATCTCGCCGGCGGGCAGGATGTCCACCGCCCACAGCCCGCCGTCGGGGATGTCCGCGGCCCGGTCCTGGGAGATCAGCCGGCGCCGCACCTCGGCGTACCGCAGGTCGCCCACCTGCTTGCCGTCCATCGAGCTGGCCGACTGCAGCAGCTCGAACGCCAGCACGCACCGGTTCGGGTCGGCGAACGGCCCGATCAGCGCGGGCAGCTCGTGCGCCAGCAGCGGGAACGGGATGTCGTGCGAGTACGCCTCGGCGCAGGTGGTCCGGGCCCGCCGCACCACGTCCCGGAAGGTGCCGCAGCCGGCCAGGTCGGTGCGCAGCGGGAGGAAGTTGAAGAACGGCCCGACGCTGTCGGCGAACCGCTCCTGGTACCGCCCGGAGGTGAACGTGGGCACCACCACGTCGGTGGCCCCGGTCCGCTGGTGCAGCACCACGGTGTGCGCGGCCAGCAGCACCATGAACGGCGAGCAGCGTGCCGACCTGGCGAACGCCAGGGTGGCGGCGGTGAGCTCGGCGTCGATGAGGAAGCGGTGCGCGGCGAAGGTGTTCGGCACGTCGTCGCGGCGCGGCCGGTCGGTGCCGATGGCCAGGATCTCGGCGTCCCCAAGCGCGGTCCGCCAGTAGTCCAGGTGCCGGTCCAGGCTGCCGTCGGTCAGCGTCTGCTGCTGCCAGACGGCGAACTCCCGGTACTGGTGGGCCGGCGGCAGGTCCGGTGCGGTGCCGGCGCGGCGGGCGGCATAGCAGGCGGCCAGGTCGCGGACCAGCACCTCGGTGGACCAGGCGTCGGTGGCGGTGTGGTGCACGGCGAGCACCAGCACCGCGTCGGTGCCGTCGAACCGGCCCAGCACCGCCCGCAGGTGCGGCAGCTCGTACACCGGGTACGGCGCGGCGTCCAGCTCGTTGAGCAGCCGCTCGGCCCGGGTGTCCCGGTCGGCCGGGTCGGTGCCGCACAGGTCCAGCACGGTGAGCGGCACCGGGCTCGCCGGCCGCACGTCCTGGTACCGCGGCTCGGCCCCGCGGACGATCACCGTGCGCAGCGCCTCGTGCCGCTCGACCAGGTCGTCCAGCGCCGCCTGCAGGGTGTCGGTCCGCAGCGGGCCGGCGACCCGCCAGGCTGCCACGATGGTGTGCCGGTCGCTGAAGGCGCCCTGCTCGGGGCCCCGGTCGAAGGCACACAGGAACTCGTGGTTGAGCGACAGCGGGATCCGCTCCGCCGAGCCGGCCGGCGCGGCCACCGAGGCGGAGATCGTCATGCCTGCGCACCTTCCGGGGTCGGCTCCGGGGTCGGCTCCGGGGCCAGCGAGCGCGGCCGCAGCTCGGTCCAGTGCGCGGTGACATACGCCAGGCAGGCGCCGCGGTCGGCCGGGCCGTGCACCGCGGTCCACCCACCGGGCAGGTCCGCGGACCGCGGCCACAGCGAGTGCTGGCCCTCGGCGTTGCTGAGGACCCAGAAGCTGCCGTCCGGGTCCTCGAACGGGTTGGCCATCAGGCGCTCCTCCTCGTCTCGTCGCCCCGGGCGTCGCCGTCCAGGTAGGCGTCCAGGTCGGTCACCGTCGGCGCGTCGAACAGTGCGGCGATCGGCACGTCCGCGCCGAGGGCCGCCTGGATCCGGCTGGTCAGCCGCATCGCCTGCAGGGACTGGCCGCCCAGGTCGAAGAAGCTGTCGTCCACGCCGACCTGGGGCACGCCCAGCACCTCGGCGAAGATCCCGCAGAGCAGCTCCTGCCGCTCGGTGCGCGGTGCCCGGTAGGCCACGGTCCCGGCCAGGTCCGGCACCGGCAGCGCGGCCCGGTCCACCTTCCCGTTCGGGGTCAGCGGCAGCGCGTCCAGCACCACGAACGCGGCCGGCACCATGTACTCCGGCAGCGACCGGGCGGCGTGCGCGCGCAGCTCGGCGGGTGTGAAGTCGGCGAACGCGGGCACGACGTACGCCACGATCCGCTTGTCGCCGGGCTCCGCCTCGCGGGCCACCACCGCGACGTGCACCACCCCGGGATGCCCGGCCAGCACCGACTCCAGCTCGGCCAGCTCCACCCGGTAGCCGCGGATCTTCACCTGGTCGTTGGCCCGCCCGACGAAGTCGACCAGCCCGTCCGGGGTCAGCCGCACCAGGTCACCGGTGCGGTACATCCGCTGCCCGTCGGCGGTGAACGGGTCGGCCACGAACGCCTCGGCGGTCAGGTCCGGGCGCTGGAAGTAGCCGCGGGCCAGGCACGGGCCGGCCACGTACAGCTCGCCCAGCTCGCCGGGCGGCACCGGGGTCAGCCGCTCGTCCAGCACGTAGGCCCGGACATTGTCCATCGGCCGGCCGACCGGCACCGTGGGCCCCGGCCGGTAGGGCGCGGTCATCGGCGAGCTCACGATGAACGCGGTGGCCTCGGTCTGCCCGTACATGGCCCGCACCACGGTCTGCGGGCAGGCCGCCAGCACCCGGCCGACCGCCTGCGGGGAGATCACGTCGCCGCCGGTCAGCACCTCGCGGACGCCGGCCAGGCCGGCCGGCGCCTCCTCGGCCAGTACCCGGAACAGCCCCGCGGTCAGGTGCAGGCCGGTGATCTGCCCGGCGTCGATCAGCCGGACCAGGGTGGCCACGTCGAGGTCGGCGGGCGGGGCCAGCACCAGGTGGCCACCGCGCAGCAGCGGCACCCACAGCTCGTAGCTGGACACCCCGAACGCGTACGGGGCCACCCCCAGCACCCGCGCGTGCCGGCCGCCGTCCCAGGTGCTGTCCGCGGCCAGGTTGAGCACCCCGCGGTGCGTGACCGCGACCCCCTTGGGC
>JBKPSJ010000057.1:0-44237 GCA_046765875.1 Actinomycetota bacterium
CCGGCGCGGACCAGCATCGCGATGACCTGCCCGCTGCGGTCGAACACCGGTGCGCCGGCCGAACTGACCGGGAACAGCCCGCTGACGCCGGCGACGTCCAAACCGCTGGGGGTCGTGGTGATGGCATGCATGTTGACGACCTGCCTGGCGTCGTCGCGGTACCCGACCACCGGCACGTCCTCGGTGGCGTCGGCGGGCACGGACGCGGCGAGCTCGGCCGGCTCGACGGCGAACGGTTCGCCGCGCACCTGCAACACCGCGACGCCGGAACCGGCGGCGGCGCCGGGGCCGCCGGTGTCCGCGCCGATCACCCGGGCCTCGCGGATCCGGCCGTCGGCGGTCTGAACGGCAACCGCGACCGGGCCGGTGAGCGCCGAGGCGACCGTCAGCACACGGTCGTCGCCGATCATCACGCCCGTCGCCCGGCCGCTACCCGAGCACGACAACGAGTAGACCCGGACGACCGCCGGACCGCTGATCTTCAGCACATCGCCGGGATCGAAGCCGCCGGCCGGGACCAGTTGGCCGCCGGCGTCGGCGGCCTGATCGCGGACCAGCCAGCCGACGCCGGCGCCGGCCGCGAGCACGGCCAGCAGGACCGGGATCAGGTACCACGGCCGCGGTGGCTTGACCGGCTCCTGCGGCGGGCCGGGCGGCGGGCCGGCCGGCGCGGGTTCGATGGTGGTCCGCTGCCGCAACGCCGCACCGTCATCGGCCCCCAGCGGGACCCGCCGCGGCGGCCTCGGCATCTCGGACACACTGACAACATAGCGTGACCAACCGACTCTGCGTCCGCCGAAGGCCGAGCTAGCACCGGACCTCGGCGGACGCCGCAGCACGATCAGCGGGCAGCGGTGCCCTCGACGTAGTCGTCGTCGTGCGACTTGACCCAGGCCATCAGCTTGCGCAGGTCACGGCCGACCTGCTCGATCGGATGCTGCTCGGCCGCCTTGCGGTACTCGGCGAACTTCGGCGCTCCGGCGTCCTGGTCCTCGATGAACCTGGCCGCCCAGGTGCCGTCCTGGATCTCACCGAGCACCTCCTTCATCCGGGCCTTGACCGAGGCGTCGATGATCCGCGGGCCGGAGGTGTAGTCGCCGTACTCGGCGGTGTCGGAGACCGACCAGCGCTGCTTGGCGATGCCGCCCTCGTACATCAGGTCGACGATCAGCTTGAGCTCGTGCAGGCACTCGAAGTAGGCGACCTCGGGCTGGTACCCGGCCTCGGTGAGGGTCTCGAAACCGGCCTGGATCAGGTTCGACACACCGCCGCACAGCACGGTCTGCTCGCCGAACAGGTCGGTCTCGGTCTCCTCCTTGAAGGTGGTCTTGATGCCACCGGCACGCAGTCCGCCGATGCCCTTGGCGTACGACAGCGCCAGGTCCCAGGCCTTGCCGGTCGCGTCCTGCTCGACCGCCACCAACACCGGTACGCCGCGGCCCTCGGTGAACTCACGCCGGACCAGGTGGCCCGGGCCCTTCGGCGCGACCATGAACACGTCCACACCGGCCGGCGGCTTGATGTAGCCGTAGCGGATGTTGAAGCCGTGCCCGAACACGATCGCGTCGCCGTCGACCAGGTTCGGCTCGATCGCCTCGGCGTACAGCTTGCGCTGGGCCGGGTCCGGCGCCAGCACCACGATCAGGTCGGCCTCCTCGGCCGCCTCGTACGGCGTCACGACCCGCAGGCCCTGCGCCTCGGCCTTGGCCCGGCTCGTGGAGCCCTCGGGCAGCCCGACGCGGACATCGACGCCGGAGTCGCGCAACGACAACGCGTGCGCGTGGCCCTGGCTGCCGAAGCCGAGTACGGCCACGTTGCGACCCTGGATCACCGAGAGGTCGGCGTTGTCGTCATAGAACATTTCTGCTGGCACGGGTGGATCGTCTCCTTGTCGATTTCAGCTGGTACGTCGTCGGTGCCCGGGTGTCAGGGATGCCGGGCCGGAGCGACGGCGCGATGCCCGGGCGGCGGCGCCGGCACCGGCCGGTGCTGTCCGGGTGCGGCCGGGCGGGCCGTGGCGGACCGGCCCGGTGGCGGGGAAGGGACCGGGGTGGGCTCGGAGCCGGCCGGACCCGGAACGGCGACCGGCACTGGGCGCAGCGTGCGGTCGGTGATCGAGCGGTTGCCACGGCTGATCGCGACCATCCCGGACTGGACCAGCTCGCGGACGCCGAACGGTTCCAGCACACGCAGCATCGCCTCCAGCTTCTCCGGGCTGCCGGTGGCCTCGATGGTGATCGCGTCCGTAGTCACATCGACCACCTTGGCGCGGAACAGCTGGACGGTCTCCAGCACCTGGCCCCGGCTGGCCGCGTCGGCCTTCACCTTGACGAGCAACAGCTCGCGCTGCACGGTCTGGGCCGGCTCCAGCTCGACGATCTTGATCACGTTCACCAGCTTGTTGAGCTGCTTGGTGACCTGCTCCAGCGGATGCTCCTCGACGTTGACCACGATCGTCATCCGGGACACGTCCGGGTGCTCGGTCGGGCCGACCGCGAGCGAGTCGATGTTGAACCCGCGGCGTGCGACCAGCGCGGCGACCCGGGCCAGGACACCGTGCTTGTTCTCCACCAGCACGGACAGGGTGTGCTTGCTCATGGCTACAGCTCCTCGGTGTCCCAGTCGGGCGCCATGTCGCGCGCGACCTTGATGTCGTCGTTGCTGGTGCCGGCGGCCACCATCGGCCAGACCATCGCGTCGCGGTGCACCACGAAGTCGACCACCACCGGCGCGTCGGTGACACCCATCGCCTTCTCGATCGTCGCGTCGACGCTGTCGCGGTCCGAGCAGCGCATCCCGACGCAGCCCATCGCCTCGGCAAGCTTGGCGAAGTCCGGGATCCGGGCCGAGTGCAGGTCGGTGTTGGAGTACCGCTCGTCGTAGAACAGCGTCTGCCACTGCCGCACCATGCCCAGCGACTGGTTGTTGATCACCGCGACCTTGATCGGGATGCCCTCCAGCGCGCAGGTGACCAGCTCCTGGTTGGTCATCTGGAAGCAGCCGTCGCCGTCGATGGCCCACACGGTCGCGTTCGGCCGGGCCACCTTGGCGCCCATCGCCGCGGGCAGGCCGTACCCCATCGTGCCGAGCCCGCCGGAGTTGATCCAGTGACCCGGCTTCTCGAACGGCAGGAAGTGCGCAGCCCACATCTGGTGCTGGCCGACGCCGGCGGTGTAGATCGCGTCAGGTCCAGCGATCTGGCCGATCCGCTCGATCACGTACTGCGGCGACAGGCTGCCGTCCTCGGGCTCGTCGTACCCGACCGGGTACTTCGACCGTACCGTCTCGAGCTGGTGCCGCCATGCGGTGTAGTCCGGCGCCGGGCCGTCGCCGATCTCGTGCTTGACCGCCTCGATCAGTTCGGCGATCACCTCACGGCAGTCGCCGACGATCGGCACGTCCGCGGCCCGGTTCTTGCCGATCTCGGCCGGGTCGATGTCGGCGTGCACCACCTTCGCGTCGGGAGCGAACGAGTCCAGCCGGCCGGTGACCCGGTCGTCGAACCGGGCGCCGAGCGAGACCAGCAGGTCGGAGCGCTGCAGCGCGCCGACGGCGGACACCGAGCCGTGCATGCCGGGCATCCCGAAGTGCAGGTCGTGGGTGTTGGGGAACGCGCCGCGGGCCATCAGCGTGGTGACGACCGGGATCCTGAGCCGCTCGGCGAGCTCGAGCAGCTCGGCGTGCGCCCCCGACCGGATCACGCCACCGCCGACGTACAGCACCGGCCGCTGCGCGGCGACGATCAGCTTGGCCGCCTCGCGCACCTGTTTGGGGTGCGGGCGGGTCACCGGCCGGTACCCCGGCAGGGTCAGCTCGGTCGGCCAGCGGAAGTCCACCTTGGCCTGCATCGCGTCCTTGGTCACGTCCACCAGCACCGGGCCGGGCCGGCCGGTCCCGGCGATGTGGAACGCCTCGGCGATCGTCTCGGCGATGTCGTTCGGGTTGTTGACCAGGAAATTGTGCTTGGTGATCGGCATCGTGATGCCGCGGATGTCGGCCTCCTGGAACGCGTCCGTGCCGATCGCCGCGCTCGCGACCTGCCCGGTGATCGCCACGATCGGCACCGAGTCCATGTACGCGTCGGCGATCGGCGTCACCAGATTGGTCGCGCCGGGCCCGGAGGTGGCCATGCACACGCCGACCTTGCCGCTGGCCGCGGCGTACCCCTGGGCCGCGTGACCGGCGCCCTGCTCGTGGCGTACCAGGATGTGCCGGATCTGGGTCGAGTCGAGCAGCGGGTCGTACGCCGGGAGGATCGCGCCGCCCGGGATTCCGAAGACGGTATCCACACCCGCGTGTTCGAGCGCACGGATCAATGCCTGTGCCCCCGTCAACTGCTCACTCATGACTGCCTTCCTGGTCCGGGTGGTTCGCACCTTGGTCCTGAAATGAGAAAGCCCCTGTACCAGTCGCTCTGGTCAGGGGCGCGCTCGACTCGTGCTCGAACAGGTCGCGTCAGCCGGCGCGCCACCTGAGTACGAGAACGAGAATCGAACGCATGACAGAAACAGTCGTGCACCCCGCCCTCGTAGGTCAACCCACGTGGACCCCGCGTCTCACCTCCTGAGATGTCGGTACGCCGAGGCCGCGCGGCGTACTACTCGGATCCGAATCAGACGCAGACGGCGCCTTCGGAGGCCGAGCGGACCAGCCGGCGGTATTTGCCGAGCACACCGGTCGTGATCGCGGGCTCGTTCGGGGTCCAGCCTTGCTTGCGGCGCTCGAGTTCGTCGGGGTCGACGTCGAGTTCCAGCGTGCGGTTCTTGACGTCGAGGGTGACCTGGTCGCCGTCGCGGACGAACGCGATCGGGCCGCCGTCGACCGCTTCCGGCGCGACATGGCCGACGCACAGGCCCGTCGTACCGCCGGAGAATCGCCCGTCGGTGAGCAGCAGCACGTCCTTGCCGAGACCCGCGCCTTTGATCGCACCCGTGACGGCGAGCATCTCGCGCATGCCGGGGCCGCCCTTCGGACCCTCGTACCGGATCACCACCACGTCGCCGGACTTGAGCGTGCCGCCGGCGACAGCGTCCATCGCATCGCGCTCGCCGTCGAACACCCGGGCGGTGCCGCTGAACACCTCGGAGTCGAACCCGGCCGTCTTCACCACCGCACCTTCCGGAGCGAGCGTGCCGTGCAGGATCGTCAGCCCGCCGGTGCCGTGGATCGGGTTGTCCAGCGCGCGGATGATGGTGCCGTCGACGTCCGGGGGAGTGATGTCGGCGAGGTTCTCCGCGACCGTCTTGCCGGTCACGGTCAGGCAGTCGCCGTGCAGCAGCCCGGCGTCGAGCAGTGCCCGCATCACGACCGGGATGCCGCCGACGCGGTCCAGGTCGGCCATCACGTACCGGCCGAACGGCTTGAGGTCGCCCAGGTGCGGGACCTTGTCCCCGATCCGGTTGAAGTCGTCGAGGGTGAGATCGACCTTTGCCTCGTTGGCGATCGCGAGCAGGTGCAGCACGGCGTTGGTCGAGCCGCCGAGCGCCATCACGACAGCGATCGCGTTCTCGAACGCGTCCCGGGTCAGGATCTGCCGGGCCGTGATGCCGCGGCGCAGCAACTCGACGACGGCCCCGCCGGACCGGCGGGCGTACCCGTCGCGGCGGCGGTCCACCGCCGGCGGCGCGGAACTGCCGGGCAGCGCCATCCCGAGCGCCTCAGCGGCCGACGCCATGGTGTTCGCGGTGAACATCCCGCCGCACGCGCCCTCGCCCGGGCAGATCGCTCGCTCGATCGCGTCGACCTCCTCGCGGCTGATCAGCCCGCGGGCGCATGCGCCGACGGCCTCGAACGCGTCGACGATGTTGACGTCACGGTCGCCGAGCTTGCCCGGCAGGATCGTCCCGGCGTACAGGAACACGGCAGCCAGGTCGAGCCGGGCCGCGGCCATCAGCATCCCGGGCAGCGACTTGTCGCAGCCGGCCAGCAGTACCGAGCCGTCCAGCCGCTCGGCCTCCATCACGGTCTCGACCGAGTCGGCGATGATCTCGCGGCTCACCAGTGAGTAGTGCATCCCGACGTGACCCATCGAGATCCCGTCGGAGACGCTGATGGTGCCGAACTCCAGCGGGTATCCCCCGGCCGCGTGCACGCCGTCCTTGACCGCCTTGGCGAGTCGGTCCAGCGACAGGTTGCACGGGGTGATCTCGTTCCAGCTCGACGCCACCCCGATCTGCGGCTTGTCCCAGTCGTCGTCACCCATGCCTACGGCGCGGAGCATGCCGCGCGAACCGGTGGCTTCCAAGCCGTCGGTGACTGCACGGCTGCGGGGTTTGATGTCGGGAGCGCTGGTTCCTGGGCTGGTTTCGGACATGGATGTCACTCTATGACCGGCGGCGTGACCCAGCCCACAGGGTGCTCATCCACCGGATATCGACGGGAGCACGAGCAGAACGTCGCCGTCCGAGACCGGTGTCCGCAGGTCCGACAGGTCACGGATGTTGTCGTCGCCGAGGAACACGTTGACGTGCCTGCGCAGCGCGCCCTGGTCGTCGGTCAGCCGGCGTCGCAGTGCCGGATACTCCTCGCCCAATACGGCGAAGACCGCGCCGACCGAGTCCGCACCGGAGATCTCGACGTGCTCGTTGTCCTTGGCAAGCGGTCGCAGCACGGCGGGCAGCCGGACGACGACCGGCATCAGCCGACGACCGCCGCGCGCACCGACAGCACGTCGGGCAGATGCCTTGCGACCTCGGACCAGGTGTCGCCGGAGTCGGTGCTCGCGTACACGCAGCCGTCGCGGGTACCGACGTACAGGCCGGACCGCTGGTCGGCGCTCATCGCGTCCCGCAGCACCGGCGCGTACGTGGGCTGTGTCGGCAATCCCTCGGTGAGCGCCTCCCAGGTCTTGCCGGCGTCGCGGGACCGGTACACCCGGAACCGCGCGTCGACCGGGATCCTGTTGCCGTCGGCAACGAGCGGGAAGACGTAGACGGTGTCCGGCTCGCTCGGGTGCGCCACGATCGGGAACCCGAAGTCCGACGGCAGCCCGGCCGCGATCGACGACCAGGTCGAACCGCCGTCGTCGCTGCGGTAGACGCCGTGGTGGTTCTGGGCGTACAGCCGGTCCGCGTCACCGGCGTCCGGGGCGACCTTGTGCACACACTGGCCGAACTCGGGCCAAGGATCGGGCAGGAAGTACGCCTTGATCCCAGTGTTAGAGGCCGACCAGGTCTCGCCGCCGTCGGCGGTCCGATAGACACCGCCGGCCGACATCGCCACCGTCACCCGGTTGCGGTCCGCGGGGTGCGGTACGACCGTGTGGATCGCCTGGCCGCCGCCCCCGGGCTCCCACTTCTCCCGGTGCGGGTGGTCCCACAGCCCGCGCACGAGTTCGAACCGGACCCCGCCGTCCTCGGACCGCCACAGCGACGACGGCTCGGCACCGGCGTACACCACCTCGGGTGTCGGGCCGGGCTGGATCTGCCAGACCCGTTCGAGCGACGTCTCGGTGTCGGCCGGGAAGGTGATCGATCCCTCCGGCGGTTCGGCCCAGGTCTTGCCGAGGTCGTCGGAGTGGAACACCGCCGGGCCCCAGTGCTCGCTGGTGCCTCCCGCGACCACGCGCCCGGTCCGCGCATCGACCCCGACCGAGTACACCGCTTGCATCTGGAACTGCGGGCCCTCGAGCCGCCACTCCGTCCGGTCGGCGTCGCTGCGCCCGATCCACAGGCCCTTCCTGGTTCCGATCAGCAGTACGGCCTCGCTCATGGCTTGTGTACCTCCTCGGACTCAGCGTTGCGGTCCGGCGACGATGTTGACAAGCGGTTGGCCGGTCGCGTAGCGCTCGAGCTGGGATGTGACCAGCCTGGCGATCCGCGGGGCGAACGCGGTGCTGGCGCCGCCACGGTGCGGAGTGATCAGTACGTTCGGGACCGACCACAGCGGGTGACCCGCGGGCAGCGGCTCGGGATCGGTGACGTCGAGACCCGCGCGCAGCCGGCCCGACCCGAGCTCGGCGAGCAGCGCGTCGGTGTCGACGACCGAGCCGCGCGACACATTGACGAGGAGCGCGCCGTCCTTCATCCGGCCGAGGAAGGCCCTGCCGACCATCCCCTCGGTCTCGTCGGTCGCCGGCGTCAGCAGCACGACCACGTCCGCGTGCGGCAGCAGATCGGGAAGCGCGGACACCGGCGAGACACCATCGCGCTCCCGCCGGGCGACCCGCAGTACCTCGCACTCGAACCCGGCCAGCCGGCGTTCCAGCGCCTCGCCGATCGAGCCGTACCCGACGATCAGCACGGTGCGGTCGGCCAGCGAGTCCTGGAACCCGTCGTACGCGGGCCACACCTGCCGGTCGGCGTCGCGGACAGCCTCCGGGATCTGCCGGTATGTCGACAGGATCAGCGTGACCGCGAGCTCGGCGGTCGACGCGTCGTGTACGCCGCGGGCGTTGCACAGCGTCACCCCATCAGGCAGGAACGGCAACACGTGCTCGTACCCGGCGGTCTGGGTCTGCACGACCTTCAGCGCGGGCATCTCGGTGATCACCTCGTACGCCCCCGGGCCGGCCATGTACTCGGGTACGTACAACTCGACGGTGTCGATCGAGTCCGGCCGGTCGGCACCGCCGGCGAAGTAGTCGGCCTGGTACCCGTCCGGCAGTCCGCCGAGGTACCCGTCCGGGTCCGGCCACGGCAGCCACGCCCTGATCGCGTCTCCCATGGCGACGACACTACAAAAGGACGTTGTCGGCATGTCGTTCTACTCTGGTCCGGTGCCTCCGGCTACCAATGACACCGCCCACGCGGCCGCCGTCGAGCGGCTGCTCGCGTCGTACCGAGCGATCCCGGACGGGGAACCGGTGCGGCTTGCCAAGCGCACCTCGAACCTGTTCCGGCCACGTACGCCCACCGGCGTACCGGGTCTGGACGTGTCCGCACTGCGCGGCGTCATCGCGGTCGACGCGGCCAAACGCACCGCGGATGTGCAAGGCATGTGCAGCTACGAGGACCTGGTCGACGCGACGCTCCCGCACGGGCTGATGCCACTGGTGGTGCCGCAACTGCGGACCATCACGCTCGGCGGCGCGGTGAGCGGCCTCGGGATCGAGTCGACCTCGTTCCATGCCGGGCTGCCGCACGAGTCGGTGCTCGAGATGGATGTGCTGACCGGCGGCGGTGAGCTCGTCACCGCGACGCCGGACAACGAGCACTCCGACCTGTTCACGACGTTCCCGAACTCGTACGGATCGCTGGGCTACGCGACCCGGATCCGGATCGAGCTCGCCCCGGTCAGTGCCCGGGTCGCGTTGCGCCACGTCCGGTTCGCCGACCAGAAGGAGCTCGCCGACACGATCGACCGGATCGTTGCCGACGGCAGCTATCAGGGCGAGCCGGTGCAGTTCCTGGACGGGGTGGTGTTCACGCCGAAGGACTCGTACCTGACGCTCGGCCGGTGGACCGACGAGCCGGGCGAGACCAGCGACTACACCGGCCAGCAGATCTACTACCGGTCGGTCGCGCAACGGAGCACCGACCTGCTCACGGCGTACGACTACCTATGGCGCTGGGACACCGACTGGTTCTGGTGCTCGCGCGCATTCGGCGCCCAGAACCCGCGGATCCGGCGGTTGTGGCCCCGGCACTACAGGCGCAGCGACGTGTACTACCGGATCGTCGGCCTGGAGAACCGCTACCACCTGGCGGCCAGACTCGACCGGCGTCGCGGCAGGCCGGAGCGCGAGCGCGTCGTGCAGGACGTGGAGATCCCGGTCGAGCGGCTGTCCGGCTTCCTGTCCTGGTTCGAGCAGAACGTCGGTATGCGCCCGGTCTGGCTGTGCCCGCTCAAGCTGCGCGGCGACACCAGCTGGCCGCTGTATCCGCTCGAGCCGGGCCGTACCTACGTCAACGTCGGCTTCTGGGGCACGGTGCCGATCGCGCCCGGCGACGCCGACGGCGACATCAACCGGCGCGTCGAGCAGGCCGTCGCCGACCACGACGGGCACAAGTCCCTCTACTCCGACGCCTACTACGACCGCGAGACGTTCGACCGGCTCTACGACGTGCCTGCACTGGAGAAGGTGCGCGAACGATACGACCCCGGCAGCAGGCTGACCGGGCTGTACGAGAAGGCGGTGCGGCGGCGATGACGATCACCGAGAAGACCGATGTATCCGTGGCCGAGGCGTTGACCGCGGTGTTCCCGGACGGGGTGCCGTTCCGGTTCACCGCGTACGACGGCAGTACGGCCGGACCGGAGGACTCCCCGTTCGGGTTGCACCTGGTCAGCGAGCGCGGGCTGTCGTACATGCTCACCGCACCCGGCGAGCTCGGCATGGTCCGTGCGTACGTGACCGGCGATCTGGAGGTGACCGGGGTCCATCCGGGCAACCCGTACGAGCTGGCGAAGGTGCTGGGCAACGACCTGCACTTCACCCGGCCGCCGGCGTCGGAGGCGCTGCGGATCGTGCGCGGACTCGGCTGGAGCCACCTCAAGCCGCCACCGGTCCCGCCGCAGGAGAACGCGCCGCGCTGGCGGCGTGCGATCGACGGCCTGCGGCACAGCCGGAGCCGCGACCAGTTGGCCATCCACCACCACTACGACGTGTCGAACAAGTTCTACGAGTTGGTACTCGGCCCGTCGATGACCTACACCTGCGCGGTGTTCCCGAAGCCGGACGCCTCGCTCGAGGAGGCGCAGGCGGAGAAATACGACCTGGTCGCGCGCAAGCTCGACCTCAAGCCCGGCCAGCGGTTGCTCGACGTCGGCTGCGGCTGGGGCGGGATGGTCCAGCACGCGGTCCGCGAGTACGGCGTCACAGCACTCGGCGTGACCCTTTCGCGCCAACAGGCCGAGTGGGCACAGGCCGCGATCGAGCGCGACGGGCTGGCACCGGCGGCCGAGGTCCGGCACGCCGACTACCGGGACGTGGCCGAACGCGACTTCGACGCGATCAGCTCGATCGGTTTGACCGAGCACATCGGGGTGCGCAACTACCCGGCGTACTTCACATTCCTGCTGGACCACCTCAAGCCGCAGGGCCGGTTGCTCAACCACTGCATCACCAGGCCGCACAACCGCCAGGTGGAGACCGGCCCGTTCATCGACCGATACGTGTTTCCCGACGGCGAGCTGACCGGGTCCGGCCGGGTCATCTCTGAGGCACAGGACGCCGGCTTCGAGGTGCGGCACGAGGAGAACCTGCGCGAGCACTACGCGCTCACGCTGGCCGGCTGGAGCCGCAACCTGGAGGCGAACTGGGACGAGGCGGTCAGCGAGGTCGGGCTGGCCACGGCGAAGGTCTGGGGGCTGTACCTGGCGGGCAGCCGGGTCGGGTTCGAGCTCAACAACATCCAGCTGCACCAGGTGCTCGCAGTACGGCTGGACGACCAGCACAACGCCGGTTTCGCACTTCGACCGGATTGGGGCAGCTGACAACCAGAGGTTGGCTAGCGTTGCCGCATGAGAGCACCTGCGGCCCTCGCGGTCATCGCACTCCTGGGCTCGCTGGCCGCCTGCAGCGGTGACGACAACGAGCCGGCCGCGAGTTCCCCGTCCAGTGCTCCGACCGGCGGCGCGTCGACGGGTGGGCCGACGCAGGCGCCGGCGGACCCGGTCGACGTGACGGTCGCCGGCACGGTCGCGACGGGGTTGAACGTGCCGTGGGGCATCGCGTTCCTGCCGGACAGGACCGCGCTGGTGGCCGAGCGCGACACCGCGAAGGTCAAGCGGATCAGCGGCTCGACGGTGACCGAGGTCGGCACCATCGAGGGCGTCGCCGGGTCGTCCGAGGGCGGCCTGCTCGGCCTCGCCGTCGACCGCGACTTCGCCAACCACCCGAACGTGTACGCGTATTACAGCTCCAACCAGAACGACAACCGGATCGCACGGCTCATCTGGAACGGGGACCGGCTCACCGACCAACAGGTGATCCTCACCGGCATCCCGATGTCGCCGATCCACAACGGCGGCCGGCTCGCGTTCGGCCCGGACGGTTTCCTGTACGCCGGCACTGGCGACGGCAGCGAAAGCGACAACTCGCAGAACCCGAACAGCCTCGGCGGCAAGATCCTGCGGATCACCCGTGACGGCAAGCCCGCGCCCGGCAACCCGAACCCGTCGTCGCCGGTCTACACCCTCGGTCACCGCAACGTGCAGGGCCTGGCCTTCGACGACGAGGGCAAGCTGTACGCCGCGGAGTTCGGCCAGAACGAGTGGGACGAGCTGAACTACATCACCCCGCGCTCGAACTACGGCTGGCCGGCGGCCGAGGGCATCGCCCAGATGGACGGGTTCACCGACCCGATCGCGCAGTGGCACACCGACGAGGCATCGCCGTCGGGGATCGCGTTTGCCCAGGGCACCATTTTCATGGCCTCGCTGCGCGGCGCTCGTCTGTGGGCGATCCCGGTCGCCGACGGCCGCCGTACCGGCGAGCCGCAGGCGTTCTTCACCGGTGAGTTCGGCCGGCTGCGCACGGTGGTGACCGCACCGGACGGCTCGCTGTGGCTGTCGACTTCGAACACCGACGGCCGCGGCGACATCCGCGACGGCGACGACCGCATCTTGCGGCTCACCATCAGTCATTGAGCCGCACCACGCTGGCGGCGGCGGCGTAAAGGCGGTCGACGGCTGTAGGGTGCCGCTCATGTCCGCACCGACGACCAGCAGAACCGACGCGCCGACGCCCGGGACGCGCGTACCCGGGTGGTACTCGCCGTTGGGGGTGCGGACCAGACTGGTGATCGGCAGCGGGCTCATGCTGTTCCTCGAGCTCGCGCTGATCCGCTGGACCGGCTCGAACGTCGTGCACCTGAGCTACTTCTCGAACTTCGTGCTGCTCGGGTCGTTCCTCGGTATCGGCATCGGCTTCCTGCGGGCCGGCCGGGCGAAGCGGCTGCCGTACTACTCCCCCGTGGTGCTGGCGGCGCTGGTCGCGGTCATCGCGTGGCGGCCGGTGACGGTGAACCGCGGCACGGACTCGTCGATCATCTACTTCACCAGCCTGACCACTACCGGCCCGTCGGCGAAGGTGATCCTGCCGATCGTCTTCCTTGCCGTCGCGATCGTGCTGGCCGGTCCGGCGGAGCTGGTCGGTCGATGCTTCACGCAACTACCGCGGCTGACGGCGTACCGCTACGACCTGATCGGCAGCCTGATCGGGATCGGCTCGTTCACCGGAATGTCGTACCTGGGTGCGCCGCCGGTGTGGTGGGGCCTGGTCGTCGCCTGCGTGTACGGCCTGCTGCTGGTGCCGAAGCGCCGCACGGTCGCGACCCTGATGGCCGCCGTCGCCGTGGCCACGCCGATGCTGGTGCTGCTCGGCGTCCTGCTGCACGAGTCGACGAAGACCGGGTACAGCTGGTCGCCGTACTACAAGGTCAAGACCGAGGACAGGCAGTTCCGCGGCGTACCGGTCGTCACGATCTCCGCGAACGGGGTGCCGCACCAGCAGGCCATCCCGGCGGCCAACCGGGTGCAGTGGGAGGCGCAGTACGGCCTGCCGTACCAGCGCGCAACCGCGAAGCCGAACAATGTGCTGATCGTCGGCGCGGGCAGCGGCACCGACGTCGCGATCGCGTTGCGCAACGGCGCCCAGCACGTCGACGCGGTCGAGATCGATCCGCGGCTGCTCGAGATCGGCCGGCAGAAGCACCCGGACCACCCCTACGACGACCCGCGCGTCACGACACACGTCGACGACGGCCGGGCGTACCTGTCGCGGACAGACAAGAAGTACGACCTCATCCTGTTCGCGCTGCCCGACTCGCTGACCCTGGTGCAGGGCGCCAGCTCGCTGCGGCTGGAGAGCTACCTGTTCACCGAGGAGGCGTTCCGCAGCGCCCGCGATCACCTGAGCCCGGG
Source organism: Actinomycetota bacterium (assembly GCA_046765875.1). GTDB lineage: Bacteria > Actinomycetota > Actinomycetes > Propionibacteriales > Kribbellaceae > DASRHY01. The sequence goes on from JBKPSJ010000057.1 coordinate 13,807, forward strand.
CGGCGCGTTCTCGATGTACAACTTCTACCGGGAGCCCTGGCTGATCGACCGGCTCGCGTCGACCGCCGAACAGGCCTTCGGCCACAAGCCCTGCGTGGACCGGATCGACGACCAGCTGCGCCAGTCCGTCATCACCGCCGGGCTCAGCACCGAGGACCAGCGCTGTGCGGCCGATTGGGCCGGCGCGCCGGCGGGCACACCGCCGCCCGCGACCGACGACCGGCCGTTCCTCTACCTGTTCACCGACCGGATCCCGAGTCTCTACCTCGGCACGCTCGCGCTGATCCTGCTGGCCGGCGTACTCGCGGTCGGGATCTTCGGCGGTGGCAGGTCGTACAGCCGGATGCGCCCGTACAAGGACCTGTTCCTGCTCGGCGCCGGCTTCATGCTGCTCGAGACCAAGAGCGTCACCGGGTTCGCCCTGTTGTTCGGCACCACCTGGGTGGTGAACGCGATCGTCTTCGCCGGGGTCCTGGTCGCGGTACTCGCCGCCGTCGAAGTGACCCGCCGCTTCCGCACCCCACCCGTCAAGGTCATGTACGCCGTGCTGTTCGCCGGGCTGGCGCTGGCGTGGCTGGTCCCGGACAGCTGGCTGTTGTCGTTGCCGGTGCCGCTGCGGCTGGTGGTCGCGGTGGTGATCGCGTTCCTGCCGATCTTCGCGGCCAACGTGGTCTTCGCCAAACGGTTCACCGACACCGCCGACCCGACCGCGAGCTTCGGTGCCAACCTGCTCGGCGCGATGGTCGGCGGCTGCCTTGAGTACCTCGGCCTGGTGCTCGGCTTCGACGGCCTGCTGATCATCGCCGCCCTGCTGTACGTCGGCGCCTTCCTGCTCCGCCCGCGTACCGCCGTCACCAGATAGCGGGTTCCCGCATCGTGTGGTGGGTTCGCGCAGCGTAAACCGTGCGCGAACCCACAACCACGTGCGGGAACCCCTAAGAGCTGAGCTTGGTGTCGATGAGCTCGCGGACCTTGGCCGCGTCGGCCTTGCCGCGCATCTCCTTCATCACCGCGCCGATCAGCGCACCCGCCGCCGCGCCCTTGCCCGAGCGGATCTTCTCGACCACGTCCGGGTTGGCCGCGATCGCGCGGTCCACCGCCTCGGACAGCGCGCTGTCGTCGGAGACCAGCGCCCGCCCGCGCGCGGCGACGATCTCGTCCGGCGTGCCCTCGCCCTTGACCAGCCCGTCGAAGACCTCGCGGGCCAGCTTGTCGTTGAGCTCGCCGCCGTCGACCAGCTTCTGAACCGCGGCGACCTCCGATGGTCCGACGCCCAGCGAGTCGAGCTCGTTGCCGGACTCGTTGGCGGCGCGCGCCAGCTCGCCGAGCCACCACTTCTTCGCCGCAGCCGGGGCGATGCCGAGCGCGATGGTCTGCTCGATGAGGTCCTGCGCGCCGCCGTTGACGACGTCGCGCATCTCCAGGTCGGTGAAGCCCCACTCGGCCTGCAGCCGCGTCCGCCGGGCCGCGGGCGGCTCGGGCAGCGTCTTTCCCAATTCAGCGACCCACTCGCGCGACGGCGCGATCGGCAGCAGGTCCGGCTCCGGGAAGTACCGGTAGTCCTCGGCCTGCTCCTTGCTCCGCCCGGGCGTGGTGATGCCGGTGTCCTCATGCCAGTGCCGGGTCTCCTGGGTGACCGTGTCACCGGCGTCCAGGACCGCCGCCTGGCGCCGGATCTCGTAGATCACCGCCCGCTCGACCGAGCGCAGCGAGTTGACGTTCTTGGTCTCGGTCCGGGTGCCGAACTCGGCCTGGCCCCTGGGCTTGAGCGACACATTCGCGTCGCAGCGCAGCGAGCCCTGCTCCATCCGTACGTCGGACACGCCGAGCGCACGCAGCAGGTCGCGCAGCATCCCGACGTATGCGCGGGCCACAGCGGCGGCCTTCTCGCCAGGCACCACGATCGGCTTGGTGACGATCTCGATCAGCGGGATGCCGGCCCGGTTGTAGTCGACCAGCGAGTAGTCGGCGCCGTGGATCCGGCCGGTGGCGCCGCCCACGTGCAGCGACTTGCCGGTGTCCTCCTCCATGTGCGCGCGCTCGATGTCGATCCGGTACGTCTCCCCGTCGACCACCACCTCGGTCCAGCCGTTGTAGGCGATCGGCTCGTCGTACTGACTGATCTGGTAGTTCTTCGGCATGTCCGGGTAGAAGTAGTTCTTCCGGGCGAACCGGCACCACTCGGCGATCTCGCAGTTCAGCGCGAGACCGATCCGGATCGCCGACTCCAGCGCGACCTTGTTGAGCACCGGCAGCGAGCCCGGCAGGCCGAGGCAGGTCGGGCAGACCTGGGTGTTCGGCTCGGCCCCGAACGTCGTCGGGCAGCCGCAGAACATCTTCGAGGCTGTGTTCAGCTCGACATGCACCTCGAGCCCGAGCACCGGGTCGTACCGTTCCAATGCGGTCTCGACATCGACGACGAGAGGGATCGTCATCGCGACACCTCCAGCTCCGGAGCCTTGGTCATCAGCACGCCGCCCCACTGCTCGGCCAGTGCGGCCTCGAGCGCGGCACCCACGGCATACAAGCGGTCGTCCTTCATCACGGGGGCCATCACGTGGAAGCCGACCGGCAGGCCGTCCTCATCGGCCAGCCCGCACGGGAACGACGCGGCCGCGTTCCCGGCCAGGTTGGACGGGATCGTGCACAGGTCGTTCTTGTACATCGCGATCGGGTCGTCGACCCGCTCGCCGATCGGGAACGCCGTGGTCGGCGTGGCCGGCGAGACCAGTACGTCGACCTGCTCGTACGCCCGGGCGAAGTCGCGCTGGATGAGTGTGCGGACCTTCTGCGCCTGGCCGTAGTACGCGTCGTAGTAGCCGCTGGACAACGCGTACGTACCGAGCATGATCCGGCGCTTGACCTCGGCGCCGAAGCCGGCCTCGCGGGTCTTGGCCATCACCTCCTCGGCGCTGAGCGTGCCGTCGTCGCCGACCCGCAGCCCGTACCGCATCGCGTCGAACTTGGCCAGGTTCGACGAGGCCTCGCTCGGCAGGATCAGGTAGTACGCCGGCAGCCCGTAGTCGAAATGCGGGCACGACACCTCGGTCACCTCGGCGCCGAGCTTGGTGAGCAGTTCGACCGCCTCGCGGAACCGCGCCTCGACACCGGGCTGATAACCCTCACCGCCGAGTTCCTTGACCACGCCGATCCGCATCCCGTCGACGCTGGCCCGGCGCGCCGCGGCGACGATATCCGGCACCGGCTGGTCGATCGAGGTCGAGTCCAGCGGGTCGTGCCCGGCGATCACCTCGTGCAGCAGCGCGGCGTCCAGCGCGGTGCGCGCGCACGGGCCGGGCGTGTCCAGGCTGGAGGCCAGCGCGATCAGGCCGTACCGCGAGGTGCCGCCGTAGGTCGGCTTTACCCCGACTGTGCCGGTGAGCGAGCCCGGCTGGCGGATCGAGCCGCCGGTGTCGGTGCCGATCGCCAGTGGTGCCTCGAACGCGGCGAGCGCCGCCGACGAACCGCCGCCCGAGCCGCCGGGCACGGTACTGAGGTCCCACGGGTTGTGGGTCGTCCCGTACGCCGAGTTCTCCGTCGACGAGCCCATCGCGAACTCGTCCATGTTGGTCTTGCCGAGGATCACCACGCCGGCCGCCTTGAGCCGGGCGACGGTGGTCGAGTCGTACGGCGGCAGCCAGCCCTGCAGGACCTTCGACCCGGCCGTGGTGGGCACGCCCTTCTGGGTCAGCACGTCCTTGAGCGCCAGCGGTATGCCGGCCAGCGGGCCGAGCTCCTCGCCGGCCGCACGGCGCTCGTCGATTGCCCGAGCCTGGGCGAGCGCGCCGTCGGCATCGACGTACAGGAACGCGTGCACAACGCCGTCGACGGCGGCGATCCGGTCCAGGTGAGCCTGGGTGATCTCGGCGGAGCCGGCCTGTCCGGACGTCATGAGCCCGGCCAGCTCGACCGCGGTCTTCCTGGTGAGGTCGTCGGTCATGTCAGGCCTCCTCGGACAGGATCCGCGGCACCTTGAAGCGCTGCTCCTCGACCGCGGGCGCGGCGGCCAGCGCCTCCTGCGGGGTCAAGCAGGGCTGGTTCTGGTCCGGTCGCATCACGTTGGTCAGCGGGAGCGCGTGCGACGTCGGCGGGATGTCGGCGGCGGCGACGTCGCTGACCTGCGCGACCCAGCCGATGATCAGGTCGAGCTGCGGGGCGAGGTGGTCGAGCTCCGCCTGGGTGAGCTCGATCCGTGCCAGTCGCGCCAGATGCGCGACCTCGTCACGGGTGATGGCTGACATGGAGATCCGTCTCGGTAAAGGTTGCCTGGTGTCTTGTGCCGGTGTCACAGACCGGAACATCCTAGTGAACGCTCCGCGCCACCCGAGAACGGATTACGCCTTCGGTGATCGTCTGTAACATGGCGGGCAACCAGGCGTAACGCGCGGCCACCATGCCGGGGAGATGATCATCAGGTGTTCCTGTTGCGTCTGATCCTCCCCGACCGGCCGGGATCGCTGGGCAGCGTCGCCGGTGCGCTCGGCGAGGTGGGCGCCGACATCCACGCCATCGAGATCGTCGAACACCGCCGCCCCGACGGCACCGCCGTCGACGATGTGGTGGTGGACCTGCCGGGCGGGGTGCTGCCGGACCGGCTGGTCTCGGCCTGCAACAGCGTGCCCGACGTCGAGGTGATCTGGTTCTCGCGGTACGGCGCGGGCGGCGGGCTGCACATGGACCTGGAGGCGGTCGAGCAGATGACCGCCGCACCCGCCGAGGCGGTCGAGGTGCTGGTCGAGCAGGCGCCGGCGGTGCTGCACGCCGACTGGGCCGCACTGCTGGACGGCACCGCCGGCTCGGCCAAGGTCGTGCACGAGACCACGGCGACACCCGAGTTCGGCCCGGTGATCGACAAGTGGCTGCCGCTGGCGAAGGCGACGACGCTGCAGTCGCCCGACGGCGAGGGGCTCGCGGAGTCGGTACTGGTCGCCGCACCGCTGGAGACCGATCGCGTCATGCTGGTGGTCGGGCGGCGTGGCGGTCCGCCTTTCCTCGGCTCGGAGGTGGCCCGGCTGAGCTACCTGGCCAACCTGGCTGTGACGATCGAGGCCGGCGCTAGGTAGTGCCGTGCAGGGTGCGGAAGTCCTCCAGGGTGCCGCGGTAATACTCGTAGTCGTCGACCAGCTTCTGCCGGGTGAACGTCTCCGGGTGCTCGACCAGCGCCCGCTCCCCCAACTCTGACCAGAACGCCTCGCGCGGCAACGCGTCGGCACCCTCGGGCAGGAACTTCAGCGCCTCCGACTGAGCCTCCGCCGCGTACTCCCAGTCGAGCTCGACCAGGTGGCGTTCCTCGGCCGTGCCCCTGCCGTCGGCGAGGCTGAAGTCGCGGTCGAACGCCCGGCGCGCGAACACGCCCGCGACCATCACCCACTGCCCGGCGTCGACCAGCGGCGATACGCCGAGCCCGAACAGAGCGCCGACCCGCCGCGCCGCGTCCTCCGACCCGAACGGCACCTCGAGCTCGATCGGGCCCTCCTCCTCGGTGCCGTACGACAGCGTCCAGGCCTGCTCGCCCTCGGTCCGGGTGGTGCCGGACAGCGTCGAATCGGGCGCCTCGGCCGACAGGTCCGGCGCGTCCGGCCCGGTCACCCGCATCAGCGCGAAGTAGATCTGGGCCTCGGACAAGGTGCGTGCGGTCAGCATGCTCAGCGCTCCTCCAGGGCGAGTGTGCGGTATGTGTCCCGGACCATCATCAGCCGGTCGAGCCGGAACCGGCCCGGCTCGGAATCGCGGACCCGGCGGCTCGCGTCGGTCCAGAACGCGTCCTCGGGTACCTCGGTACGGCCCTCCGGGACGAACTTGATGACCTCCTCGACAGCGGCCCGCGCGACCGACAGGGCCCGGTTCGCCGCGGCGGTGTCGTTCTCCGGTACGGCACCCGCGTTCAGATCGGCGATCTCCAGCCACTGGCCGGCGTCGACCACTTCCGACGGCTCCGGGCCGCCGAAGTTCGGCCAGTCCCCGGCCGCTTCACGTTCGGGCAGGCCGAACAGGTACTCGCGCTCGGCGCCACACCCCGGGCAGGCCGCCGCGTAACTGCCGGCCAGGCCGCCGTCGTCGTCCTCGGTCAGCCCGTACCGCCAGTCAGCCTCGGCGGCGCCGCAGTCCTCGCACGGGTGCAACTCGAGATACAGGAGCGCCTCGTCCCGTGTGCGTGCCACAGCGAACGTCATACCGAGATTCCAGTGGTCGGACCTGGCGTGTACGTGCTGGTGATGTGCGGCCGGGAGCCCTCCTCCGCACTCGGGCCGGTCGCGATCGCGTGCCGGGCCGCCGCGGCATCGACCGAGTGCGCCGCCTCGCTGACGATGGCGGCCGGGACACCCGCCTGTTCCAGAGCCTTCGACACCGAGTGGGTGAACGTCTCGTCGCCGCGCGGGCTGTGGTACAGCGCGCGCAGGTCGACTCTGCCCTCGGCGAGCAGTGCGAGATTCGGGTGCAGGGTGCCGAACGCCGCGCCGAACCCGCCGTCGTTCTCGCCGGACAGCGTTCCGTCCGGGGTGGCCTGGTACGAGGCCGTCGTCCCGTCGTGTTGCCGTACCGTCAGCGCCACCACCGTGCCCTCGTGCCGGGCCTGCTGGAGCGCGCCGACCAGCGGGAGGTACGGGTGGTATTCCGGGCCGGTCCGGCCGATCGCGTACTCGTCGGCCAGTACCCGCCGGACGGGCAGCCGCTGGGCGGTCGGCGGCGGCGCGACCGCCGTTCCGGCCTCCATCTGCGCGCGCATGGCGTGGTAGTCCTTCTCGGCCATCGTCACGAACGCCTCACCGACCGCGGCGTTGCGCTCGGTGTCGACCACACGCGGCTTGCTACCGGGGAGCCGGCCGGTGCGCTCGTACTCGATGTCGCAGCTGTACCGGAGCCGCACTACGACGGCGTGTTCGGGCCTGGTGAACATGCTGCGCTCGCCACGGCTGCCACTCAGGTCGGTGACCTTGTCGGTGACCTGCTCGCCGGTGGTCACGCTCGCGCCGATCCCGGCCGCGTCGTTCCCGGTGCCGACCGTCCGGCTGACCGGCTGCATCCGGTTGCCGCCCAACGAGGTCTGCGTGACGATCTCATTGCGCATCACCTCGCCGAGCTCGACGCCGAGTACCGGACCTGAGATCTGGTCGATGTCGAACACCTTGCCGGTGATCCGGGCGCTGGCCCGGCGCCGGTGACCGGGCACGTCGAGGTCCTCGATCCGGTACCCGTCGGCGCTCATCAGCAGCTTGAACGCCGCCTGCATCCGCGCCATCGACGTCTTGGTCTCCAGCGTCGTACGGTGCGCCGCCAGGCCCGCGTTGCCCAGCAGGTCGGACTGGCCGAGCCGGTGAGACAACGCGTTGAACAGGTGGTCGGTCTCCTGCTCGCCGCTCAGGAACGGCCGCATAGACCCCACGTAGTACGGGTTGTCCGGCATCGCCGCCGTCCGGTGGTCGGCGATCCGCTGGGTCGCCGGTACGGCGGGCGCGCCCATCCCGACGAAGTCGCGCGGGACCAGCATCTTCATGTCGCCGTCCAGCACGGAACGGACCGGAGCAACGGCGGCGGGCTTGTCCGCCGCCCGCTGCAGCCGGTCCTTCACGGTGCTCGGCGCCGGGAATCGCTCGACCTCGACGAGCAGGGAGAAGTCGCGCTCGGCCTGTGCGGTCTCCGGATGGGCGATCCGGCTCATCCAGGTCATCGTCTGGCTGTTCGCGGCCGAGACACTGTGCAGCCGGTGGCTGGCCAGGCCGAGCGTCGGGTCGTCGAATCCGTACCCGCCGGCGGCGTTCAGGTTGAGGCTGCCGGTGAAGTTCACAGCGCGCGTGCGCGAATGTGACTGGTTCAGGTACAGGTACGCCTGCAGGATGGCCAACGCCTGCCGGCCCGGCGGCTGCGGTGTGCCGTCTGTGGTGATCGGCCCGCCGAACCGCCCCCGGATCCGCAGCCGGACCCGCTCCGGCGGGCCGAGCTCGGAGGTCTTCACCGAGTACTCCCGCACCCAGCCGCGCGGGCTCCACATGTCGATCCGGTGCCCGAGCCAGCGGTCGCCCTCCAACTCGCCAGACAGCGTGTCGGCCAAGGTTCCGTCCCTGCTCAGCAGTCCTGGTGACTGGCGTTCGATCAGCGCAAGCACCTCCGGCAGGACGTCGGACTTGCGGCCGGACTGCCGGTCCTTCAATGAGTACTGGTCGACCAGCCCCTCGGCCATCGTCGTCTGGTAGTGCTCGGGCATCGGCACCGCGACCCGCTGCTGGCCGAGGGAGGAGGTCTGCGCGAGCGCATTGTCCAGGTCCTGTGCCGGCTGGCCCTCGACCGTCGGCGCCGGGATGCCCGCCGTCTTGCGCAGCGCCGCAGCCAGCCGCTCGTCGGTGTGCAGCGCCGGCAGGCCCTCGGTCACCCCGGCCTTGTCCGCGCGGTAGCGCCGGATCACCTTGGCGGCGGTACGACGGTCCAGCTCCAGCCTGCCGTTCAGATACCGCTCCACCGTGTCGGCGGTACGTTCGACCGGCAGATCCAGCGTGCGATCGCCGTACTGGTCGAGCAGTTGCCGTTCGGGGATCGAGTACAGCGCACCGCCGTCGCCGACCGGTACCATCTGCGGCTGGTGACCCTTCCGGGTGACCACGGCCTCCCACACGATCCGGGCCCGGAAATCGTCGTGGACGCCGACATCGATGCCGAGGCCCTCGTCGCCGCCGATCTCCATCCGGGTCCGCGACTCGGAATTGACCACACCGCGGCCGCCATCGATCCGGCCACCGGCGGGAGCGTCCTTCTGGCCCGGAGCGCCGGCACCGGCAAAGGCGGCGGCGGCCCCGCCGCGCGAGGTACCGGCGGTGGTGCTGTCGCTGTTCAGAGTCAGGTTGATCCGGCCGCTGACCGGGTTCCCCGAGCCGAGGTGCTCCAGGTCGACCACGCGGCCGCGCAGTTCGACGGTGACGTCGGACGGGGTCAGGCTGCGCTGCTGAGCGGCCAGTGCGAGTGTGTCCGCCATGGGGCTGACAATCCTGGTGCGGTGTGACTTGCGGGTCCACTCCGGGTCGGCGACCAGGCTGCGGACGTCGCAGAATGCGGCCAGCTCGTGGTACGCCGCCGGGTCAGCCTTGGTCGCGGGTGGCATCGCCTCCCACAGCTTCTGCAGCGCGTCACCGCCGTCCAGGTGCAGCACCCGGAACCGCTCGAGCACGTCCGGCGCCGCCTCGCCGCGGATCGACCAGAACGGCTGCTGTGGCACCGGACGGCATTGCTCTCCCTCGACCATCACCACCGCGTACCCCGACGAGCTGGCCAGCGGCTTGACACCGTCGTGCGACCGCAGCAGCACGCTCGCGGTGTGCGGTACGGCGATCGCCACCCCGAGCGCCTGGCTCTCCCGCAGCCCGACCCGGTTGCTGGTGACGCCTGCGGCGACGCCGTGGCTCGAGCCGAGGTGGAGGTCGCCGGTCGCGCCGATCTGCGGCAACGACGGGGCGACGCGCAACCCGGCCATGCCGGCGCCTGTCTTGGTCGTCGCGCGGCTGCGCGTGTGCGCCGAGGTGATCGACTCGATGTCGAGGAACACCGGCTGCTCGGTGTCGCTGACGCCGATCACGGACGCGGTCTCGAACCGCTGCCGCAGGGTCAGGTCCAGGACGAACCGCTGCGGCGCATGCCGTACCCCGGACTGCCGCAGCTCGAGCGGGACGGTGACCCCGCCCTGGGTGGCCTGGTCGTAGCTGGTCCCGGCACGCATCCCGGAGATGCCCTGCTTGGCCCGCTCCAGGTTGTCCAGCTGGCTGGTGAGCAGCTCGCGGTCGTAGTTGTCGGGCAACTCGGCCAGCTTCGGCTGCAGCTTGTCGTCCAGCGGCGGGACCAACCCCTCGGTCTCCAGACCGCGCAGCACGGCGGCCTCGTCGATTCCGGTGACCAGCGGCACCTGGCCCGGGCCCTTACCGCGTAACTGCCGCTCGCCGGTTCCCATCCAGCTCGGCCGGACCACCTCCGGGCCGACCGGCTGCGGGTCGCCGCGGAGCAGGATCCGGCCGTCGGGGTGGAACCGGGCCCTGCCGTCGGCCTCGCGCCGCACCGCATCGGACGCGACCGGAAGTCCGTACCGGAACGCGTCGCTCTCGGCCATCCGCAGCAGCGCATCGCCCTCGCGGCCGACCTGGAACGACTCCCGGCTGCCGAGCTTGTGCACCGTCAGCGTGTGCACCAGCCGGGCCTTGTACGCCTGGGTCCGCCTGACCCGCTCGACGCCGACCTCGTACTTGTTCGCCGTCGTGCTCATACCCTCGTCACCGGAGCGGCGCCAGGTCGCCGACCCGCCCGGGCCGATCGCCAGGTCGGTCGGGCCGATGCCCTCGAACTCGTACCCGCCGGCGAGCGCCCTGTCCGACGCGGTCGTGACCGTCTGGGCCGTACCGGTGGTCGCGATGCTGACCCGGACCCGCTCGTCCCAGTGCGCGTCGCTGGACTCGCCGGCCATCTCGACCTTGTCCCAGATCAGCTTCGTCTCGGCCTGTACCCAGGCAACCGGCCGGCCGTTGTTCACGATCGTACGGGCGAACCCGCCGGGGGCGGCCGCCTCGTCCAGCCGTCCCGGCCACTCGTTGGTCAGGCTGCGCAGCTGCCCGTACGCGACCGAGTCCATGCCGCCGAACATCTCGCGGAACTTGACCGCGGCCTCGTCGCAGATCTCGTCCATCTTGCCGACCCGGCTCGCCACGTGTTCGGGCATCGTCGTACGGCGTTCCAGCGGGACGCCTTCCCTGACGAGGTCCGTGGTCTGCTGCGCCGGCGGCATCGTGTACGTGTGCGAGAGTCGCATCGTCATCGACTGCGAATCATCCGGTCCGCTGGTGTCGACCGTGCTCACATCGGACCAGGGATCGAACGGCGAGTCGCGGAACCGTACCTCCCACACCGGCGCGTCGGACCGGGCCGCCACCGCTTCGCCGCGGATGTCCTCGACCGCGCCGCGCCGGCCGTTCGCGGCCGACACGGTGGTCATCGAGATCGCCCGCCTGCCCGCCAGCTCGACCCGCGGCGCGACCAGGCTGATCCAGTGGGCCACCGCCCCGACCGCGCCGGAGGCGGGGATCGCGGACAGGATTCCGCGCAGCCCGTACTTGCCCTTCAGCTGGCGGGACCGGGTCACCGTGGTGGCGACCGTATGGTTCCGCTGGTCGAGCTGGCCGACGATCATCTCCGAGTGCGTCGAGGTGCGGGCGGTGTCGTCGTACCGGTCCGGGACCTTGAGCCGGATCATCACCTGCGCCTGCTTGGCGGCGTCCGAACCGGGCGGTCCGGCCGCTACGACGAGGCCATCGCCGAGCACCTGGCCGAGCTCGGAACGCAGCAGCAGATGCTGGCGCTCGGGGGTGAACTGGAAACCGACCTTGCGGTTCTTGAGCTCATCGTTGATGTGCCGGGTGAGCGCGTTCAGGTGCGGCAGCCGGCCGACCGAGACGCCGGTCGGCAGCACGAAGCCGGAGGGAAGCACCGACTCGAACCGCTCCCGGCAGGCGACGGCCTTACCCTGCGCCTCGGCGGCGAGCGCCTGCGCCTGGGCCGGTGGCCGGTTCGGATCCGCCGATATCGCGTCCAGCTCGGCGAGCAGGTTCCGGTATGTGTTGCCGGCCTCGGTCGCGTGGCCGGCCGCCGCGGCGTACGTCTGCGAGATCGTCGTGTGCCGGACCTGCTTGGCGGCGGCCTGGTCGGCCTCGATCGTCAGCAGCCTGGCCCGTTCGCCGGCGCCGCTGTCGAGCAGTGCCGCCTCGGTCCGCGCTTCTGTGCGCTTCGAGTCGGCGAGCCGGCCTGCTTCCGCCGCGGTCGCGTCCTTGTCGTCCGCACAGCTTTGGAGGTACGTCGCGGCCGCGTGCAACCGCTCGGCTTCCGCCGCCACCCGCTGCCGCAGATGTGCCACCGCACTCATGCTGGCGCCGGTGGCCGGTGCGGTCCGCGTCGGTATGGCGTTGACCGAGACTGGTCCGGCCGCCCACGGCGGGATCGGTGGCGCCTGGCCGCGTCTGGCGATCGACGCCGACACCCCTTGGATGTTCAGCTCGAGATCGCGCAACCGCTGCGCGATGTCGGCCCGGGGGGACCGGGTGTAGTCGTCGCGGTTCTCCTGCCAGTTGCGCGCGAGCAGGCGGAACTCGTCGTACTGGGCCGTCACGCAGCGATCCCGGCTCGCCCCGGCGACTATGTCTCGGACCCGCGTGATGAGGCCCGTACCGCCGGCCTGGACAGCGGCCTTCTCCTGCAGCGTATGGCCGATCGCGTGCGCCCAGACCCGGCCGAGCTGGTTGCGCGCCAGCGTGGGCGACACTCGGAGCACATGCGGGTCGGCACTCGTACCGGACCGGACATCAACTGCCGCGGCGCGTCGCCAGCCCGGCCGGCCGAGCTCGACCCGGAAGTGCTGATGCCCGAAGTCCTCGGTGTCGACGGCCGCCGTCGGGCCCTGTCGTACCGGATCGGCTCTGATCGCGCCGCCGAGGTCCTGGGCGCGAACCTGGCCGACTCCGTCGAGGACATCGCCGATTGCCAACTCGGGCTCGAAGGTGGGGCGCGCGGCACCTTCGATGCGCGGCACGCCGACGGTGCGGCCGGCCCGCGCATGATGGCTGCCGACCGCATGCCTGTGCCTGCCCAACGCAGGAGTTGCCGGACGGGTGGCGTCGAGCATCCTCGCATCGCGGCTGATCTCCTCGGCCGCCGCGACGACGGCGGACATCCGCGGCGGCCGATCGCCTGTAGGTGCGGGCGCGGAGGTGCTGGCGAGCACTTGCTGAAGCACGGCCTCCGCCTCGAGCCGGTTCCGGTCGGGCAGGAACGGGACGTCGAGCAGTAGATCCAGCGCCTGAGTCGCACCGTCGGCGGGCGACTCACCGTTGATCCGCGCAGCATGATCGCCGAGCATCGCGACGGCCTCGGCGAGCATCCGAGGCCCGGTGGCCTGCTCCTGGGCGCGCCGGGCGAGCTCAGCGCTCATCTGCTCGATCGTCGCCCTGTCGACAACATCGCCATCCTCGCCGAGCCGAATACTCCCGTCGTGCAAAGCAAGAGCCCCCGGCGCCACAACCCCAAAGGCAGTCCCCAGAACACCCCGCGCGTAGGCCGCCCGCTGCTCCATCACCGGATCCGGCCCCGCCGCCCCGAGCACCCCCCGCACCACGTACGGCTGACCAGTCGTCCCGACCGGCCCAGTCGGCGTCTGCGCCGGCGGACCGAACTGACCGGCTTGCCCGTGCGGCGCGTACGACCCGGCCTGGCCCGGCATCGGCGCGACCTGACCGCCCTGACCCGGCGGCGCGAATTGCCCGGCCGACGGCTGCGGCTGGGGTGGCAGACCAGGCGCCTGCGGCGGCGCGAACTGGCCCGGCGCCTGCTGACCCGCGGGAACGTGCTGGCCCGATAGCGTCGTCGGACCGGTTTGGCCGGGCTGCGGTGCGGGCGGCGGGTTCTGGCCCGGCTGGATCGGGGCCGTCGGGCCGGTCTGCTCGACAGGAGACGGCGGCGCGTACTGGACCGGCTGCGTCGGCGATCCAGCCTGCGGTGGCGGTTGGTGTGGGTCTGGGGTGGTCCACCAGGTCGGGCCGGCGGCGGGCTCAGGTAGGTGTTGGGTGGGTTGCTCGGTTACCGGCTGCTGCGGCGGCACCGGGTGGGCTGGTTGGCGGCCTCGGAACTGTTGGGTCAAGGGTGGCGTGCGAGCCGGGCCCCAGTTGTTGATCGCGGCGTGCTCGGCAAGGCTCGCGAACCTGTACTGGACGGCTTGGCCCGACCGTGGATCGACGACCTGGATCGAGACGGCGAGCGCCGGTTGCGCGGCGCTCGGATCTGTGACCGCCCGGCTGTACAAGGTGACCTGATTGCCACGCCGGAGCTCGGCGACCAGAGCGTTCTCGACCGCGGCCCACGCCAGCCAGTCGACCTCCACCTCGTCCGGAAACGCGTCGCGGATCCCCGCGTCGAACAGCCGCGAGCCACGCGGCCGCCCGTCCGGTCCCAGCGGTACGCGGGGCGGGTACCCCGTACCAGGATCCGGGCGTGGATCGTGGACCTCTTCGAGGTGTGCCACGATCGTGCCGACCCTGTGGCCGTCGTACCCAACCGCCCAGCGGATCTCGTTGCGCCCGCGGACTCGGCGACCGAACCGGCCGTGTGGCGCGAGCGCCGGGTCATGCCCGATGACCTCGTAAAGGTCGTCATCGAAGGCGGACGCAGGCCGCTCCGGCCGGCGCCCTGCGGGATCGGTTCCTTCGGGCATCTCGCTCATGGTGTAACCAGTCACCCTAGCCACGGAGCGGGTCGTCAACGCCCAAACCACCGCAGCGCAGCAGGTGCCGCGCCGAGGCCTGCTGAGCGATTACGTGATGTGGAAGTAGAACCAGGTCAGGAACAGCGCGAGCACCGCGAGCGCGGCACCGGCCGCGACGGCGACCAGCATGACCGACGAGTGATTGCCCTCCGGATCGGGCAACTCGAACGGCGTCGGCCCCCACGGCCCGCCTCCGTCGACGCGGGACGCCGCCTCGGGCGGTGGCTTGGCCACCACCGTCGGCGGAGACTTCTCCCGCTTCGTCCCGAGCCTTCGCATGGCTCCAGGATCACACGTAGAACAATTCGGTCTTGATCTGGAGTTCGATCCGCTGGTACGAGTCTCCGCCGGAGTAGGCCAGATCGACCCGCCAGCCGTTGACGTACCCGCTGTGCGACTTGCCGTCGAGCTTGCTCTTCACCCAGGCCTGCAGAGCTGGCGCGTCGGCGCCCTTGAGCGTGCCGAACGTGTCGGTGACCACGCTGTCGAACCCGCTCTTGGTGGCGCCCTGGTCGCCGGAGACGCTCGCAGTCACCGAGCGCACACCGCCGCTGCCGGTGCTGAAGGCGCTCACGTACCGCGACGCCTCCTTCGACGGGTAGCCGCCCTTCTTGCAGTACGACGTACAGGTGTAGCCCTTGGCCTTGAGCGCGGCCTCGACGTCCGCCTCGCTGGAGTCGAACTCCTTGCGCGGCACCTCGAGGGTGTCGGTACCGGACTTGCCGCCGCTCAGCCGCAGGCTGTCACCGTTGTTGCTCAGCCGGAACTCGCCCCAGCCGGAGTTGATCTCGACGCTCTTCTGGCCGCCGTTGACCGCGTTCTCGATCTTCGGGACGTCACCGCTGAAGGCCGCCTTGCCGAGAGCGTTGACCAACTCGTCGAACGACTTCTTGGCGTTGTTCACGTTGTCGCTGTCGTACGTGCGCAGTTGCAGGCCGATCAGGGCTCCGTCGGGGCTGAACTGGAACAGTGCCTCGGACTCGGAGGTCCCGACGTCCCTGAAGCAGCCGCGGTGGCCGCCTTGCGGCGAGTTGAACAGGTCGGAGCACTCGTACCCGGCGCCGGTGAGCGCGTCGGTCGCAGTCTTGGCCTGGCCGGTGGAGTTGCCCACCGAGGACTGGCCGGTCGGCTGGCTCGTCGGCTGATCGGTCGGCTTCGCGGTCGGGTCGGACGTCTGCGTGGTCCCCGGTTCGTTGCCGGCCTGTTCGTCGTCGCCGAACGTGCGGATACCGAGAACGATCAGCAGCCCGAGGACGAGCACGCCGACGACGGCGCCAGCGATGATGAACAGGTTCCGATTGCCGCCGCCATCGTCCTGCTGCGGCTGCCACTGCGGCTGCTGACCCCAGCCACCTTGGCCGCCATGCTGCGGCTGACCCCACGGCTGCTGTGCGTACCCGCCCTGACCCTGCTGCGGCGGACCCCAGCCGCCCTGCTGCTGGCCCGGCTGCTGACCCCAGGGTTGCTGCTGCGGCGCGGGCTGTCCCGGCGGCTGCTGCCCGGGCTGTCCCTGCTGGAGCGGCTGTCCCTGCTGGCCGGGGTACTGGCTGGGCTGGTACGGTTCCGGCTGGTGTCCGGGCTGACCCCACGGCTGCTGGCCGGAGGGCTGGCCGGGCTGGCCGCCTTGCCGGCCGGGCTGGTTCCAGCCGGGCTGGCCGCCCTGCTGACCGGGCTGGTTCCAACCGCCCTGTCCGGGATGCCGGCCGCCCTGCCCGGGCTGCTGCCGTGACGGGTCGGACCCCCAGGGACCCTGCGGCGGCGTCGTCATGTGCTCTCCTTCGCGCGGACATCTCGGGACGTGCGAAACGTTCGGACGGCCGAGCCCGGTGATTGGTGCCGTCGAGAAACGAACAGACGCTAGCAACGGGTCAGGTCACCGGACCGCGCGTTGGACTGCCTCAAGTGACACGGCCGGTCACGTGCTCCCGGCGGTCTCCGCGACCTGGGCCGCGGCGTCCGGCCCGTCGTTCAGCAGTACGGCGAACCCGTCCGCATCCAGCACCGGTACGCCGAGTTGCAGGGCCTTGTCGTACTTCGACCCCGGCGACTCCCCCACCACCACGAACGACGTCTTCTTCGACACCGAACTGGACACCTTCCCGCCGCGGGACTGGATCGCCGCGGTCGCCTCGTCGCGGGTGAACCCCTCCATCGTCCCGGTGACAACGAAGCTCAGCCCCGCCAGCGTCTGGGGCTGGTCGGGCGCCGACCGGTCGGCGCGCATCCGTACCCCGGCCGCCTTCCATTTGTCGACGATCTCGCGATGCCAGTCGACCGCGAACCACTCGACGATCGCAGCGGCGATGGTCGGCCCGACACCCTCGACGCCGGCCAGCTCTTCCTCGGTCGCGTTCTGGATCCCGTCGATGTCGTCGTACGCCGCGGCCAGCGCCTGCGCGGCGGTCGGCCCGACGTGCCGGATCGAGAGCGCCACCAGCGCCCGCTCCAGTGGCTTGGACTTGGCCTGCTCGAGGTTCTGCAGCAACCGCTGCGCGTTCGCCGACAGCTCGCCGGCCTTGGTGGTGAAGAACGAGCTCTTCTTGAGCGCGGCTTCGTTCAGCCCGAACAGGTCTCCCTCATCGGTGACCAGCCCGTCGCCGATCAGCGCGTCGGCACCCTTGAACCCGAGCACCTCGATGTCGAACGCCGACCGCCCCGCGAGGTGGAACATCCGCTCGCGCAACTGCGCCGGACACGACCGGCTGTTCGGGCAGCGGATGTCGACGTCACCCTCCTTCTCAGGACGCAGCGTCGTGCCGCAGGACGGACACTCGGTCGGCATCACGAACTTCCGCTCCGACCCTTCGCGCAGGTCGACGACGGGGCCGAGGATCTCCGGAATCACGTCACCGGCCTTGCGGAGCACGATCGTGTCGCCGATCAGCACCCCCTTGCGCTCGACCTCGTTCGCGTTGTGCAGCGTGGCGAACTCGACCACCGAGCCCGACACGCGTACCGGCTCCATCACGCCGTACGGCGTCACCCGACCGGTGCGCCCGACGTTGACCTTGATGTCGAGCAGCTTGGTGTTGACCTCCTCCGGCGGGTACTTGTACGCGATCGCCCAGCGCGGCGCCTTCGACGTCGAGCCGAGCCTGTTCTGGAGCGTGATCTGGTCGACCTTGACCACCACGCCGTCGATCTCGTGCTCGACCGAATGCCTGTTCTCCCCGTAGTACGCGATGTACTCGTTGACCGCCTTCATCGTCTCGACGTGCCTGGCCCGTTCGCTGACGCGGAGGCCCCACTTCTTCAGGCTGTCGTACGCCGCCGACAGTCTGGTGACGCGATAGCCGTCGACCTTGCCCAGACCATGCACCACGAACCGCAGCGGCCTGCTCGCCGAGATCCGCGGATCCTTCTGCCGCAACGAGCCGGCCGCGGAATTGCGCGGGTTCGAGAACGGTGGTTTGCCGGCCTCGACCAGCTCGGCATTCAGCTGGGTGAAGTCCTCGACGGTGAAGTAGACCTCGCCGCGCACCTCGAGGACATCGGGTATTTCCTTGCCCTTGAGCTGGTTCGGGATGTCGTTGATGGTTCGGACGTTCGGGGTGACGTCCTCGCCGGTACGGCCGTCGCCGCGGGTGGCGCCGCGTACCAGCCGGCCCTTCTCGTACACAAGGTCGAGCGCAAGACCGTCCACCTTGAGCTCGCACAGGAAGCCGCTGGTGGTGATCTCGTCGGCGGTCGCCTCGCGCTCCAGCCGCTTGGTCCACGACAGCATCTCCTCGGCGGAGAACGCGTTGTCCAGGCTCTCCATCCGCGACGGGTGCTGGACCGCGGTGAACAGCGTCGAGATCGCGGCACCGACCTTCTGCGTCGGCGAGTCGGGCGTACGGAGCTCCGGGTACTGCTCCTCCAGACCCTCCAACTCGTGCATCATCGCGTCGAAGTCGGCGTCGGAGATCGTCGCCTGGGCCATGTAGTAGCGCCAGCGGTGCTCCTCGATCTCCTGGCTCAGCTCGGCGTGCCGGTCGCGCGCCTCCGGCGGGGCCGCGGCCTGCTCGGCACCGGTCGATTCGGGAATCCCATCGCTCATGCCCAAAACCTACTGCCCCCCACCGACGCCCAGGCGAGTTCGACGCCAGGGTCACTCACACGGCGACGATGTCGACGAGTTCTTCCAGACCGTTGAGATCGTCCGGGTTCCGCGTGAACAAACTGGCTTCGTGGCTAGGTGTTGGCGGTTTCGGCGACCACTTCGGCGGTGCGGCGAGTCAGCGCGAGGGTGGCGCGGGCGCCGGAGGGGGTGGCTGAGGCCAGGCCGCAGGCGGGGGTGATGACGACGTCGGCGAGTTGTTTGGCGGGTAGGCCGAGTTCGAGCCAGCGTGTGGTCAGGACCGAGGCCGGCTGCTCGGGCCGTGGCAGCGACCCGCGTGTCGGGACCACCCCCGCATACACGGCTCCGCCGCCCTCGACGATGGTCGCGATGTCGTCCCAGGTCGCGTGGTCGGTCAGGGTCAGGTCGACCGAGACCGCGTCCGCGCCGGCCTTGCGGAAGATCGCGACGGGCGGATTCTTGGCGCAGCAGTGCAGCACTGTGTCTGCACCGTTGACATAGGAAAGCGGCCGCCGGAGCAGGTCGATCGCACCGGGCTCGTCGACAGAGCGATGCTTGCCCCAGCCACTCGCGGTCGGCACCGCACCTGCCAGCACCGACGGCAGCGCCGGCTCGTCGAGTTGTACGACCAGTTGAGCCCGAGGCACCCGCCGGCGCAGCTCGGTCACGTGCTCGTCGAGTCCGGCGGCCAGCGCGTCGGCCAGATCGCGGCGAGCGCCGTGATCGGCCAGCACCTTGTCGCCGCGCGGCCGCTCGACTGTAGCCGCCAGCGTCCACGGACCGGTCAGCTGCACCTTGAGCGGGCCGTCGTGCTCGCCGGCGAACTCCTCCAGGGCGTCCAGGTCCTGGTTCAGCAGCGACCGCGCCCGCCGCTGATCCAGACCGGCCCGCCCACCGGTGAGCCGCCAGCCGGCCGGTTGGAGGTCCGCACCCAGTTCGGCCAGTACGCCGACCGCCCGGCTGACCATGTCCCCGTACGGGCGGGCCGGCAGCTCGGGCAGGAACGGCAGCGGCACCTCGCCGAGGACCAGCTGGACGGTCTCCCGGATGTCCTCGCCCGGCATCGAGCCGACCCCGGTGTACAGGTTCATGCCGCCACGCGGTCTACCGCGTCGATCGTCGCCGAGCCGATCACCCGGGTGCCGTCGTACAGCACCACCGCCTGGCCTGGAGCAACCGCACCGACCGGCTCGTCGAACGAGACCCGCAGCGTGTCGCCGTCCAGCCGCGCGGTCCCGCGTACCTCCTCGCCGTGCGCGCGCAACTGAATGCCGCAGGCCGTGGGCCCGATCGGCTCCGGCCCGCACCAGCGCGGGTCGGATGCGATCAACCCATCCACCGCAAGGGCCTCGCGCGGGCCGACCGTGACAGTCCGCGACACCGGCGAGATGTCCAGTACGAACCGGGGCCTGCCGTCCGGTGCCGGCGTACCGATCCGAAGCCCCTTGCGCTGCCCGACGGTGAAGCCGTAGGTCCCGTCGTGTGAGCCGACCTTCGTACCAGAGGTGTCGACGATGTCGCCCGGCGCCGAGCCGAGCTCGCGCCGCAGAAAGTCCGGAGTGTTGCCGTCGGCAACGAAGCAGATGTCGTGGCTGTCCGGCTTGTCCGCAACCGCCAGCCCGCGACGGTGGGCCTCGGATCGTACCTCGGACTTCAGCGTGTCTCCCAGCGGGAACGACGCATGCGAGAGCTGAGCCTCGGTCAGTACGGCCAGCACATACGACTGGTCCTTGCCATGATCAACAGCTCGGTGCAGCCGGCCGTCCACGATCCGCGCGTAGTGACCGGTCGCCACAGCGTCGAACCCGAGTGCCAGCGCACGATCCAGTACGGCGCTGAACTTGATCTTCTCGTTGCACCGCAGGCAGGGGTTAGGCGTCCGCCCGGCGGCGTACTCCGAGACGAAGTCCTCGACCACATCGGCGTGGAACCGCTCGGCCATATCCCATACGTAGAACGGGATGCCGATCACATCCGCGGCGCGGCGCGCGTCCCGCGAGTCCTCCAGCGTGCAGCAGCCGCGCGCGCCGCTCCGGTACGACAACGGGTTGCGTGAGAGCGCCAGATGCACACCGGTGACGTCGTGCCCGGCCTCGGCCATCCGGGCCGCGGCCACAGCGGAGTCGACACCGCCGGACATGGCGGCGAGAACGCGCATCAGCTCGCCTTCCCGACGTTCTGCAGCCCGGCGGAGATCGCTCGCTCGACCACCGGGCCGATGTCGGCCAGCACTACATCAATATCGGCCTGCGTACTGGTGTGCCCGAGGGTGAACCTCAGCGACCCGCGGGCCCGCTCGTCGTCATACCCCATTGCCAGGAGTACGTGGCTCGGCTCGGCCACACCTGCATTGCAGGCCGATCCGGTCGAGCACTCGATGCCGCGCGCGTCGAGCAGCAGCAATAACGAGTCGCCCTCACAGCCGGCGAACGACAGATGTACGTTGCCCGGCAGCCGGCGTACCGGATCCCCGGACAACCGTGCGGACGGTACGGCGGCCATCACGCCCCCGATCAGCGCATCGCGCAACCCGGTGAGCCGGACCGACTCGTCCGGCTGCGACGCGACCGCGATGTCCACGGCGACGGCGAATCCCGCCGCGGCCGGGGCGTCCAGCGTGCCGGACCGCACGTCCCGCTCCTGACCGCCGCCGTGCAGCACCGGTACGAGCGTCGTCTCACGTCGTACGACGAGGGCGCCGACTCCTACCGGTCCGCCGACCTTGTGCGCGGTGACCGTCATCGCGTCGACGCCGAGCGCGGCGAAGTCGACCGGCACCTGGCCGAGCGCCTGGACCGCGTCGGTGTGCACCGGAATGCCGTACTCGTGCGCGAGCGCCGTGACCTCGTCGACCGGTTGCAGTGTGCCGACCTCGTTGTTGGCCAGCATGAGGCTGACGTACGACACCGACTCCGGCTCGCGCTCGATCGCCGCCCGGACGCCCTCGACCCCGACCCGGCCGAGCTCGTCCACCGGCAGCCAGTCGATCTCGGCACCGTCGTGCTCGGCCAGCCAGATCGCCGGATCGAGCACCGCGTGGTGCTCGATCGGGGCGATCAGGATCCGGCGCCTGCGCGGGTCCTCGGCCCGCCGGGCCCACCACAGGCCCTTGACCGCGAGGTTGTCGGCCTCGGTACCGCCGGAGGTGAACACGATCTCGCTCGGCCGCGCACCGAGCGCCGCGCCGAGGGTCTCGCGGGACTCCTCGACGGTACGGCGGGCGACCCGGCCCGAGCGATGAAGGGACGACGGGTTACCGACGCGGCCGAACTCCCGCGTCATCGCTTCGATGGCCTGCGGTCGCATCGGCGTCGTCGCGGCGTGGTCGAGATAGGTCATAGCGGGTTCAAGGGTAGTTCGACCCTCATCCTTCCGCCGAACCGAGCCGGACTCCGGGGACTTCAGCCCTTGCGTTTCTGGACCTCTTCGGTCGCCGCGGGCAGGACCTTGTGCAGGTCACCGACGACGCCGAAGTCGACCAGCTCGAAGATCGGCGCCTCCCTGTCCTTGTTCACCGCGACGATCGTCTTCGAGGTCTGCATACCCGCGCGGTGCTGGATCGCGCCGGAGATGCCGGCCGCGACGTACAACTGCGGCGAGACGGTCTTGCCGGTCTGGCCGATCTGGTACGCGTGCGGGTACCAGCCCGCGTCGACGGCCGCCCGGGACGCCCCGACCGCCGCGCCGAGCGAGTCCGCGAACGCCTCGATCGGGCCGAAGTCGCCGCCGGTGCCACGGCCGCCGGAAACCACGATCGCGGCCTCGGTCAGCTCCGGCCGTCCGGTCGCGGCGCGCGGTTTGCTGTCGGTCACCTTCGCGGTCTTGGCCAGGTCGGAGATCGTGACGTCGAACTCCTCGACCTGCGGCTCGATGTCACCGCCGGTGGCGACCTGCGGCGCGGCCGCGTTCGGCTTCACGGTGATGATCGGGGTGCCCTTGGTGACCTTGGCCTGTACGGCGAAGTTGCCGGCGAACACCGACTGGGTCGTCACCGGAACCCCGCCGGACACGTCCGCCTCGACATCGACCGCGTCGGTGATCAGGCCCGACTCGAGCTTGATCGCCAGCCGGGCCGCGATCTCCTTGCCCTCGGCGTTCGAGGAGATCAGCACCGCGCTCGGCTCGAGCTTCTCCGCCACCTGGTACAGCGCCTCGGCCTTCGGCGCGACCAGGTACTGGGTCAGCTCGGGGTTGCTCAGGGCAACGACCTTGGTAGCGCCGTACTCACCGAGCACCGGCAGCGCACCCTCGGCACCCTCGCCGATATAGACCGCGACCGGGTCGCCAAGGCCGCGCGCGATCGTCAGCAGCTCCAGCGTCGTCTTCCGGACGGTGCCGCCGGCGTGGTCAACCAGAACGAGAACATTCGACATATCGGGCTGCCCCTCAGAGGAACTTGTTGGTGGACAGGAAGTCGACGAGCTGAGCGGCGCCGGAGCCGTCCTCGTCGGTGACGATCGTTCCGGCGCTGCGCGGCGGCCGGGCGGTCACCTCGGTGACCTCGGTCCAGGCGGCCGAGCCGCCGACCCGGTCCGCGGAGATCTCGAGGTCGGCCAGTGACCAGGTCTGCACCGGCTTCTTCTTCGCGGCCATGATGCCCTTGAACGACGGGTACCGCGGCTCGTTGGCGGCGTCGGTGACGCTCAGCACCAGCGGCAGGGTGCCCTCGACAGTGTCGCTGGCGGTGTCGCCGTCGCGGCGGATCCGCACCGTCTGACCATCCACGGCGATATCCGAGCCGAGCGTGACCGCCGGCAGCCCGAGCCGCTCGGCGACCATCGCCGGCAGCACACCCATGGTGCCGTCAGTGGATTCCATCCCGAACACGACCAGGTCGTGCTCGAGCTTGCCCAGCGCCTTGGCGAGCACCAGCGAGGTGGCCGGCGCGTCCGAACCGTGGATCGCATCGTCGACGACGTGTACACCGGCGTCGGCGCCCATCTGCAGCGCCTTCTTGACCGCGTCCGCGGCCTGATCGGGACCGATGGTCAGCACCGTCACCTCGGACTCGCCGGCGTTCTCGGCGATCGTGAGCGCGGCCTCGATGGCGTTCTCGTCGAGCTCCGAGAGCAGTCCGTCGACAGCCGCGCGGTCGACAGTGTTGTCGTCGGACCGGAACGTACGCTCCGCGGTGGCATCCGGCACATACTTCGCGCAGACGACGATCTTCATAAGCTGTGGGACCCCTTCTGGTAATGGTCGCTCCCAGCCTGCCACGGATGTTACTCACCGGTGAACTTAGAGGCCGTGCGAGATCGATCACTAGGCTTCGGATGGTGAGCGAGACGTTACCGCTGACCGGCGAACGGACTGCGCCCGGGATCTGGCACGAGAACTACTGGTACGCCCGGCACGAGGCGGCGTACCGCTGGGTCGCGGCTCTCGGCGCCGGCCGCACCGGGCGGGTGCTCGACGCAGGCTGCGGCGAGGGCTATGGCGCCGAATTGCTCCGTACGTCGCTCAACACGACGGTGCACGCCCTCGACTACGACCCGCCGACGCTCACACATCTGCGACGAACCTATCCAGCGATCGCCTGCGTACAAGGGAATCTGGTCCAGCAGGGTCTGGCCGACGCGGCGTACGACCTGGTTGTCTCGATGCAGACGATCGAGCACCTGTGGGACCAGCCGGCCTTCGTTGCCGAATGCGCCCGGGTGGTCCGGTCCGGTGGCACTGTCGTGCTCTCGACGCCGAACCGGCTGACCTTCCCGCCCGGCAACTCGTATCACACCCGCGAACTGACAGTCGCCGAACTCACAGACCTCGTCGCCCCTCACCTGCGCGTCGAGCAGGTCCTCGGCCTCTGGCACGGCCCCCGACTGACCGCCTGGGAATCCGAGCACGGCCCCTGCGTCACCGCCCAACTGGCTGGCCCACCCGAAACCTGGCCGCCCGAACTCACCACCCTCGTCCGCTCAACGACATACGCAGACTTCACAATCCGCCCAGCCGACGACACAGCCCTCGACCTCATCCTCGTCGCAACCAGACACCAGCTCTGAACCAGGTCGCCGCCTCCATGGCTCCCGGTGGTACGAGCGCCGACCCGAGGCGCCAGCATCCCGCGGGAGGGATGCCGGCATTTGGGAGTTGCCTCTCATGCGTGCACATATCGCGGCCTCACGCCCCTGGCGGGGGTTCGCACCCCAACACACCGAGGCGCGAACCCCGGCACGGGGTGCGAACCCTCAGACGAGGCGGCGAAGCCCGGCTGGGACCCCGCGGCGGCCGGGGTGAGGTCAAGCAGCCGCGAGCCGCCTAGCGCGTTCACGTCGCGGCCTCACGCCCTCGGCGGGGGTTCGCACCCCAACACACCGTGGCGCGAACCCCAGCAGTGGGTGCGGACCCTCAGACGAGGCGGCGAAGCCCGGCTGGGACCCCGCGGCGGCCGGGGTGAGGTCAAGCAGCCGCGAGCCGCTATCACGTGCACATGAGGCGGCCTCACGCCCTCGTCGGGGGTTCGCACCCCAACACACCGGGCCGCGAACCCCAGCAGGGGGTGCGAACTGTCAGGCGGGGTGGCGGAGCCTTGCCGGAGCGCGAAGCCCCCCGCGCGGCTCTGCGCGGAGGCCGTGCGGAGCGCTGAGGCCGTGCGGAGCGCGGCGGAAGGCGAGCGCGAAGTCCCGCGGTCAGGGGCGGATGATGCGTTCGCCGATTTTGCCTACGACCAGGTAGGCGACGGCGGCGATGCTCCAGTTGACCAGGACGGTGTTCTTCGCGGTTTCGAGCTTGAAGAGGTCGCCGAAGGGGCCGACCAGGTCCTCGCCGCGGGCTAGGACCCACTGGACGATCTCGTTGCGCTCGTTCGTCTGCGACAGCGCGGTGAACAGGGCGCCGAGAGCCAGGATGGCCGCGCACAGGACCGCTGTCAGCCAGACGATCGATGCGATCAGGTTTCGCGCCCGTCTGACTCCCCTGCCGGCCGCGGTCAGCGCCGCGCGGCCCTTGGTCTCGGAGACCGTCGCCTTCTCAGCGGTTTTGCCTACCACCGGCCGGGTCGCGGTCGCCGTGGAACCCTTGCCCGGCTTCGCCTGCTTGCCGGGCTTGTGCTCGCTGCCGGCGGCCTGGGCGCCATCCGCGCTCCGGCGTTCGGCTGCGATCGGTGTCGCGGAGCCATCCCTCTTGGCCGCATTGTCGAGTGCGGCGGCCGGCGGCGCCCCTGCGTCACCGTTGCCGTCCGCCTTCGGTCGCTCAGCCATGACGGGTCTCCTCTCCGATGCCGTTCGGGACATACTGCCCGACCGCTGAGTAACTTGGCGACCCCTCCCTGTAACCGCGCAAGCCCAGATCCTCAAGATACGCGCGTCGGCCGGCGGTCGCGACGTACACGGCCGTGCGGTCCTTGAGCACGGTGGCGGGTGCGCCGGCGGCGATGCTGTACGACGGAATGGTGCCCCGGGCAACACTGTTGGCGCCGAGCACGGTGCCCCTGCCGATGTCCGCGCCGCGCAGCACGGTCACCTTGGTCGCGAGCCAGCAATCCGGCCCGATCCGGACTGGCGACTTCACGATGCCCTGGTCCTTGATCGGGACGGTGACGTCCTCGGTGCGATGGTCGAAGTCGCAGATGTACACCCAGTCGGCGACCAGCGTGGACGCACCGATCTCGATGTCCAGGTAGCAGTTCACCCTGACGTCGCTGGCGAACACGACCTTGTCGCCGATCCGCAGCGTCCCCTCATGCGCACGCAGTTTGGTGTTGTCGCCGAGATGCACCCACTTGCCGAGCACCAGCCGGCCGTACCCCTTGCGTATGTAGATCTCGACATCCTTGCCGAGGAACACGAACCCGGTGGTGACCACCTCCGGATGCCGCAGCCGGAACACCGCGAACCGCCAGTACCGCTTCAGGTAGTACGGCGTCCAAGCGCGGTGACGTATCACCCACCGCACATTCGCCCACCGCATCAACCGGTACCGCTCGCCCGTCACGGAAGCATTCTCCTCGTCGCCGGCTGTAGCGGGCTACGGCCGGACGCCGGTGATCGAGACGTTGTAGTAGAGCTCGTCGGGGACGACGTTGGTCAGGATGCGGTCGACGGCGGACAGCCGCTGCCAGGTGCGGTACGCGAACATCCGCCAGCCGAAGCCGAGCTTCTCGGCCGGTACGGCGTGCTCGAAGGTGCGGATCGGCCAGCCGGCCCAGGCGGCCAGCAGCTCCTCGGTCACGGTGTGGACCTGTTCCGCGCCGGCCCGGCGGGCCATACGCGCCAGCGTGTCCGGGTCGAACGTGTGCAGGTCGACAACGGCCTCGAGCGCGGCCGCACGCGACGACTCGTCCAGCTCCTGCTGCGGACGGCGCCAGCCCTCCAGGCCGGGAAGCCTGGTGACGCGGGTGGTCGCCCACCAAGTTGCCCTCGACAATCGCCGGGCCACGTAGTCGCCGTACCGGGTCGGCTCGCCGCAGATGACGAACCGGCCGCCCGGCTTGAGCACCCGCAGCATCTCGCGGAAGGCCAGTTCGACATCGGGGATGTGGTGGATCACCGCATGCCCGACGACCAGGTCGAACTCGCCGTCGTCGTACGGGAGTTTCTCGGCGTCGGCCACTCGGCCGTGCACAGTGAAGCCGAGGTGCTCCGCGTTCCTCTGAGCCGCCTCGACCATGCCGGGCGACAGGTCGGTGAGGTGCGCCTCGTCGAGCACACCGGCCAGCTTCAGGTTCAGTGTGAAGAAGCCGGTACCCGCTCCGATCTCGAGCGACTTGCCGTACGGCCAGCCCATCGTTCCGGCGATGGCGGCGAACCGGTCACGTGCGTACTCGATGCAGCGCTCGTCGTACGAGATCGACCACTTCTCGTCGTACGTAGAGGCCTCCCAGTCGTGGTACAGAACCTGGGCGAGTTTGTTGTCGCTCCAGGCTGCCTCGACCTGCTCTTCAGTGGCAACCCGCTTGCTCATCAGGCTCCCTTGAACTCGGCCTTGCCCGGCCCGTTCTCGACGAACGAGCGCATCCCGATGCCGCGGTCCTCGGTGGCGAACAACGCGGCGAACTGCTGCCGCTCGATCTCCAGCCCGGTGGTCAGGTCGGCCCCGAGCCCGGCGTCGATAACCTCCTTGGCGGCTCGCAGCGCCAGTGCCGCGCCACGGGCGAACTGTCCCGCCCAGGCGACGGCTACGTCGTACACCTCTGCGGCCGGTACGACCCTGTCGACCAGCCCGATCCGCAGTGCCTCGTCGGCGGGTACGAATCGGCCGGTGAAGATGATGTCCTTCGCCTTCGACGGCCCGACCAGCCGCGACAGCCGCTGGGTGCCGCCGGCGCCCGGGATGACGCCGAGCAGGATCTCCGGCTGGCCGAGCTTCGCGTCCTCGGCGGCGATCCGGTAGTCGGCGCACAGTGCGAGCTCGCAGCCGCCGCCGAGCGCGTACCCGTTGACCGCCGCGACGACCGGCTTCGGGATGCGCGCCACCGACGACAGGGCCGACTGCAGCGGACCGGACCGGCGGACCATGTCGGCGTACGACATGTCGGCCATCTCCTTGATGTCCGCTCCGGCGGCGAACACCCTCTCGCCGCCCCAGACCACGACCGCCCTGACCTCGTCGTTCTCGGCGGCCTCGGTCGCGGCGGCACGGATCTCCTCCTGCACCTGGACGTTCAGCGCGTTCATCTTCGGCCGGTCCAGCCGCAGCGTGCCGACGCCACCACTGATGGTCAGGTTGACGAACTCGCCCATGGTCCAGCTCCTCACGTCGCTCGGCCGGCCGGCCGGCCGGCCGACTACTCACCGGTCACATCGCGGAACGGTACCCGACCAGCCGGACTGCTCCGGCGCGCGGTCCCAAGGTCCCGAGTCGGGGCCGGGTTAGGCAGAATGAGGCCGGTGACCGACGCGACAACCGCCCCGAGCGAACCAGTCACCGAAGCGAGCCCGTCTCGCCTCGGCGCGGTCGTGCGCGCCGACGGCACGGAGTTCGCGTTGTGGGCGCCGGCCGCGGATCGCGTCGAACTCGTCCTGCTCGATGACGCGGGAAATCAGCGCAACGCCGACCTGATCCGGACCGGAGCCGGCGGGGTGTGGTCCGCCTTCCTCGCCGGCGTCGGCCACGGCCAGCGGTACGGATACCGGGTGCACGGCCCGTTCGAGCCGGCCAAGGGGTTGCGGTCGAATCCGGCCAAGCTGCTGGTCGACCCGTACGCCCGGGCGATCGACGGCGAACTGGACTTCGCCAGTCCACGGATCTTCGACTACTCCGGCGAAGACTCGGCCGGGCACGTCCCGGTCGGCGTGGTGGTCGCCGGGTCGGAGCCGCCACCGCCGATCAGCCGGCCGGTGCCGTGGGGCCGGACGGTCCTGTACGAGTTGCACACCAAGGGCTTCACCAAACTGCACCCCGACGTACCAGAGCATCAGCGCGGCACGTACGCCGGCCTCGCACACCCATCGGTCGTGCGGTACCTGGCGGACCTCGGCATCACCTCCGTGGAACTGCTGCCGATGCACCACTTCCTCACCGAGCCGCCGCTGTCCGGGCGTGGGCTGGTCAACTACTGGGGTTACAACCCGCTCGGCTACTTCGCCCCGCACGCGCCCTACTGCTCCAGCGGCAGCCGCGGTGAGCAGGTCGCTGAGTTCAAGCAGATGGTGACGGCGTTCCACGAGGCCGGCCTCGAGGTCATCCTCGACGTCGTCTACAACCACACCGCCGAGGGCGGCACCGGGGGGCCGACGCTGTCGTTTCGCGGCATCGACAACCGGGCGTACTACCGGCTCGCGGCCAACGGGTCGACGTACGACGTCACCGGCACCGGCAACTCCGTGGACACCTCACACCCGCAGGTACGCCGGCTGGTGCTGGACTCGCTGCGCTACTGGGTGACCGAGATGGGCGTCGACGGCTTCCGCTTCGACCTGGCGGTCACGCTGATCCGCAACGAGCGGCACGATGTCGACCACGCGCACCCGTTCCTGACCGAGATCCGTACGGACCCGGTGCTGAGCAAGGTCAAGCTGATCGCCGAACCATGGGACATCGGCAACTACGGGTACCAGGTCGGCAACTTCGGCCCGCCCTGGTCGGAGTGGAACGGCAAGTTCCGTGACAGCGTGCGCGATGTCTGGCGCGGCCACGTCGGCACGATGGAGGACCTGGGGTACCGGCTGTCGGGATCGAGCGACCTGTACGGCGACGACGGCCGGCATCCGTACGCGAGCATCAACTTCGTCAGCGCGCACGACGGCTTCACGCTGCGCGACCTCGTCTCGTACAACCACAAGCACAACGAGGCCAACCACGAGGACAACCGCGACGGCAGCGACGACAACCGGTCCTGGAACTGCGGTGTGGAGGGTGAGACGAACGACCCGCGCGTGAACGCGTTGCGCCGCCGCCAGATGGCGAACCTGATGTCCACGCTGGTGCTGTCGACCGGCGTACCGATGATCGTGGCAGGCGACGAGTGCGGCCGTACCCAGCACGGCAACAACAACGCGTACTGCCAGGACAGCGAGATCTCGTGGTTCGACTGGTCACTGCCGTACGAGTGGGCCGATCACCTGGATCTGACCAAGCGGTTGCTGACCCTGCGGCGCGAACACCCGGCACTGCGGCAGTGGCACTACTTCGAAGGTGAACCGGTGGTCGAGGGCGGTCGAAAGGACCTGTCCTGGATCGCTCCGCACGGCGGCGAGATGTCCGCGCACGACTGGCACAATCCCGCCCTGCGCACGCTCGGCATGTTCCTGGCCGGCGACGCGCTGCGCGAGACCGATGCGGAGGGCAACCGGTTGACCGACAGCTCGTTCCTGCTCGTGATCAACGCGGCCGCCGAATCGCTCACCGTGAGGGTGCCGGACGCGTCCTGGGCCCCGTCGTACGAGGTCGTCCTCGACACCTCCGGCGGCGGCTGGACACAGATCGACGCAGCGGCGGAGCTGGTGCTCCCGTCCCGCTGCGTCGGTCTGCTTCGTGCGCTCTAGCGATTGATCGAGCGATTGATCAGGCGACGGGTCCCTCGACCAGGGTGACCGTCGCGGACCGGGTGCTGCCGTCGGCCGTGGTCCAGGTGATCGCGACCTTGTCACCGGGCTTGTGCTTGCCCAGCGCGGTCGACAGTTGCTCGGCCGAGCCGACCCGGGTGCCGTCCAC
>JBKPSJ010000058.1:0-3460 GCA_046765875.1 Actinomycetota bacterium
GCGGGAGGGTTCGTGACGGCGCTCCCGGCTTCGAGGGGCAGGGTGGTCTTCATGACGGCTCCTCTATGTTGGTGTCACCAACATAGCTCATGTTGGTGACACCAACAAGTGATATCGTCGGCCCGTGCCCGAGCAGTCCCACCAGATGCCTGTCCCGTCCCGAATCGGGGACCGGGCGACCTGGCTGATCAGCCGCGCCTACGGCCGCTCACGTGGACTACTCAATGCCGGCTTCGCGGCCAGCGGCGCCGGACTTCGTAGCTACCACTACCGGCTGCTCGCCGCGCTGGAGGAATGGGGCCCGGTCGGCCAGGCGGACCTTGGGCGCTGCACGAGCCTCGACCGCAGCGACGTCGTTGCCGTGCTGGGGGAATTGGAGCGATTCGGACTGGTCGAACGCACGGTCAACCCCGACAACCGGCGCCGCAATATCGTCTCGATCACCCCAGCCGGGGGCAAACAACTGCAAGCCCTCGACCGCGTGGTCGACGAGATCCAAGAGCGGGTACTTGCGCCGCTCTCACAGGACGAGCGCCGGGAGCTGACGAAGCTGTTGCGCAAGCTCGCGGACGCCGGGTGACTACTCCGCAACCGGAGAGGAGCGCGCATGAGGTACCGCACGATCGGCCTCGACCCGGGGACCAGCCGAGAGGTGAGCGTGTTGAGTCTCGGGGCCATGCTGTTCGGCACGGCCACCGACGAGCCGACGTCGTTCGCCCTGCTCGACCGGTACGTCGAAGCCGGCGGCAGCTTCGTCGACACGTCGAACAACTACGCGTTCTGGGTCAACGGCACCCAGGGCGGCGAGAGCGAGGAGCTGCTCGGCCGCTGGCGCCGCAGCCGGGGGATCGGCGACGAGGTGGTGATCGCAACCAAGGTCGGCGGGCGGCCGCTCGCCCCCAGCACCACCTTCAGCAAGCACATCGAGGGGCTGTCGGCCAAAGCGATCCGGGAGTCCGCCGAGCGCAGCCGGGAACGGCTCGGCGTGGAGCAGCTCGACCTCCTCTACGCCCACGTCGAGGATCGCGCGGTGCCGCTCGAGGAGACGGTGGACGCCTTCGCCGGACTCGTTGCCGAGGGGACCGCCGGCCTGATCGGCGTCAGCAACCAGTGGGCCTGGCGCGTAGAACGGGCCCGGAACATCGCCGCCACCGCCGGGCTACCGGGCTACGAGGTGCTGCAGTACCACCACACCTACCTGCGACAGCGCACTGACCGGCCCACCCTGCGCTCCCCCGACGGCCAGCTGGGCGTGGTCGGCGGCGACCTACTCAGCTACCTGCGAGCCGAACCAGGGCTCACCCTGGTCGCCTACTCACCCCTGCTGGGTGGCGCCTACGTCCGTGGCGACAAGCCCTTGCCCACCGAGCTCGACCACGCCGGCACCCCTGTGCGCCAGGCCGCACTGCAGCAGGTGGCCAGCGAGACCGGAGCGACCGCCAACCAGGTGGTCCTGGCCTGGCTGATGGGCGGTGACATTCCCATGATCCCGCTGGTCGGCGCCTCCTCCGTCGCCCAGCTGGACGAGAGTCTGGCCGCGGTCGAACTCGAACTCACCCCCGACCAGCGAGCCGCCCTCGACGCTGCCAGCTGAGCCCGCCCGGCCGACGGCAACGCACTGGTCATCGCCTACCGGGTGCGCAACCCGGTCCGGTAGTTCCCGCGAGCCGTCATCGCCCACCGCGGCCGAGGCGCCGAGCACTGCCCCGTAGGCAATGGCGCCGAGGGTAAGCACGAAGCCGGCGAGCTGGACCGGCGACAGCGACTGGCGGAGGATCACCCAGCCCAGCAGCGCGTCGGTGACCGGCGCGGCCAGGCCCAGGAGCGGCGGCGCGGCTTCCTGGGCGTCGAACGGCGTTGTGTGGGCGAAGGACTGCACGGCGAACCCGTTGGTGTAGTTGTCGACCGCCCCGCGGCGCGTGCCGTAGTACTCGTAGGCCTCGCGCACGGGCATCGCCACGTCCCCGCCCTCCGGCCCGCCCGCGGGGATGGTGTCGGGCTTGCCCGTGTCGTGCCACGTTGCTCGGCCGGGAGGCCCCGATCGATCGCCGCCGCTCGGTGGTCCTCCGGTGAGGACCCGGCGAAGCGCTGGCGTCGGTGTAGACCCCGGCGATGCCGGCGAACGCCGCGATGCGTTGGTCGTCGGCGACGGCTCTCGCCATGTACCCGCCGCTGGCGCAGACGCCGACGGCCACGACCGGCAGAATGCGGGTGCGCTCGCTGGCCTCGAGCGCGCTCACCGCGGCCCTGATGTCGCGGATCTTGCCCTCGGGTCCTCGACCTGGCGGGGATCGCCTTCGCTCTCCCCGAAGGTCCGGTGGTCGAATGCGAGGGCGGCGAAGCCCCGCGCGGCAAGCGCCCGCGCGTAGGCACCCGTGGCCTGCTCCTTGACCGAGGTGAGCGGTCCCGCAGTCACGACGGCGGCCGTCGGCGCCTCCGCCGGCAGGTACAGCACGCCGACGAGGCGGTCGTCGCCGCTGGTGAAGGTGAGAGCTTCGCTGCTGGCATCGGGAATGTTCGCTCCTGTCGATCGCCTGACGGGGACGCGTCCGTCGCCGCGACTGGCTACAGGGCTGGTGCCCGGGCGGCGGAGGCCAGCTCGCCGCCGACGTACACGTCCATCGCGGCGACGAGTCCGTCCCGGAAGGTGTAGACGTGCTCCACCATCTGGTCCGAGAGCAGATCTCCGTTCTGCGTGCGAACGACCTGGTGGACGTCCGCGGCGATCACATCGTCGTCCCGCGCCGTGAACGCCGAGGGCTCGACCCGGGGGTCGATCGCCTCGAACTGTGCGAGCCAGTACCTCCGAACGGCATCTCGACCGATGATGCGACGGCCCTCGATCATGTCCGGCCAGTCGACGTCCGGGTGCATCGTGGCCAGCGCGGCGTCGACATCTCGCGCGTTGAACGCGGCGTAGCTCCGGCGAAGGAGGTCTTCCTTGTCGGTCGGCACGGGCCCTCCTCTGCAGTCCGACGAAGGTGTAACACATGTTACGCTAACGTCGGGGTTGGCGTGGCTCAAGGGTGGCGATCTCAAGGGTGGCGATCACTCGGGCCCGCATTCGATCGAGGAGATGCTGGACTCGTGGGACGACGCCCTGACCCAGCACGTCGGCAGGCGCTGCTCGGCGCGGTCGTCGAGCACCTGCTGGTGAACGGCCTCGATCAGGCCTCGCTGAGGACGGTCGCCGAGGACGTCGGTACCAGCGCCCGCATGCTCGTCTACCACTTCGGGAGCAAGGACGAGCTGATAGTGGAGGCGTTGGAGGAGGCTCGCCGGCAGCAGCGCACTCTGGTCATCGGATGGATCGCGCCCGTCACCGGGGACCTGTACTCGGTGACACTGCGGAAGGCGTGGGCGTTCTTCGAGAGCGAGCAGGCGATGCAGTACCACCGGCTCTTCCAGCAGCTGGCGGCCGCGTCCCGGGAGCCGGGCTCGCCGCACGAGGGGTTCGCGG
>JBKPSJ010000059.1:0-17610 GCA_046765875.1 Actinomycetota bacterium
GGCACAATCCGTCCATAGCCGAATCTCGGCACGAAATCGGATCGGATCCTGACGCGGCCCGACAGACCTTCCACGATCCGGACGATGGTCGGTGCCTCACCACGCGGGGGCATGAGGTCCACGACAAGAACTCGCCCCTCGGCGGTGTCCCACTCCGTCTCGAGCACCAGCGATCCGTCGCGATATCGGCGTATCGGCTGGCCGGGCACCGCCGGCGCGAGGAGCCAATGGCCGTGTTCGGGATGACCGAGCAGCGCCGCAAAACTGGCATCGGAGTCAAAACGGGGGAGGCAGCACCAGTCGATCGACCCCCACCTGTGGACCAGGGCCGCGGTCTGTAGATCGGATAAGAACGCGTAGTCCTCGATCCGCCGCCTCACCGGCTCATTATGCGCTCGGAGCAGGGAGCGATCCGGCTCAGGCTCGTCCAACCACCCGCGGTACGCGAACTGGCCAGAACTGGGTGGAATAGTCGTCGCAGATCAGCTGCACGTCGAGGTTCGCGGGCACCTGGTACGGCCAGGCGACGAGCATGCCGTGCGCGACGCAGAGATCGATCGCTTCCCGCAGATCCGCGATGGCGGCTCGAAGATCACCACGATGTGTTGATGCTTACCGCGCCACAGCAACAGTCGAGCGCCTGCTCTGGCGTCAGTGCGCGTCTCCCGCCGCGGGGTCGACTTCAGCAAGCTTTCCCGCCAGCTTCGCCGGGAGGTGTCCCGCCTCTACCATCCAGCGGATCGTCGCGCCTAGCGTCTCCTCGAGGGGTGGCGGCTCCACGCCGAGCTCGCCACGGGCGGTCGTATCGTCGGTGCCGCGGCAGCGCGTGATGATCCAGGGTTCCTGGTACCCGAACGGAGGCCGCCACGGGACCACACGCCGCAGACCGTCCATGGCTCTCCCGCTCGCTCGTGCCACAGGGCCAGGCGTCGGGACGGCCGGGAGACGACGCCCGGTCAGGTGACGTAGCGAGGTGTAGAGCTCCGGCCAGGTCCGGTACTGCCCGCCGAGGAGGTAGCGCCGTGGCCCCATCCCCGGTCGGAGTGCCGCAGCATGGGCGTCTGCAACGTAGCCGACGTCGGCGACCGGCCAGCCGCCCGGAGTCGCAAAGGGGATCCGGTTGCGAAGAATCATGGCAATCACGAATGCGGTGTCGCCGAAGTAGGGATCGTGGGGTCCGGCCACCGCCCCCGGCTGGGTGATGACCACCGGGGCTCCCTCGGACTGATGGCGGCGGGCGATGAGTTCAGACTCCGCCTTCGACCGCGGGTATGGGGGCCCGCCGACGCCGATCGGGCTGTCGTGGTCGAGCACGTCGGGACTCGGGAGCATGGCGACGTAGCTGGATACGTGGACGATGGGATCGAGGCGGGCCTCTACGGCCGCCTCGAGAACGATCTCGGTGGCGCGGCGGTTCGTTGCGAGGGCCTCTCGTCCGTCCCTCGGATCCATGGAGTACAGGGCAGCCGCATGGATCACCGCGTCGCAACCCTCGACCGCCCGTTGCATCGAGGCCGCGTCGAGCACGTCCCCGGTCACGATGTCCGCGGCACGAAGCCCGAACGGTGCGAGCGCAGGATCCACCCGCTCAGGGCGACGAACCAGCAGCCGTACGTCGTGGCCGGCGCGGACGACCGCTGCCACCGTGTGCGAGCCGATGAAACCGGTACCGCCCGTGATGAGCACCCGCATCACTCGCTCCAAGCCTGTGACGGTCCCTCATCCCATGATGCACCCCAGGCGCGGCGGGGCCATGCACTCGGTGCCGGAGGACACGGCGAGGTCGTGCTCGGCCCGAGCTTCCGCGCCGCACGGGTGATCGGCCTGCTCACCGGCCGCACTGATCACGGTCGGGATCGCGGCCCGGGTCTGCCGGGTAGCCACGCGTGTCGAACGGGACGTGCAGCGAGAGGTGCGAGGACAGTGCGCGCAGGAAGTCCGGGGCGTCGAAGGCCGCGCCCGCGGAGGCGACGCCGGTGGTCGTGGTCCGGCCGGTGAGGATGCGGTCGACGGCCTCCACCGCGAGCGGCGCGCTGATGGCATAGATGTCCTGCCCGGCGGCGACCACGCGGCGTTTCGTGCCGCCGGAGCTGACGAGGACGTCGACGACGAAGGTCTGGTCGGAACGGCCGCGTTCGTCGGTCCCGGCCGGCGGCGGTGTGTCCGGGGCTGACACCTCCGTGGCCGCCTCGACCGTCATGTAGGTGCGCACTTCCGGGATGGCCAGGTGGCTGGGAACGGTGACGACGTCAGCCATCGTGAACTCTGCGATGACGGCTCTGGGGCCGAGCGGAGCCGGGAAGGGCCACTCCAGGGTCGGCAGAGCGTCGTCGTGGTACTCCAGCCGTCCGCCGGTATAGCGGACACGGCGGCCACCGCGTCGCTGCCGCGAGACCGCGCCCGCGGCACGTGTCCCGGCGGTCGGGTGCCAGGTGCTCAGGCCGTAG
This sequence comes from Actinomycetota bacterium, assembly GCA_046765875.1. Lineage (GTDB taxonomy): Bacteria > Actinomycetota > Actinomycetes > Propionibacteriales > Kribbellaceae > DASRHY01. The sequence goes on from JBKPSJ010000059.1 coordinate 2,448, forward strand.
GCGACGTGGGCCTCGTCCGCCGCCGTCGCGTCGCCCATCGCGGTGGTGACCAACAGGTCGCCGAGGCCGCCGAAGAAGGCCATCGCCGGGACCACCACGGTGCCCGCGGCGCGGGCACGCTCCGCGAAGTGCGCGAACGTGTCAAGGTTCGCCTCGATCTCGGCGGCCACGTCGACATACGGGATGCCGACGCGCAGCGCCGCCTCGACCAAGGGGAAGGCGGTCGTGGCGAAGGGCCCGGCGCAGTTGATCACGGCGGCCGCGCTGTTCAGCGCGCGGTCGAGCGAGGCCGGATCGTGGACCGATGCCTGCCGCGCCTCGAGCCCCGGTTGGGCCCGCGCGAGCGCTAGCAGCCTGTCCTGGTCGCGACCGAGGAGCAACGGGACGTACCCGCGCTCACGCAACTCCGCCACCACGAACCGCCCGGTGTGCCCGTAGGCGCCGAACACCGCCACGTTCCGATCCGATCCCATTCCGGCTCCCGCGTGCTTGAAGTGGTCCACGGCGAAACCCTGTCCCGTTGGTCCATCGGTTGCCAGTGTCCGAAACGACACGACCCATACAATTCCCGACATGAGATCTGTCCCGCACTCTGTCGCGATCGCCGCTACCGATGGGATGCTGCACTTCGAGCTGGCCCTGGCCTACGAGGTCTTCGGCCCCGGCACGGCCGGACTGCCAAGCCCCTGGTACGACGTCAGTGTGTGCGGCACGCACGCCGTACGGGTCGGCCGATTCCAGCTGCAGCCTGACTGCGGGCTCGACCTGCTAACGCACGCCGACACCGTGATCGTCCCCGCCTTGGCCGACGTCGACGCGGACCTGCCGGCGGACCTGCTCGAGGCGCTGCGCGTGGCCCACGAGTCCGGCGCGCGGGTGGTCTCCCTATGCACGGGCGCCTTCGTACTCGCCGCCACCGGTCTACTGGACGGGCTGCGCGCGACCACGCACTGGGCCCACACCGATGAACTGGCCGCGCGCTATCCCCGTGTGAAGGTCGACCCGGACGTGCTGTACGTCGACAACGGCAGCGTGCTCACATCGGCGGGCAAGGCCGCAGCGATGGACCTGTGCCTGCATCTGGTCCGGCGCGACCACGGCTCGGCGATCGCCAACGTGGTCGCCCGCCGCTTGGTCGTGCCGCCCCACCGGGCCGGTGGCCAAGCCCAGTTCGTCACCACACCGGTACCCGCCCAGGACGGCCATCCCCTGGCCGACCTTCTCCCCTGGGTGATGCGGCGGCTGGACCAGCCGCTCACCGTGGAGAACCTGGCCCGCCAGGCGAACATGAGCTCGCGCCACCTGGCCCGTCAGTTCCGCTCGGTAACCGGTACCACCCCGCTTCAGTGGCTGCTGACGCAACGGATCCGCCGCGCGCAGGAGCTGCTGGAGACCACGGACGACAGCGTCGACACCATCGCCGCGGCCGCAGGCATCGGCACGGCGACGACACTGCGCCGCCACTTCCACCGCATAATCGGCGTACCGCCGGACGCCTACCGCCGCACGTTCCGGGCATGAGACGGCGGTCCTCGCCGTCACGGCTCTCGGCGGGGGGCTGTACTACGGCGTCGACCGCGGATGAAATTCCGAAGGCCGTCACCGACGCTGACGATGCAGCCAGCTGAGTTGGCCACCGATTACGGACGGGACAGCGCCCGGGCGGCATCTCCTCGCGCGATGCCGCCACCATCTCCCAGCTCACGAAGCACCCGCATCGCAGGTTACTGGTACCGGAGGGCATTGCCGGGCTGTATCCGGGCAGCGCGGCGGAGCGGCCCACGGATGACAATGAGCGTGAGCGCCACGACGCAGGCGAGCGTGATCAGCGGGATGACCGGCGGGAACCTCGGCGGCAGATTGAGGTCGGCGTTGTGCAGGATGAGCGCCAGCAGGCCTTGGTAGATCAGCCAGCCGAGCGGGACGGCCACGACCCAGCCGGCCGCGGCCAACACCACCGCCTCGGTGCTGAAGACCTGTCGGATGTGGCGGGCTCTGGCTCCCATACAGCGCAGGATCCCGATCTCGCGGGTCCGTTCGAAGACCGCCATGCTGAGGGCGCTGACCAGTCCCATGAGGGTGATAGCGACCACCAGGAGGCCCAGGACCTGGACGATGGTGAGAACTGCGGTGGTGGTGGCCGTGAAATCCGCCTGTAGGACGTAGATATTGACTGTGGAGACACGGAGGCCCGTGGCGGTGAGCCGGTTCGCGACGGCGGCAGCCGCCTGGTCGATGGCGGCATGGTCGGAACTGGTGGTGGTGAGCCACAGCGAATTTGCGGCGCCGGCCGTGCCATCCAGTCGTTTCAGCGCGGGCAGCGAGAAGTACACAGTTCCGCCGTCGTTGTTGGCGCCGGTGTCGATCCCGATGACATTGACATGGGTAGTTCCCGCGGCGGTGTCGAGGGTGAGTGCCTGGCCGACGCTCGCGTGGGCGGCGCGCGCGACGGCGGGGCCGAGCACCACCGCCGGGATGGCCGTGTGGGCGTCCGCGGCGGTGAACCAGTGGCCCGCGCTCAGCCGGTAGGTGTACAACGGTTGCGAACTCATGCCCCACGCCGGGTAGACCTGTCCGTGGAACTTTACGGCGCTCGTCTCGACGGGCTGGGCGCCTGTGATGCCTGGTGTCGAGGCGGCGATGGTGACGGCCTGGCTGGTGAACGGCGGCGAGCCGCTGGTCAGCCCGACCCCGATGCTGAAGCGGAGGTTGGCGAACGTCTGGTCGATGACGGCGGTTATCGACTGGCTCAGGGACAGCAATGCGATCGCGAGCCCGGCCGCCACCGCGACCTGCGCGATCACGGCCGCGCTGCGGCGTTGTTGACGCAGCGCGTTGCGGACTCCCATCCGTACACCGCCCGAGAGCCCGGTCCCCGACAGCAGGCGGCTGCGCGTGAGGAGGCGGTCGAGCCGGCCGCCACCGAAGGCCATGGTTCCGGCACCGGCGAGGGTTTCGGTGACGGGTCTGCGCAGCGCGCGCCGCAGGGCGGGCAGCGACGCGGCGACGGCCAGCGCTGGGCCGAGCACGAGGCTGACCACCACGACCGGGACCGAGATGCCGAAGCCGACGGACACGTCCATGATCGTCGCGGCGAAATAGCGTGCCAGCACAGACGCGATGACGATGCCGAGGATGCTGCCGAGAACCGCGCCTGCGGTGCCGAGCATCGCTGCCGTGCGCACGATGATGCCGGCGATCTGCCGCCGCCGGCCACCGAGCGTCTTGAGGATGGCGATCTCGTTGGCCTGCTCGGCGATGAGGGTGTTCATGGTGGCGGCGATGAGGAACAGGGCGGAGGCGAAAGCGAGGATCGTGATGATGTACAGCAGCGCCATGAGATGGTCGAAGGTGGATTTTCCTGGCCACTGTCCGGCTGCCCTGATGGTGGGCAGCGCGGTGATCGGGTCCGCTCCGGTCTGCGCAATCAGGTAGGCGCGCACCGCCGTGATCGCCTTGGCGGCCCCGGCGGGGGTGTCGTCGGTGAGCCGGAACGCCAGACCGTTGACACCGCGGACGCCGGCGAGCGATTCCACCGTGTCCCGCGTGGTGTAGAAGACTGCCGTGGTCGAGCCGTTGGCACCGGGGGTTGCGGCCAGGTTCATCCCGGTCCCGCTGACGCTCAGCGACACCAGCGCGCCGCTGGCGGCCCGCACCTCGATCGTGCCGCCCTTGGGGAAGGCGAGGTCAGCGGCCCTGCCGTTAGCCGCGTCGGCCAGCACCTCACCCGGTCCAGGCATGTGCCCGGTGAGCAGCGGGACGGTATCGACCGGCGAGGACGCCAGGTCGCCGCCGATGATCTCGACGTTCCGGGTGCCGTTGCCGGTCGTTGCCGCGGTCACGTACCCCAGACCGGCGGCGACGGCGGCGACGCCGGGCAGGTGACCGAGCGCGCTGAGTTCAGCCGGGGTCAGGTCAAGGGTGCGGGTGGACAGCTCGACGTCGTCCAGATGGCTGGCCTGGACCTGGTCGTTCATCGCCGCGTTCAGCAGGCTCGGCACGGCGACGAAGCCCGCGCTCGCGATGGCGATGCAAAGGGTGGAGGCGGCGAGCACCGTGCGGGCGCGGTGTCGGGTCAGGTCACGCCAGGCCTTGCGGGTCAGCGTGCTCACGGCCGCCGCCCCGTGTCGTCGACGATCAGGCCATCGCGAAGCGTGACGGTCCGGGATGCCAGCGCGGCAAGCGGCCGGTCGTGCGTGACGTACACGACCGTGGTGCCGTCGTCGTTCAGCCCTTTCAGTAGCTTGAACACATCCTGCGCCAAGCCGGTGTCGAGGTTGCCGGTGGGTTCGTCGCCGAGCAGGATCGGCGGCCCGCAGGCCATCGCCCTGGCGATCGCGACGCGCTGCTGCTCCCCGCCGGACAGCTCCAGCGGCAGAGAGTCGCCGCGATCGCCGAGCCCGACCGCGGCGAGGTGACGGCTCGCCACGGCCTTGCGCTCGCGAGCCGCCCCGATCCGGGCGAGATCCAGCGGGAGCGCGGCGTTCTCCGCTGCGGTGAGCGTGGGCATCAGCTGGAAGAACTGGAAGACGACGCCGATGGTTTGGCCGCGCCAGACAGCAAGCTGCTCCTCGGTCATCTGGTCCAATCGGCTGCCGTTCACCGTCACCGTGCCGGCGGTGGGCAGGTCGATGCCGGCGATGAGATTGATGATGGTCGTCTTGCCGCTGCCCGACGGGCCGGTGATCGCCACCATCTCGCCGGTGGCGATGGTCAGATCGACGCCACGCAGCGCGCGGAACCCGACCCGGCCGCTGCGGTAGGTCTTCTCCACGCCGACCAGCTCGATGATGACCGGAGTGGTGGCCGTGCCGGTCACCAGGCCTGCCCCGGTTCCAGCAGCCATTCCGGACCGGCGGGCGGACCCGCCTCGCCGGCGAGGCGGCCGTCGTTCAGGAACACCACCCGGTCGGCCCAGGCGGCGTGACGGACGTTGTGGGTGGCGAGCACGACCGCGCAGCCGGTTGCGCACCGCTGGCGCAGCAGGCCCATCACCGACTCGCCGCTGAGCGCGTCGAGGGCACCGGTCGGCTCGTCGGCCAGCAGCAGCGACCGGCCCCCGGCGACCGCCCGGGCAACAGCCACCCGCTGCTGCTCACCGCCCGAGAGCTGGCCGGGGAACCGCCCGCCGACCGCCCCCAGGCCAAGGGAGTCCAGCAGGCCGCGCGCGCCCGCCATCGCCGCCCTCGGCCTGACGCCATCCAGCTCCAGCGCAAGCGCGACGTTCTCGGCGGCGGTCAGCGACGCGAGCAGGTTGGCCTCCTGGAACACGAAGCCGACCTGCCGCCGCCACGCCTCCGCGAGGGCGGTCGGGTCCAGGCTGGCCAGGTCATGGCCCGCCAGCAGGACCCGGCCGCCGGTCGGCCGGTCCAGCCCGCCCGCCAGCCGCAGCAGGGTCGACTTGCCCGACCCGCTGGGTCCCATGACGGCCACGAACTCGCCGGCGCCGACCCGCAGCGACACCTTGTCCAGCGCCACCACCCGCAGGTTCCCGCGTCCGAAGACCCGCCCCGCCCGGTCTATCTCGAGCACCGTCATCAGCTGCTCCGTTGCGCCGCTCGGTCGGCCGGCATCTCTGGATGCCGCCGGAGCGTGCCCGCGGCAAGGTTCTCCCGCGCCAGCCGCGCCTGGCACATATCGAGCCACCGCGCCTCGGCCTCGGCCTGGAAGACCAGCGCGTCGAGCATCAACAGCCAGGCCATGTCCCTGCCGGATTCGGCCTCGGCCTTCAGCCGGGTAAGGTCCTGCAGCGCCCGCACCGTCGCCACCCGCTGCCGCTGCAAGGTCGCGACGACGTCCGCCACCCCGGACCGCATCGCGAACACCAGCTTGATCGCCAGCTCCTGGCGGGGGATCACCTCGCGCGGCACCGGCGTCTCGAACCACCGACGCAGCTCATTCCGCCCGGCCTGGGTGATCTCGTACACCTTCTGGCCCTCGGCATCGGCCCCGGCGGTAACCAGCCCGTCCCGTTCCAGGCGCCCCAAGGTCGTGTACACCTGCCCGACATTGAGCGGCCAAACATCCCCGGTCGCGGCCTCGAACTCGGTCTTGAGCCCGTAGCCGTGCATCGGCCCCGCGGCTAGTAATGCAAGAAGGCTGTGACGAACAGACACCAGCACCTCCATACCAAGTATTGCATACCAAGTATGCCAGCCTAGCGCGTGTCAGGTCAACGTGTGCGAGTCAAGGAGCTGGCCGATCTCGCCGGAACGACGGTGCGGACCGTCCGGTACCACCACCAGATCGGCCTCTTGCCGGTCCCTGTTGTCCGGGACGGCAGCCGCGACTACGACCTGGTCGGTCACGTCGCGATCCGGCAGTGACCAGGGGCTGCACTGCACATCGGCCCACCGGTACGGGACCTATGGCCGATCCGTCGATCGGCCCAGCCGCGGTACCTATATGAGATGACCAGGGACGACCGCAACGATCGCTGGTTCGAGCCCGTTCTGTTCCAGAACCTGCCGCCCGGGGAGTGCGAGGACCTGCTGTCGGCTATGTCGGTGGGTCGGGTCGGCTTCAACGGCCCGGACGGTCCGCAGGTGCTCCCGGTTAACTACGTCTACCACCGGCGCAGCATTTTCTTCCGCACTGCCGCCGACAGCCATGCTGGCCAACGCGATGCGCAACGCTCAAGTCGCTTTTGAGATCGACGATATCGACGAGTTCCAGCAGCGTGGCTGGAGCGTGTTGGCGGTGGGGGACGCCGAGCTCGTTGACGACCCGGACTTGCTCGTGGAGCTGTGGGGACCGCGGGACCCCAAGCCGTGGGCGGTCGGGGTGCGCAACCAGTTCGCGCGGATCGTGCCGACCCGGCTCACTGGGCGCCGCGTGCTCCAGCGGTAGTCGCTGCCCGCGTCCGGCGGGCTCCCGCGTCGAGGGCCGGGCAGGCCGAGGCGTATGTGGGTCGCCCGGTGACCGCACCCCGCGCGCCGGGCCGACCTCCCACGACGCGAGGGATGACCCGATGCACCCCGTCACTGATTCCTGAACGCCACGCCCGCCCCGCGGGCCTTCATGACGCCACCGTCGGCGGTTTAGCTGCCTGCTCTGGGGGCCGTTGGCAGCGTACGATCGGATCGTTTCAGGCTGGGACGAGAACTCGGACGCCGGAGGCGGCCGTGGCTGAGGCGCTCGGGCCGGTGGAGCAGTCAGCCAAGGCGTGCGTCGGGACGCTTCCTAGCAGGTCCCGGGCATGGACCCTGCGGACGGAGGGGAGGTGGTGGGTCGATTTTGGGGGCCTTCCGGGGGTTGCGGTGGCCTGATGATCTCGTCGCAGTCTGCCTGCTGGTGCTTGGTGTTCAGGAAAGGGGACTGCTCATGCCATCCATGCGAAGGGTGAGGCCCGCACTGGCGTTGGCGGTGGTCACGTTCGCCGTCGTCATGTTCGCGGTCGTCCCGACCGCGTCTGCCCGCACGGCCGCTCAACGGGTCGAGTTCGTGCCCCAGATCCAGATCGGGCCGCATGTCCCCACGCGTGTCGCGGTGTCTACCAGCGGCTGTCTGGCTAGTGGGGTCATCCACTGCTACACGCCCGACGACATCACTGCTGCCTATGGCGTCGATGCCGTCCATAACGCCGGCTGGTCTGGCGCGGGACAGACGATCGTGGTTGTGGACTCCTACGGGAGCCCGACCGCGCAATCCGACCTCGACACGTTCAGCGACACATTCGGCCTGCCCCGCACCGACCTGACCATCGTGCACCCGTGCGGTACGCCGACGTTCAACCCTGCGATGCACGGGATCCAGGCCAACTGGGCCTTTGAGACCAGCCTCGACCTGCAGTGGGCCCACGCCATCGCCCCGAGGGCGAAGATCGTGCTGATCGCGGCGAACCCGGCCGAGACGCAAGGGGTACAGGGGTTGCCCTGCATGTTCATGGGGATCGAGTGGGCCGCGCATCACTATCCCGGCGCCGTACTCAGCCAGAGCTTCGGCACGACCGAGGAGGCCTTCCATGGCGCCGCGGCCACCTTGCTGCCCAAGTTCCACCAGGTCTACCAGGAGGCGATCGCCGCGGGTCTGACCCCCATCGCCGCGGCCGGGGACTGGGGTACGGCCAACTTCAGCAAGCAGGGAACAGCGTTCACCCATCCCACGGTGATCTACCCCGCGTCCGACCCGCTGGTGACGGCGGCGGGCGGCACGTGGTTGCAGTACGGGTGGCGATGGGACCCGACCATCTCCGCCACAAAGTTCTACGACTGCGAGAACTCCGGCGGCGCCGGCTGCTTGGATGCCTACCTGCACTGGGTGACCGGTGAGCGGACCGAGGCTGTCTGGAAGGAGGACTGGCTGCCCGCGGCGACCGGCGGGGGGTTGAGCGCGGTGTTCGCCCAGCCCTCATATCAGTCCGGGCTGCCCTCGTCCCTGCTGCACTCCCGGCGCGGAATCCCGGACGTGTCGTGGAACGCCGCGGTCGACGGTGGCGTCCTCACCTATATCGGCTTCCTCGGCGGAGCCGATAACGGCTTCTACATCATCGGTGGGACCAGCGCGTCCACGCCCGAGCTGGCCGGGGTTGTCGCGCTGGCAAACCAGGCCCGGGCAGCGCACGGCAAGGCACCCGTTGGCGAGCTCAACCCGGTGCTGTACTCGCTGCCGTCGTCGGCCTACCTGGACATCGTGCCTCAGACGTTCGGCACGGGTGCCGGACTGGTCACGCTCGACGACAATCAGCTGTATGGAACCGTCGCCGCTGGGATGGACACCACGGCCGGCTACGACCTCACCACCGGGCGCGGCAGCCCGCTGGTTCCCGCGTTCGTCGGGGGGCTAGCGGCCGCGCCGTAGAGGACTGCGATGGCCGTCCGGAGGGGTGCTCCCATTTCGGGGGCGCCCCTCCGGCCGAGCAGCTAGACCCGATCTGCACCCGCTTCCCGGCCATGTCGGAGTTTGGCGGTTGAGCCGCGCGAGGGTCAGTCCAGGTCCAGCAGTGCCCGCACCTCGGCCGGTCCGGCTGCGGTGAGGCACTGGGGCAAGAGGTCGCTGTCTGGCGCGGCCGCTGCGAGGCGTACAGCTTGCTTCACGCGCGGCGCCGAAGCCGGCGCGACGCTGAGCTCCCGCACTCCGAGGGCCACAAGCAGAGCCGCCGCCTTCTCGTCTGCGGCCAGTTCGCCGCAGAGCGCGACCAGGCACCGCCCGCTGGCTGCTCGGCAGACCGACTCGACGAGCCTCAATACACCGGGATCGAGCGGGTCACCGATGGCCGCCACCGCGGGGTTGCCTCGCTCGGCCGCGAGCGCGTACTGGGTCAGGTCGTTGGTGCCGATGCTGAAGAAGTCCACATGTGGTGCGAAGGCCTCTGCCTTGAGGGCGGTGGCGGGCACCTCGATCATGATGCCGACTTGAAGACCCTCCGGCATGCCGCGGCCATCGAGCTCGATGACCTGCTCGAGACGGCGCCGCGCTTCGAGCAGCTCGTCGAGGGTGCTCACCATGGGGAACATCACGCTTACCGGGGTCTCGTGCGCTGTGTGGACGATCGCCTGCAGCTGGTCGTGCAGCAGTTCGCGCTCGGCGAGCGCGAGGCGGATCCCCCGCATGCCGAGGAAGGGGTTGTTCTCCGGCGGGTGAGGCGCATAGGGGAGAGGCTTGTCCCCGCCGACGTCGATCGTGCGAAGTGTCAGTCGGCGGCCGTCGAGTGCGGTGGCGAGTGCGCGATAGACGTCGATCTGCTGCTCGACGGTCGGCGCTTCCCGGCGGTCGAGGTAGAGGAACTCGGTACGAACCAGGCCGGCGAGATCCGCTCCGTGTGCCGCGGCCGCCTGTGCGTCGGCTACTGAGCCGATGTTCGCTCCGACAAGGATCTCGACGCCGTCAACTGTGATGGCCGGCGCGTGCGCGGCTTCCAGGGCGAGCATTGCGACGGTTCGGGCGCGTTCGTGCAACGCCTCGAGTTGGTGCCGCGTGTTCTCGTCGGGGTTGACGTACAGCTTGCCGGTCGCGCCGTCGAGCGCGATCGTCGAGCCCGCCGGGATCGCCAGCACGCGCGCGCCTGCCGCGACGATCGCCGGGATCGCGCGCGAGCGGGCAAGGATGGCGCTGTGTCCGGTTGGGCTCCCCGAGGCGAGCACCAGGCCCTTGACCCGACTCGGGTCCAGGCCTGCTACCTGGGCCGGCGTGAGGTCGTCAGCGATGACCACGCCGTCGCCGTCGATGAGGATTTCGGGCGCTCCGACCAGGACGCGAGCCACCTGCTGGCCGACCGCGTGAACGTCGGCTGCCCGGGCCCGAAGGTACGGATCCGGGATGGTTGCGAATTCGTGTTCGACCGCGCCGATGGCGTCGAGCCAGGCCCGCGGAGCGGGGACTCCAGTGCGGATTCGAGCGTGTACGTCGTCCAGCAGCTCGGCATCGTCGACGAGCATGAGGTGGGCCTCGAAGATCCCCGCTTGGCCTTCGCCGGCTTCGCGTGCTGCGGTCACTCGAACGCGCTGGATCTGTCGTCGTACTTCGGCGACCGCCGCGCGCAGCCGCCGCCACTCGGCGATCTCGTCTTCGGCCGCCTCGTCTGCCACATCGACGTCGGCCGAGCGGACGGGGATCGCGGGTCCGATGGCGATACCCGGCGAGGCAGCAAGCGGGCCGTCGTTGTACGTCATCGGGGCAGCCTGCTCGATGGCAGCTGGTGCGGGCTCGTCGAACCGGCGCTCGGCGAGGGCAACGATGTGCTCGAGTGCCTCAGGCGCCTGAGGTCCGGTCGCACTGACCTCGACCCGGTGGCCGTGCAGCGCTCCGAGCGCGGCGACCCGGGAGAGGCTGGTCGCCGGCACGGGCCCGGCTCCGGCGTCCAGGTTACGCAGCTGCACTTGGGCGTCGTACCGCCGTGCTTCCTGGACCAGGCGGGCGGCCGGGCGGGCATGCAGGCCGTGTGGATTGAGGATCTTGACGACGGCCGAGTGTGGTGCGGCCGCGACCCGTGCCGTCCCTGCCGCATCGCCGTGGGGCGGATCGAGATCGATGGCGTCCGCAGTGGGGTTCAACTGTGACTGTTTTGCCGCCAGCGACCCGAGCGCCTCTGCGGCTACCTCCACAGGAGGTGCTCCTCCTGCTGCTGCGACGGCGGCGACGACAAGCCCCTCGACGAGCGGGGCCGGACACAGCACCGCCCGCTCGCGTACTGCGGGGTCGATCATGTCCAGGGCCATCTCCGCCGACAGGACCGCGCTGCCGAGGTCCATCAAGACGACGACACCATCGCCGTCATCCGCGGCCGTTATCGCATCGACGATGGCCGTGGCATCGGTGCCGAAGGTCGTTGCGTCCAGCCCGGCTGCGACCCCGATGCGCACCGGGGACCCGTGCAGCATCTCCGAGGCCAGAGCTACGGATGCGTCGGCGAGTGCGCGACTATGGGAGACCACGACTAGACCGGTCACTGCGTCGTCCCCGCGCCCAGAACCTGCGCCAGCGTCGACACGAGCAGGGCCGACGACGTGGCCCCTGGGTCTTGGTGACCGACGCTGCGCTCGCCGAGATACGAGGCTCGGCCTTTGCGCGCGAGCATCGGGATGGTTGCGTCGCGACCCGCGGCCGCTGCCGCGGCCGCTCGCTGCAGCGCGGTGGCCAGATCCAGCCCTGCGGCGACCGCGGCGTCAAGGGCGTCACAGGCCGGCGCGAGCGCGTCGTACATCGTCTTGTCTCCGGCTTGTGCGCGTCCGCGGGCGACCACCCCGTTCACGCCGGCTCGCAGTGCGGCCGCGAATCGAGCCGGATCCAGGGCCTCAGCGTTGCCCACCGCCGCAGAAATGCGCAGGAAGAAGGTGCCGTACAGGGGACCGCTGGCGCCGCCTACCGTGCGTACCAGGGTCATCCCGGTGGTCTTGAGGAGGTCGCCGGGCGACACGGCGCCCAGGACGTCGAGCGCGGTGATCACGTCGGTCATGCCGCGGTCGAGGTTGATGCCGTGGTCGGCGTCGCCGATGGCCGCATCGAGCTGTGTGAGGAGGTTGCGGTTGGCGGTGACCTCCGCGGCGAAGGCGCCCAGCCAGGCCCTGACCGTCGTGGCGTCGATCAACGTCGTCACCCCTGTGGAGGTCATCTCGCTCAAACCCCCCACCGCAGGGCGGGCGTCCTCACCGGCGCGTCCCAGAGCCGGACCAGATCGTCGTCCAGCCGCAGCAGCGTGACCGAGCACCCCGCCATGTCCAGGCTGGTGATGTAGCTTCCGACGAGCGACCGTGCCACCGGTAGCCCCGCCTTGGACAGCAGGCGGTTCACCTCGTTGTACATCAGGTAGAGCTCGATTAGCGGCGTACCGCCCATCCCGTTGACGAACGCGAGCACGCCGTCGCCTGCGAAGTCGAATTCCTCCAAAATCGGCTCGACGAGCATCTGGGCGATATCAGCTGCGGGCGCGAGCGGAATCCGCTTGCGCCCCGGCTCGCCGTGGATGCCGATGCCGAGCTCCATCTGGTCATCTGGCAGGTCGAACGTCGGCTGGCCGGCTGCGGGAACGGTGCAGGAGGTCAGGGCCATACCCATGCTGCGGCCGGAGGAGTTCACCCTGCGAGCGACATCGGCCACCTCCTTGAGCGGCCGGCCCTGCTCGGCTGCCGCGCCGGCCAGCTTCTCCACCAGGACGGTGACGCCGACTCCCCGCCTTCCGACGGTGTAGAGGCTGTCCTGTACGGCGACGTCGTCGTCGGTGACCACCGCGACGACATCGACGCTGCCTGCGCCGGCCATCTCGGCGGCCATCTCAAAGTTCATCACGTCGCCGGTGTAGTTCTTCACGATGTGCAGGACTCCGGCGCCGCCGTCGACGCCGTTGGTGGCGGCGAGGATCTGGTCTGGCACCGGGGAAGTGAAGACCTCACCGCAGCAGGCCGCGTCGAGCATGCCCGGACCGACGAATCCGCCGTGCAGCGGTTCGTGGCCCGAACCACCGCCAGAGACCAGCCCGACCTTCCCCGGGCGGGGGGAATCGGCGCGGAAGACGACCTTGTTCTCATGGTCGACCTTGAGCTCCGGGTGGACCGCCTCGAGCCCACGGAGGGACTCGGCGACGACGTCGGCCGGCCCGTTGATCAGTTTCTTCATGACGGCTGCTCCTTCGGCTGCGAATTCGGTGAACGGTGGCGGTTACACGCCGGTGACCGACGCCTGCTCGGGGACGACGGCGGGCGCCTCCTCGGCTCGGCGAGCGGGCCTGACGAGGGCGGTGTAGGCCAGCGCGGCCACTACGCCGGCAAGGCACTCCGCGAATAGGTAGACGGGCAGCTGTTCCCACTTCACGGTGCCCCCGGCGATCTGCTGCACCAGCATCGGCCCGAACGTGCGGGCGGGGTTGATGGAGGCTCCCGTGGTCGGTGCAACTGGGATGATCGCGGCGAAGACGACGAGGCCGATGGCCAGCCCGGCGAACCCCGCCGGTGCCTTGCGATGGATCACCCCGAAGACGGTGAACACCAGGATGAAGGTCCCGATGAACTCGGCCGCGAACGCTTGAGGCACACCCACCGCCTCGTTGTACGAGGCGACGCCGAGACCGACGTCGCTCGCCTTCTGCCCCAGCACCGCGATGATCGCGGTGGCGCCGATGACGGCCCCGACCAGTTGGGCGCCGAGATAGCCCGGCACGTTCCGCCACGGGAACTTTCCTGTCACCGCGAGGCCGAGGGTAACCGCGGGGTTGATGTGGTTCCCACTGACGTGCCCCAGGGCGTAGACGGTCGCGACCACGACAGTCGCGAACGCCAACGAGATCATCCCCAGGTCGGCCATCGTGAAGGGCGCGTCACCGTTCACGATGAGCGTGGCGGGCACCGAGCCCACGCCGATGAAGACGAGGAAGGCGGTCCCGACGGCCTCCGACGCCAACTTCTGGATGACAAACGGTTCGTCCATGGTGCCCTCCTGTGAGGCGCACGGTCAGCTTGCGGTCTGCCCCGCAGGCCACCGCGTAGGATTGGAATATCATTCGATAATGTCGAATGATGTTCGGAGGGTACGCTGCTCCTTCAGGGGGCACAAGACCCTGGTCGAAAGTCGACGAAGGATGAGGTGACCCGGGTGATCCAGTCGGTCGACCGCGCGCTGCGGATCCTCGCCCTCCTGCAGGGTGACCACAGGCTCAGCCTTGGAGAGATCGCGCAGCGGCTCGACCTGCCGGCGTCAACCGTTCACGGCATCATCCGCACCCTGCTTGCCCATCGGATGGTCGTTCAGGAGCACGACTCAGGCCAGTACCGGCTCGGCCCGGCGGTGCTGACCCTGGGCAACGTGTACCTCGACACCCTCGAGCTGCGCTCCCGCGCCGCCCCCTGGGCAGAGGACCTCGCACGTCGCACCGGCCTGGCCGTGCGTACCGCCGTGATGCTCATCGACGACATCGTGGTGGTGCATCACGAGCCACGACCGGACGGGTCGCGCCAGATGCCAGAAGTCGGGATCGTGATCCCCGCCCATGCCTGTGCACTGGGTAAGGCGATCCTCGCGTTCGACGACGAGCTATCCGACGGCGTCCTGGAGGGAGCACCGCTGCGAAGCATGACCGGCGAGACGATGACCGATCCCCGTACGCTTCGCCACCTGTTCGATCAGATCCGCGTCACGGGTATCGCCGAGGAGATCGAGGAGGCGGTGCTCGGCGAGTGCGGCGTGGCCGCCGTCCTGAGCGATCGGCTCGGCGGTGCGATCGGCGCGATCGGACTGGTGGCATCGACCGACGAGTGGCCGCTCGATCCGGCCGCGGTGACGTCGCTGCGATCCGCCGCCCGCTCGGTGTCACGCGAGCTCGGCGCCGCATCCTGGCCGCCACACGGTGAAGCGCCGCGGCTGTCAGAGATGGGAACCCGCCGAAGGCGCCCCCGGCCTGCCTGAGTCAGTCCTCGTACTGACCGATGCTGCCACGTGGGCCTCATAGGGGTCGAGCAGTCGGCGAATGCCTACCTCGCCCGCTTCCGGCGCTCGGACGGCTGCTTGCAATACGAGTGGATCTAGACCGCGACTTCCAGAGTTCGAATTCCTCGGAGGTCGATCCAGACCCGCGAATCATTCTTGACGATCTTCGCGAGCGTGTTGTCGCAGTGTGGGCAGCGGAGCACGATGCCGGCGCCTCGGTGGACGTGAACGGCGCCGACCGGCCCGGCTGCACCGCAGCCGCCGCAGGTCCCGATCGCGGTTGTCATCTCGACGGCGAACACCTCCTGGA